>DASXRU010000253.1:0-38988 GCA_036506395.1 Pyrinomonadaceae bacterium | reverse complement strand
TCTTTCAGCAGTTGAGTATGCAATTCGTTACGCCTGATTGGCAACCGAAGAAGCCTTTCGCGCCGGTTAATGACATTCTCGGACGCGGCAAACGCGCTGCGAGTTGCTTGAGGGGAATTGAGCAGCAAGATCACTCCTCGGCGAAAATCTTGTGGGCGTCCTCAAATCCAAATATAATCCGCGCGAACTGCTGAAGATCGCCTGGGACAAAACTTGATTTCGCGCCTGGCTCGTGTGTCAACCTTGCATTCAGTATCCATCCTGAGCGCCAGGACCAACGTCCATACTTCTTCACGGAGTTCTCACCATGTACAAAGCCAATTTTTGCGCTGAATGTGGCACTCGGCTCGGGCGCGCGATATGGCGGCCCTGGACCAGTCGCAGGTTCTGTGACGACTGCGGCGTTCGCTTTCGAAAGGAAGAACTGACTGTTCCGTTTCTCTTGTGCGCCGTATTGCTTATCGCAGGCTTCAGCTTTGGCCGGTATCTTCGCCCGTCGCCGCCGCCTTTGATCGTTCAGCGTTTTGCTAAGTCACCCTTGTCGGACATTCCTATCGCGATAGCTTCGGGCGCACCGGCAACGCAGTTACCAAACAGCACCAATGGTTCAGCTGGTAATCCGGTTGAACGTAACAGTCAAGGTAATAATGAAGCTAATAATCAATCGGGCGGTCCCGAGGAGGTTATTTACATCTGCGGCGCGCGCACTAAGAAGGGCACGCCGTGTTCGCGCCGCGTTCACGGGCCGGTGCGCTGCTGGCAACACAAGGGCATGCCTGCCATGTTGCCGCAAGAGAAGTTATTGGTGAAGGGATAAGGGCAGCCTCATCAGAATGCGAAGCGCGCTGAGCAAACCTCAAACTCACATGGGCAGCCGGACGATTTATTTTCAAATCCTAATCTTAGCTTGAAAAAGCGTGATATTGAGTATAGACTCCGCGCCAACCCAAGCCTCTATCGGGACACTTCGTTACCGTCTAGTCTTTAAGTCTCATGCATTTTCCTCTCTTGAAAGGAGACCTTACCCATGGAACCACGCGAATCCTTGCGAGACGTCGAGAACCTTCGTTTCCGATTTCAGATGAACAACCGATTACGCCTTGAGTGTTTGGCGGCCGTGTCGAAAGTATTTCGTGAATTCGGAGAGCCGCTAAAGGATGAGTTGTTATCCGCAATGGTGTTTGCTTTGCCACAAGAGCTAATTAGCGGCAACGGTCACGCCTTCGCGCCGATCGAATCAGGCGCGAATGTGTCGGCCGGGTCGCAAAAGCTTGCAGCTCCTTCGCTGCAGGGGTCTGGAGGCCTTCCACCAGAAGAGCCTCTTCCACCAGAAGGGCCGTTGCCACCCGAGGAACCGTTGCCACCGTTGGCGCCGTCTTTACCGCCCGAGTCGCCTATTAAGGCGCCGGCGCTTCCGCCGGAACAGCCAGTGGCGAGTAGTCCGGAAGGATATCTCGCATAGGCCTTCGCGGCTGGGTCTCGAGAACTGAGCTACCCTGGCCACGAGATTGCTGAGCGAGAGCTGCGCGATGCGCTCCCGGATGGGCTCGCGCGGAACTGACCTGTGTCTTTACCCCGCGCTCAACTGAATTAGGAATGGCTTATCGGAATCGCAATGAAATGTGTGTGACGGCCCTTCAGAGAAGCGGGCACCACGCCATCATCAATTGGATAGTGTCAAACTCCGGGGGACCCTCGTGTTTTCTCAATGACTGTCGCCCGAATCTGAATCCATTTCTAACGTGCGGCGTGAACCAGAAGACTGGTCTGGTCCCCAGAGACTTGTTGATCTACAACTACGAGGACCGTGACCTTGGTAAGTTGTTCACAGTCGATTTTCTGGATGACAAGATCAGGTGGTTCGGCAAAAGCGAACGCTCTGTTTATGTGTTAATTATTCGCGATCCATTCAATAACTTTGCCAGCAAATACAGGTGGGCGGTAAATGGAACGAAGTGGACGCCGCAAATGGAATGGACCACCAGAGTGTTACCCGGATTATGGAAATCTTACGCGAGAGAGTTTCTGGGGCTAACTAATTTCATCCCGGCGCCAAAAGTTTTCCTCAACTACAATAGTTGGTTCACTGACGAAAAGTATCGCCACGAGATGGCCGGACACTTAGGACTAATTTCGGCGGACAAGGGGTTAACAGAAGTTGCCAGGTGGGGGCCGAACACATGGGGCGATTCTTTCGATAATCTGAAGTTCGATGGCCGGGCACTGGAGATGAAAGTGCTCGAACGCTGGCGTTACTTTGCAAAGGACCCGGTATTCAAAAACCTTTTCCGCGATAGCGAACTGCTTTGTCTGTCTGAAAGGATCTTTGGCGCCCTCCCGGAAACGGATTTGTGGCTGAGATGATTGGTTACAAAGAAGAATCACGAGGCGTGATTTCGGCGCAGCTTTACGAGCCGGCGGAATGCAAAGCGATAGTCGAAGAGCTAAAGCATCTCGACGGCTGGGCTGCAGCCCTGGTGCGAGACGCGAAGGACTCTGTCCACTACCGGGTTTTGACGCGTCCGAACATTCGTTCGGCGAGCGCGTTGGCCACTACCGGCGCTGAAAAGTTCCATCGCCAGTTTGAAGGCCGGATGGAGTCGATCCTGGTGCCGCTCGTTAACCAGCACTGGCAGGTCGATCTCGCAAGCTACTCGGGAACGCACATTCTAAAATATGGCCTCACCGATCACTACGTACCGCACCTGGACACAGGGCCTGGCTTTGAAGATCGTTATTTCAGCGTCGTGTGTTACCTCAACGACGGTTTTACTGGTGGCATGACATCGTTCCCGGGGCTCAACTACGCCGCGATGCCGGAGGCGGGCAAGGCAATTGTCTTTCCTTCAAACTATCTGCATGGCAGTGAACCCGTGACCAGTGGCGAGAAATTTGTTTTGGTGTCCTGGATAAACGGTCCCACCCCTGTCAAGTGGATTTAGCAGGAGCCCGACCGTCTGGGAGGGCTGTCAAGAGGCTTGCCGAGGTGAGGCTTCGGTAATGAGCCCTTGCTTACGCGCGGGTTTCTGCTGATTTGGAAAGTACGCGTCACGATAGAATTCTCTTGCCTCTCTGATTTGCGCCAGCAGCTCGCCCATTATCGTTTCTTCGGGCGCCTCGATCGTTGGATTCCAGAGATCACGCACTGCCTCTTCTCGGAAATAATTCCGCTTGGTCCAACGCTCGTCACCATAGGCATAATGAATCATCGCCCCCTTCAGTTTCGCATCTGGCCAATAATTATGATCGGCGAGATGAGTGACATTTAGTTTGAGTCCCAGCTTTACTACTGCCAGGCCGAACGCATACATGATGTCTTCCCATCGGCGCGGAGAAAAAGCATCAACCGCTTTCAGCCATATGGTGCCCAGCTCATGCGCCTGTGTCACCGGAACGACGTAAGGCACACTACAACGCAGCGACTCCTTCACCGGATCAAGTGTGGCTCGTTCGATCCTAAGCTTTGTCAGAGCGCCGGCGACAAAATCCCGATCGTAGTTCATAAACGAACTGAACTCGCCGGAAAGTATTTCAGGAAATTCCACCGGGCGCGCAAAGATCATATCCGGGTCACAAAGCACGATGAGTACATCCTGGCCGGCAAAGAGTTCGGCGGCGTGAATCAGGCTACCTGCGCTATTGCGCGGAGCGTAGTCATCGCCATCGCAGTTAACGCGGTAACTCGGCGCCGGATAAAGAGCGCATCCGGCCTTCGCCAAATCATAGAAGTCCGGATGCCAGTCATGACCTGAGTCGTGAACAATAATGATCGGCTGATGATTCATCCGGGTGACGCAAGAGAAATAGAACAGCTTGCACTGCCACCCGGTGTAGGCGTTGTTTTCGGCAGAAACGATTATCTGGTGCTTGCCTGTCATGTGCCCGAGTGTCCCAGATGTGAATTGTCAGTGATCAAGGGATGTTGGAATACTGCGACTGTTTGCCTGCGAAACTTTAACGAACCATCATTATCACTTTGCGTTCGCGCCCACCGTCAAACTCACAAAGGAAGATCCCCTGCCAGCGACCGAGCAGAAGCTTGCCGTCTATGAAAGGGATAGTTACCGTCGAACCGACGAGGCTTGCCTTGATGTGCGCGTCCGAGTTTTCTTCGCCGTGGCGAAAGCCCATGCCATGCTGCGGAAGCAGAGTGCGGAAAGCGTGCAGCATATCCCGCGGCACATCCGGATCGGCATTCTCGTTTACGGTCAAGCCGGCGGTGGTGTGCTGCACATAGAGCACAACGATACCTTCCTTTGCGCCGGACTCAGTCAGCTTCCGCTGCACCTCGTCGGTGAACTCAACCAGCTCTTCGCGCTGATGTGAACGGACTTTGAGGATGTGCATGCCGGCAACCTCGTGACCCTTCATGGAGGTGCTATTGAAGAACTTGAATTGCTTTTCGGCAGATCAGTTATCTGACAACGCTCCAGGAGCCGACCTTGTCAAAGCTGGTGCTCAGTCCAGAGTCATCGGTGATCATCAAGTACTGCTTGTAGTTGTTCATTATCGCAGCGTCTTTGAAGACCACCGTCCAGGTGATCTGCACACTGGGTCCGCGCGGCCCACTGCCTTGCACGCTGGTCTGCGCCAGATAAAGTTTAGCGAACCGGCTCTCAAACGTAAGGTTTGCACCCGGCGCGCCTTCGCTCCACGCCTGCAAGTCCGGGTCGTAGAAGCGAATCAGATTGCGGTTCTCATCAAACTGCACCCAGAGCGCAAGCGGCACGTCGTTGCCGTTGCCGTCGCTCTTCGCAATCTTGAAGTCAATGGTGGCAATGTCGTGCCAGCCGTCCGGGTCGGAGCAGGTAGTGGTGAATGTTTGCGTCTGCCCGACCTGACTCGACCCATCGCTTGGATCATTGACGCCACTGTTGGGCGGATTGTCTGTCGGAGGCTTGCCGTCCCAATCGCCCGCGATGGGGATATCTCCCGCCTGACCGAAACTGACACTCAAATCCGGACCAAAGATGCTGCCGTTGATGTTGGTGTTCACTAACAGGAAGGTGTTGTCGATGAAGAAAACGCCAATGCTATCCACGCCATCACCGTTCCAATCGCCGATCACTGGTCTTTCACCTGGAAGCCCGAAGACCATTGTGAAGTCCGCGCTCGGCGCCGGTTCCCTTAAGTTGGTCAAGAGAAAGGTTGAGACTCGAAAGACGCCGACGCCGTCTTTGCCGTCGCCGTCCCAGTCACCAGCCAGCGGGATGTCTCCCGCCTGCCCAAAGGGGAAGTTAGTGATGGTGGATCCGGGGTTGTCGGGATCGTGAAAAGGCAGTGTCCAGCGCGCGGTTGAAGGCTTAAAGACACCGGGCTCGTCAATACCATCCCCGTTCCAGTCGCCAACGACGGCAATATCTCCCGCATCCCCGAAGGGGATACTAATCACGGTGATTACGGTTTGCGACACTGGCACTCCATTGATGACCGTTACGACCGTGACTGGCTGTCGCAGGAGGAAAGTGCCATCGCGGAAGATGCCGACATCATCAATACCGTCGCCGTTCCAATCGCCCGCCAGCGGTTGATCGACCGGCGCTACTCCGGCGAAAGGTAGGACACCAATGTCCGAGGAACCGGGGGTGTTGGAGTTCCGCAGCCCGAAAACTCCCGCGGCAGGAACATAGATTCCAATAGTGTCGGGAAAGGTTGAACCCACCTTGACGGCGAAGGCATCACTAAGGCCGACATTGGAAAACTGAAATGCGCCGGGCGTTGCGTTAAGGCCACCATTAGTAGAACCCGTGACGTAAACATTGCCTTTGGAGTCGAGAGCAATCGCACTGCCCGCTGAACTTCCACCAAATCTGGATGAGTAGAGAAGCTTCGGCGCGACAGCGGCTGACTGAGTGGCTTCAATCTTTGCCAGAAACATTGAGCCGTTTGCGTTTGTGACAAACGGATTGACAGAAGGAAAAGTTGAGTCCGGAGAGGTCTCTCCCGTGACATAGGCGTTTCCGGCAGAGTCAATCGCAATGCCACCGCCTACTTGAGTAGATTCCCCTCCGAGAAAGCTCGAATAGAAAAGCCCGGCGCCCTGCTCATCGAGCTTCGCCACGAAAGCGTCTCTGCCTTCCAGGGTTGAGTCAAAAGCATTCTGTAGCGGGAATGTTGTTGATCTTGTATGCCCGGTTATAAAAACTCTCCCCGTAGCGGGTTCCACGGCGATGGCAGTGACAGCATCAGTATCATCACCACCAAAATAGGTTGAATAAACGAGCGAGTCTACGCCGGCCACATTGGTATTAACCTTGGCGACAAAGCCATCTTCACCGACAAAGCCATTTTCATTAACGCCATTGTTTACGCTCTGAAAAGGGTGCTGACCTCCAGAACTCTTGACGGGAAAATTTGTTCCGTAGGTGGCTCCGCCCACATAAGTAATCCCTGCATTGTCTACGGCGATAGCTGAGGCCTTATCATCATCTCTGCTGCCCAGAAAGCTGGAGTATCGTAGTGAGGAGCTACCACTTAGCGATGGATCGAGCTTGGTGACGAACGCATCCCTGCTGCCTCCGCATGTTCGCTGGAAGCCGTTTCTTTGGGGAAAATCTGTCGAGCTTGTCACGCCCGTCATGTGAATCTTAGCTGAACGATCTACCGTGACGGCCGCACCAAAATCTCTATTTGACCCACCCAGGAAAGTGGAATAAACGAGTGAATTGCCGTCCGCGCTGAGCATCGTTACAAAGGCATCGTTAAAGAGGCTCGGATGCACCTGAAAAGCATTAGCGGTAATGGGAAAGTTGTTGCTGCTATTATCACTACTCAAGGAGTCGCCTGTTCCCCCTGTAACAACTGCCCTGTTGTTACTTGCAACTGCAATAGCAAACCCGACCTCGTCGAAGCGACCACCCAGGTAAGTCGCGTAAATTATGTCTGTGCCGCTGGCGTTGAATTTCACGACAAACGCATCAAGCCCAGGAGAACTTCCGCCGGGGTTGAACTGGTTATGAATAAGAGTCTCAAAAGGAAGGTCTGGCGACTCGGTCTCGCCTGCAACATAGGCATTGCCGAATGAGTCCACCGCGATGCCTTCGCCAGAATCAACGTCGGTGCCGCCGTAATAGGTGGCGTAAATGAGTTGCGGATCGATCACCAGCGGCTTACTCCGATCATACTCGCCCACCTCAAAGCCTACTTCGTCACTGCTCATCAAGGCATAGTGGCCCGCGACGGTTTGTTTCGCTCCGTTCGCTTCCTGATAAACGACGGGTGCATGCTGGATGATCTCGCCGCCTTTGATGGTCAGCACCAGCTCGCCCGCCTCGTTGAGTGTGACGTGGTCTGCTCCCTCAAAACTGAGCCTGATGCGTTCCGGATTCGCGCCCGGCGAGATGACGAAATCATACTCAAGCTGGCGCTGGCTGGCGCCGTAGTAGACCAGGTCGATGCCTTGATAGACTTGGCTGTAACGCACTCCTTTAAAGCGCGGGATGTCCGGGCGCCATTTTGTTCGATCGTTGCCAATAAAGTAATTGCTCTTGCCCGGCAACCTGTTCTCCCCGGCGATTTGTGGCGCGGGGTTAGAGTTGACCAACTTCATCCGCAGGAAGGCTTGCTCCTGCTTCGGAATGTCCCCTTTTGTTTTCTTCAAGGGAGACTTGTCTGCGCCGCTGTCCTCAGATTTGTTTAGGCGCAGGACTGCTTCGGTCGAGGTGAGAAATAGTGTGTAACCCGGCCCGCGCGAGAGGAACTTTACAGCTTTATCAGTCTGCCCCCGGTTAGGCTCAAAGCTCAGCGGCATTTTTCCATAGGCTTCGCTAACTCGCATTCGAGTTTCGCCTTCGGACGGAGGCGCGGTTCTCGCTTTCAAAACATTTTCTTTTACTCCGGATGACTTTGCCGGCATCCGTGAGGTAAGAGGAATCAAGAGGCTCGTCAGCATCAACACGACGCAGAATCGCCGCACGATTTCAGGGCTTGCATGTTTCATGGGTTTTCTCCTCAAATCCAGCTAATTCTTCGGTGTGTCAAGGTTTAACCCAGAGCGTGCTAAAAGTCCTTAAGGTCTCGCTAAATTCTTCTAAAGGATTTTCTAAAGACCGAGGCAGGGCGGGCGAAGCCGCGCCAAAAGAAGCCTGTAAAGTCAATTGAGAGATACGACACTAGGCGCCGTTTGAAGGTCGGCGTCTCAACAGTGCCCAGCCTGAGGGCAGCACCGCAGCGGCGAGCAGGATCTTTACGATGTCACCGATGATGAATGGCTTTACACCGGCCTGAAACGCGAACGTTGGTGATCGGAAAAACGAGAGCCAGGCCCAGCCGCTCAGGAGAATCAAGACAGAGCCGATCGCCATAGCGGCTGCGGCAGTGAAAAAGCGCTTGTCCCAGCCATGCTCCGCGAACGCGCCGGTAACGAAAGCCGCGGCTGGGAAGGCGATGAGATAACCACCGGTTGGCCCCAAAATGTAAGGGATACCACCGTGCCCTTGTTGGAAGAAAGGCAGACCGCTGGCGCCTTCGATCAGGTAAACGATCATCGCCGCCGCACCCAGACGAGATCCCAGCAGAGCGCCCGTCAATAGCACGGCAAATGTTTGGCCCGTAATGGGCACAGGCCACATCGGCACGACAATCTGAGCTGACAGCGCCGTCAATAAACTAAACGCGACCACGAGTCCAACCGATCGGGCCCAGTCGAGCGGCGCCAGGGCTGCCCCGGTGAGTGTTTCCGATTTGGCAAATGAAGCGTCCATAGGTTCCAAGCCTTTCCAGATAATGGATGCCAGCGATTAGATGTCGGGCGGCAGTTGATGAATATTACGTCCAAAGCCTGTTTCTTTAAGCAGTCTGCAACCCCTAACCTTTGCTTTCAGGCCGCACGCAAAGCACCGGGCAAGGAGCGTTACGTATGATGAACTCGGCGGTGTCCGTCATGTTTAAATCACCCCCGCAGCAAAGCGCGGTGGTAATGGCCAGGATGTCTGCGTCGTGACGCGCCGCGTACTCGACTACGCCTTCTGCCACACCGCCGCGAACTGTGTCGAACCGGCCAAAGAAGTCAGCGGCATCGGCTTCCGCGAAAAACCTTTGCAATGTAGCCTGGCCGCCATCCGCAGGCTGTTCGTCACCTTCGCCGAAAACACAGACTGCTTCAAGCCGGGCGCCGGTCTTGCGCGCAATCGATGCTGCAGTGAGGAGAATCGCGCTTGAGTCTTCACGCAGATCCGTGGCGTAGATGATTCGCTCAAAACGATCGATGGGCCGGGTGGTGCGGCGCGGACCAAAAAGCCTGGCAATGATGGTGGGGATTTTCGAATCGCGAGCCACCTGCTCGGCAACGCTTCGGCCCAGGAAAAACTGCGCGACATCAGACCTTCCGTGCGATGCCATAACGATCAAATCGCAGGCGCGCGCCTGCGCCTCGCGCATAATTACTTCCACCGGGTCGTCATCGCCCTTTGGAATAATTGCTTCCTTGACGCGCACGGCGGTCGCGCCTTTTGCGAGGGCAGGAAATTCATAGCGCGAGGTTTCAGTTACGTGCGGGTCGCCGCCCTGCGAAACGTGAAGCGAATAAATCGTCGCATCGAACTGCGCCGCAATAGCCACCGCCAGCGGAAAAGCGCTATTGGCGACTGCGGAAAAATCAGTTGGGAACAGTATCGCGCGAATCATGACAGTTAGCAGTTAGCAGTTAGCAGTAAGCAGTTAGCCCTTAGCCGTTAGCGGTAGAGTGATGGTTAGCCGTGAATAGTTAGCAGTAGATTTAAAGAATACCTGCTCACTGCTTCCTGCTCACCGCTTACTGCTCACTGCTCACTGCTCACTGCTTACCGCTCACTGTTAGATGAACAAGGGCGCCAGCACCAGCGTGATCGTCGACAACAACTTGATCAAAACATGCAGTGAAGGCCCTGCGGTATCCTTGAAGGGGTCGCCGACGGTATCGCCCACCACCGCGGCTTTATGGGCCTCGGAACGTTTGCCGCCGTATTGGCCCATTTCGATGTATTTCTTAGCGTTGTCCCAGGCGCCACCGCTGTTGTTCAGAAATAACGCCATTAAGATACCCGCGATGGTTCCGATCATCAACATTCCGGCGACGACTTCCGCGCCCGTGGCCAGATGCGCGTAACGCGGGTTGCCAATGAGTGAAGCCACGGCCAGCGAACGATCGCTGGAATCGATCTGTGAATAGAAAAGCATCCGGAAAACGATACCGACCAGAATGGGCATGCCGACCGCAAGTAGTCCCGGCCATATCATCTGCTTCAGGGCCGCGCGCGTGACGATGTCCACCGTGCGACCGTAGTTTGGTTTTGAAGTTCCGGCCAGGATACCGGGATCATTTTTGAATTGCTCGCGCACATCCTGAATCACGTACTGCGCGGTCTTGCCCACGGCCTTAATTGCCAGGGCCGAGAAGAGGAAAACCAGCATCGCGCCCAGTAGTCCGCCAATGAACACTTCCGGCTTGGCAAGGTTGATGACAAAGATTTCCGGTCCCGCGCCGGCGCCGGCTGAACCCGAAAACGCAGCGCCCAGGTTCAGACCATAGTTTTTCACTTCATCAAGATAAGCGGAGAAAAGCAGGAACGCCGCGAGGGCCGCGGAGCCCACCGCGTAACCTTTTGTCAAAGCCTTCGTAGTATTGCCGACGGCATCGAGCCGATCTGTCTTCACGCGAATTTCTTCGGGCTGCTGGGACATCTCGACAATTCCGCCGGCGTTGTCCGTGATCGGGCCAAAGGTGTCCATCGCCAGGATGTACGCTGCTGTTCCCAGCATGCCCATCGTCGCGACGGCGGTGCCGAACAGTCCCGCGCTGCGCAACCCCGAAGCCGCGCCCAGGTAGTACGAGCCGACGATCGCCGCCCCGATCACCAGAATCGGATAAGCGGTGCATTCGAGGCCGACGGCGATGCCGCTAATGATGTTGGTGGCCGGCCCGGTTTGCGAAGCTTCGGCGATCGATTGCACCGGGCGGTAGCGATACTCGGTGTAGTATTGCGTGATGTAAACGAAAGCGATTGAAGTAAGAATGCCAATCACGCCACAGGCAAAGAAGTAGAGATAAGCATTCGGCGCCGCCGGCGTAGCCAGCAGCCAGCGCGTGGCAATGAAAAAGCCCACCGCCGCCAGCCCCGCCGCGACGTAATAGCCCCGGTTAAGTGCCTGCATGGGATCGCCATCTTCGCGGGTGCGCACAATCATGATGCCGACAATGGACGCAATCAGACCGAAAGCACGCGCGATCAGCGGAAACAAAACGATGCCGAGCAACTGTGCCGGAGTAAAAGCCCCGGGATTTGCGCTGTAGAGCGCTGCCGCCAGAATCATCGCGCCGATATTCTCGGCAGCTGTCGATTCAAACAGGTCCGCGCCGCGGCCGGCGCAGTCACCTACGTTGTCGCCGACCAGATCGGCAATCACAGCTGGATTACGCGGATCGTCTTCAGGAATTCCAGCTTCAACTTTTCCCACCAGGTCGGCGCCCACGTCGGCGGCCTTCGTATAGATTCCGCCTCCGAGTTGCGCAAACAACGCCACGAAAGAGGCGCCGAAACCATAGCCGGCAATCAGCAGCGGAATCTTGGCAGGATTATCTACGGTGCCGGTTAGCCTTACCAGGGAAAACAAAATCGCCACGCCCAACAGCGAAAGAGCAACTACAAACAATCCCGAAACAGCGCCGCCGCGCAGTGCGGTTTGCAACGCGCCGTTCAGGCTCTTCGTCGCAGCCCACGCAGTGCGAATGTTGGCGCGGATTGAAACCCACATGCCGACGTAACCGGAAGCGACGGATGACGCCGCGCCCAGCACGAAGGAAAGCGTGATCCACATCGCAAGTACACTCCGGCTGGCAACCGGGTCGGCGGCATTTGATTCGCGCACGAAGCCATAAACAATAAAAATTAGTGCCGCCAGGGCCACGGCGAACAATGCAATCGTCTTGTTCTGACGCCGTAGAAATGCCTCCGCCCCTTCCTTGATCGCATCGGAAATGCGCGTCATTTCCGGTGGGCCCGTCTCGCGCTTGAGCACGTTAGAAATAAGAAAAACTGCAAAGGCAAGCGCCAGCAGGCTGATGACAAAAATCAACGGTAGTTCCACAGTTGAAGATTCCTTTCAGGTTCGTTAAATAATTGCGAAATGCAAAAGTCTGCGCTTCCTGATGGAAAAGACTCCTTCAGACAGATCATGACACCCGAGGCTCTTGCCTCCCTGCTACCTACTGCTCCGAATCCAGGTCGCGCCAAAAGTTGAACATTATTGCCGATTCATGACGAGACTGTCCACCAGAGCGGGCAATCAGGCGGGCGTTAGCTGGAACGTCGGCGACGGCGTCAGAGAATTGCGCGCGGCAAAGTTGAGGGACAGGCCTAAGAGGCACTGGCCGGAGCTAAGGGCGATTCGGTAGTGAGGTCAGGTTGTTTGCCGGCTCCGAGCCAGCGCCGTACAGAATCCAGCAAAACAATTACAGCGGCCGACATGACGATGGCCGTCAGGGACGAGTTGACGTAGCCTTGCGCCGCCGTTTCCGGCTGGTGCGTGAGGGGCCAGAAGATGTCCCTGATCGATTCCCATCCGGCGACCAGCGTGGTGGTGGCCACAAAACTTAGCGGCACGATCGTTACCCAACTGTAACGGGCTTTGCCCATGTTGATGATGATGGTGGTCGCAACGCACAAGGCCACTGAAGCGAGCAATTGATTTGCGATTCCGAACATGGGCCAAATCGTTGCAATCGATCCCGTCCAGATAAAGGCGGCCCAACAGGTAACTACCAAGGCGGTCGTGATCATGGAACCAGGTTGCCAATTTGGCTCTTCAAACTTTCTGTAGAAGCGCCCGCCAAACTCGCCCACCAGAAAGCGCGCCACCCGCGTGCCGGTATCGATTGTCGTCAGGATGAAAAGCGCTTCAAACATGATTGCGAAGTGATACCAGTACTTCATCAATCCGCGCAGGCCGGGAATGCCGTCAAAGATTTTTGCGATGCCCAGGGCCAGGGTTACCGCGCCACCAGTGCGTCCGCGCAGGTTCTTCTCACCTGACTCAGCCTCCAGGCGATCAATCTCCTGCGGCTTTATATCAAACCCCTGCGCAGCCTCCTGATTGATCATTTGCGAGTAAGCTGATTTTTGAGCATCGGTTTTCTGCGGCGTGTTAATGACGAAATAGTCGCCGGGAAAAAGCGAAGTGGCCGCGATCAACGCCACCACGCCGACAACGCCTTCCATCAACATCGCGCCATAACCAATCACCCGGGCATCGGTTTCCTTTGCGATCATCTTCGGCGTCGTGCCCGAAGAAATCAGCGCATGAAACCCGCTGATGGCGCCGCAGGCAATGGTGATGAAAACGAATGGGTAAACTTTCCCCTTAACGACCGGACCGCCACCAGCGATGAAGGGAGTGAAGGCGGGCATTTGCAGGTTTGGGTGGACCAAAACCACGCCAATGATCAGGAACGCAATCGTTCCGATCTTCAAGTAAGACGACAGGTAATCGCGCGGGCAGAGCAGCAACCAGACCGGCAACACCGACGCGATAAAACCGTAGGCGGCCATCAAAATAATCACTGTGTTGCGGGAAAGCGTGAAGGTTTGGGCCAGTGACGAGTCGGCAATCCTTCCGCCCAGGTAAACGGCCAGCAGCAATCCGATAACACCGATGGCGCTGGCTTCGACAATGCGACCCTTGCGAAAGCGATACATGTACAGGCCCATGAAGAGCGCCAGGGGAATAGTAAGTCCTACCGTGAACGTGCCCCACGGCGATTCGGCCAGCGCATTAACTACGACCAGACCCAGGCCGGCGAGGGCAATCACTACTATGAAGAGGATCGCGATGCCGGCAACCAAACCTGACAGCGGGCTGATTTCGGTGCGCGCAATCTCGGCGAGCGATTTTCCTTTGCGCCGAATACTGGCGGCCAGAATCATGAAGTCATGCACCGCGCCGCCCAGACAAACGCCGATGACGAGCCACAAGAGGCCGGGAAGAAAACCAAACTGCGCGGCCAGTACCGGGCCGATTAGTGGCCCTGCACCCGATATCGCGGCAAAGTGATGCCCGAACAGTACCCACTTGTTTGTGGGATAGTAATTGTGCCCGTCATACATTGTTTGCGAGGGCACCGGCCGAGCATCGTCGAGCGCCAGCACCTTCGCGGCAATGAAGGCGGAGTAGTAACGGTAGGCAATCGCCATCACGCAAAGGGAGCCAACGATTATCGGTAAAGCGTTCATAAGACAGTTGTCAGAAGAATAAGCGCGGCCTGCATCGCGCACCTACGGGAATAGTGTCAACAAGCTTTTATCACCGCGCGAGTTTGTCTTCAAGGCTAGCTTTGACGGCCGATCGCAGCCCGGGAATTAGATGTCGTAGTAAAGCGCAAACTCATGAGGGTGTGGCCGAAGCCTGATGGCATCAACTTCCCTGGTGCGTTTGTATTTCAACCACGTCTCGATTACGTCTTTGGTAAAGACATCGCCCTTAAGCAGGAAGTCGTGATCTCGCTCTAGCGCATCGAGGGCCAGCTCCAGTGAACCAGGCATGGACTTTACTTTCGCGGCCTCCTCGGGCTCGAGCTCATAAAGGTCCTTATCGATTGGTGGCGGCGGTTCAGTCTTATTCGTCACCCCGTCCAGGCCTGCCATCAACATCGCCGGAAAAGCGTAATAGGGGTTGCAGCTCGGATCGGGCGTGCGAAATTCCAGTCGTCTTGCCTTTTCGCTGGTCGAATAGGTCGGAATGCGCACGCAAGCGCTGCGGTTGCGTTGAGAGTAAGCCAGGTTGATCGGGGCCTCGTATCCCGGCACCAGACGCCGGTAAGAATTAGTCGTCGGCGCAATGAAGGCGCACAGCGCATCGGCATGCTTCAACAAGCCGCCAATGTAATGCCGTGCCGTGTCGCTAAGAAGTGCGTACCCCTTTTTGTCATAGAAAACGTTCTTTCCGTTCTTCCAAAGGCTCTGGTGCGTGTGCATGCCCGAGCCGTTATCCTGGAAGAGCGGCTTCGGCATCATGGTCACGGTTTTCCCGTGGCGCCGCCCAACGTTCTTAATGATGTACTTGTAGAGCAGCACCTGATCAGCCATTTTCGTCAGCGTCGTGTAGCGCATGTCGATTTCGGCCTGTCCGGCCGTCCCGACTTCGTGGTGATGAATCTCCACGACGACGCCGGATTTTTCCAGGGTGCGGACCATCTCGGAACGAAGGTCGTGCTGGTGATCCATCGGCGGCACCGGGAAATAACCTTCCTTGTATCGCGGCTTGTAACCAAGATTGGGCCGTTGTTCGCTGCCCGTGTTCCACGCGCCTTCTTCCGAGTCAATGTAATAAAAGCCGTAGTTGTAGCTCTGATCAAAGCGAATATTATCGAAGATGTAGAACTCGATCTCCGGACCCCAATAACTCGTGTCGGCGATCCCGGTCGACTCCAGATACTTCTCGGCTTTCTGCGCGACAAACCGCGGATCTCGGCTGTAGGGCTGTCCGGTAATTGGATCACGCACGTTGCAGATCAAGCTTAAGGTTGGCAGCTGCGTGAAAGGATCCAGCATCGCGGTATCCGGATCGGGAAAGAGCAGCATGTCGCTTTCATCGATGGTTTGAAAGCCACGAATGCTTGAGCCGTCAAAGCCGATACCCTGTTCGAAGAGATCCTCGTTCAGTTCGGTAGTTGAAATGGAAAAGTGTTGCCACAACCCGGGCAAGTCAACGAACTTCAGATCGACAATCTCTACCTTGTTCTCTTTGGCAAACGCAATTACTTCCTTAGCTTTCATTACGACTGTCCTCCTGTTTGGCATGCGGAAAATTAAAAGCAAAAGTCAGGGTCCATGAGTTTTCTGGAGAAAGTTGTGTTATATCGCTCTCTGCGCGCACGACACACTTCGAGCCATTTCTAATCTCCATCACGATCTCCTGACTGGAAAAGGGAGTGTTAGGGGTGCTCTTCGCCCCGAAGTGGCTTTAGGTGCGAAGTGTTTGGGAAACCCGGCTGATCGACGAAACGCGACGAGCGTCATAAGGCGCGGCGCATCAAAAGCTTCGCATTATATTGAGGCGCGCGATGGTGTCAAGGTTTTTGCTGCGCGAGGCTTCGCTCAGCCTTGATGTCCGCGCCCCGCCATAGCAACTAAGTCTTTGTACGTAGCAGACTTAAGTCGGGCGAAGAGGCGGCTTTTGGGTCAAAAATAGTTATAGACCGACCTCCGATTTTCTGTTAAATTGCGCGGATAGCGTTCCAATCCGTGAATCTCCACTCTGTCACTTGATTGAGTAGCCCGGCTTCGACTGCCGGTGGTACGCGCTTCCCTGGAGAATTGCACTAGAGCAGAAGAGCACTGAAGGCAGGAGAGCACTAATTGACCACGGCCATCGAACAAACGCTGGAAACTTATGGCATAGAAAACTGGGGCGCGGGCTACTTTGACGTTAATCGCAAGGGTAACTTGATTGTCCATCCCTCGGAGGGAGACCCCCGCTCGGCCGATCTGAAGGAGATTATCGACGACCTGGCCCGTCGGGGAATCTACGCCCCCGTGCTGCTGCGCTTCCCGCAGCTCGTTGCCAGCCAGGTGCGCAAGCTTCAGCGCGCCTTCAGCAAATCCATACGCGAATACGATTACCAGGGCGCACACATGTGTGTCTACCCGATGAAGGTAAACCAGCAACGTCCCGTGGTCGAGGAGTATCTCCGCGAAGGATCGCGTTATGACTTTGGGCTCGAGGCGGGATCGAAAGCTGAACTTTATGCCGCGTTGGCCCTGGAGCAATCGCCGGACAGCCTGCTGGTTTTGAACGGTTTCAAGGACGAAGAGTTTATTCAACTGGCTTTCGCCGGGGCGCGTTCGGGAAAGCGAGTGGTGGTCGTCATTGAGAAGCTGAGCGAGCTTGACCACGTTCTGCGCATTGCCGGCCGGGAAGAGGGCGAAGCGCCCATGATTGGAATGCGCGTCAAGCTGTATTCCAAGGGCTCCGGTCGCTGGGAAAAGTCTGGCGGCGAAGCAGCCAAGTTTGGTTTGACCACGACCGAATTATTGGAAGTTATCAACCGCTTGCGCGACGCAGATCGCATCGACATGCTGCGCCTGCTCCATTTTCATATCGGCTCGCAACTGACGGATATCAAACGCATCAAGAACGCAATGAAGGAAGCCGCGCGCGTCTATGCAAAAGTTTATCAGATGAAAGTGCCGATTGAGCTTTTGGACGTAGGCGGCGGCATGGCGGTGGACTACGACGGCTCGAAGACGGCATTCGATTCGTCGGCGAATTATTCGGCGCAGGAATTTGCCAACGACGTGATCTACACCATCAAGCAGGTCTGCGATGATGAAAACGTCCCGCACCCCACCATCATTCAGGAGTCGGGCCGTTTTTTGTCAGCCTATCATGCGATGCTGGTGACCAACGTGCTCGACGAAATCGAGACGGTGGTTGAAGACATTACGCCAATTGAAATCGATGAAGACGATCCGCAGGTGGTAACTGAGCTGGGCGAGCTGCGCGAGTCGATCACAGTTAAAAATTATCGCGAGTATTACCACGACGCGCTGGAGCATCGCGAAGAACTGTTCACGATGTTCAATCTGGGCCTGATTTCGCTTGAGGATCGCGCCAAGGGCGAGGTCCTTTTCTGGGACATTTGCGAGCGATCTGACAAGCATGCTCAGCTGGCTAAATATGTCTCGGAAGAGTTTGGCGAGCTACGGCGCTTGCTCTGCGCGAAGTATCTGACCAATTTTTCAGTGTTTCGTTCGCTGCCTGATCATTGGGCCCTCGATCAGTTGTTCCCGATTGTGCCTATCCAGAGCCTGAATAAACCTCCTACCGAATACGCTACGCTTTGCGACATTACCTGCGACTCAGACGGGATCGTCGATAAGTTTGTCGATCTGCACGATGTGAAGCAGGTGCTGGAGCTGCACAAGCTGGTTATCGGCGAGCCTTACTATCTTGCCTTCATGCTGGTCGGCGCATACCAGGAAGTTATGGGGAACAGCCATAACCTCTTCGGCGCGCCAAACGAGGCGCACATCCACATCGATCAGGAAGGCTACCTGATTAAGAAAGTGATACGCGGTACTACGGTGGGCGAGGCGGCGGGCCGCGCTCGTTATGAACGCGGTTTGTTGCACGATGGTTTCAGGCGACAGGTCGCGCAGCGAATTAAAGATGGGGAGTTGACTGAAGCGGAGGGCGCTGAACTGGTTAACTATTACGAGTCTCGCTTTGATGCTTATACCTACGTCGCCGTTAACGGAGTTGGCGATCGGAGACGTGCCTGAGAGACGCGCAAGTTGCGTTTCGCCTTGAACGTTCCAGTTTCATATTTATTTGCTATCGAAAGCGTATGCCGCAGTTGAATTGAAATAGTTTATTACAGAAAGAGGTTGAGACGAGGTTATGGTGACTCAACGAAAACCCAAACCGACCAAGTACCTGACGATGCCGACGCGTCCGGTGCAGGTGGATCGCGATCGCTCGGTCGCCGGATTGCTGGAAAAGATGGAAGGCACCGGTTTTGGTGGCCGCCAGCTCGCCGAGGCGCATCGCATCTGGCTGGATATGCTGGGTGATAACACGACGATTATGGTCGCGGGTTCCGGGGCGCTGATTCCGGCCGGCATGCGGCGGCTACTAGCTTACGTAATCAAGAACCGCTTCGTTGACGTGCTGGTTTTGTCCGGATCGCTTTTATTTCATGACTTGCACGAGACGCTGGGCCGGCATCATTTCCAGGCCCATCCGAGCATGACGGACGCCGAGCTGGAATCGGCGCAGATCAATCGCATGTGGGATTTGCTGGCCAGCGACGAAGAGTATCGCGAAGCCGATGAGTGGGTGGGCGGCTTTGCCAGTCAATTGGACCAGACACGGCCTTACTCGACACGGGAGTTTTTGCATCTGCTCGGGCGCGAGCTGGCGGAGATAGCCGCGGAAGATGGGGTACTTACTTCCGCCTACAAAGCGCGCGTGCCGATTTTTTGTCCGGCCATCGCCGACAGTGGCATTGCCGTCGGAATTGCCGGATCCCGCTTTGAAAAGAAGAACAACTTCCAGTTTGACATCGTCCAGGACGTCCTCGACATGACGCAAATCGCCGCGCACGCGCGCGTCTCCGGCGTGATCAATCTCGGCGGCGGAATCACCAAGAGCTTCATTCACCAGACTGAGGCGGCCGTGAATATTTTCAAGGGCCAGATGCACGGGCATAAGTATGTGATCCAGATCTCCACCGACGCTCCCCATCCCGGCGGACGATCCAGTGCCGTAGCGTTTGATGAATCACTCGTTTACGGAAAACTTGCTCGCGGCGCGCAGACGGCCTATGTGAACTGCGATGCTACCATCGCGCTGCCCATCCTGGTCACATCGTTATCGCAAACTGCCGCCAAGTACATGAAGGGCCGCAAGCGCCCCAACTTTATCTTTGCCGGTAAAGAGCTGATGATTGAAGTACCATAAAGACAGAGGACAGCGGTCAGAAGTCAGAGGTCAGGGAGTAGAGGTTGGGGCGAACCATTTCCCATATATCATTTCCCATTTCTCATTTGCCATTACTTTCGTGACCGTCTGTCATGGTCAACTGGGCCCTAAATGACCAATGAGAAATGGGAAATGATATATGGAAAATGGTCCCGTCCTGCTCTCTGACTTCTGACCTCTGATCGCTGACTTCTGACCTATGTCCGAATCCGCGCATCTTCCAGTCAACTTTGGCGGCATTGGCGAAGAGGAATTCTCCAGCTTCGATCAATCCCGCATCCTCATCTGGCCCGTCTCATACGAAGGCACTGTCTCTTACGGCACCGGAACAGGACGCGGCGCCGAAGCGATCATTGATGCTTCGCGCAACATGGAGCTTTACGATGAAGAAACTGACGCGGAAGTCTACAAGCTCGGAATTCACACTCTCGATTCCTCGCCCTCCATTGAGCCCCCTGCCTGGATGATGCAATCGCTCTACGAAAGAGCGAAAAAATTAATCGCCAGTGAAAAGTTTCTCGCCATGATCGGCGGCGAGCACTCAATCAGCGCCCCGGTTATTCGCGCACACGCCGAAACTTATCCCAACCTGTCGGTGCTGCAAATCGATGCTCATGCCGATCTGCGGGACACCTACGACGGCACGCCGCACTCGCACGCTTCCATAATGGCGAGAGTTGTTAAGGACCAGGGCATTCCGGCGGTGCAATGCGGCATCAGATCGATCTCAGCGGAAGAAGCGGGCTCGCTGGACAAGTTACCGACGCGAATCTTCTGGGCAAAGGATATTGTGGGCCGGGACGATTGGTGGGAACCGGCGGTTGAGGCGTTGACTGAAAACGTTTACTTTACCGTGGACATTGACGGTCTGGATCCATCGCTGGTTTCGGCCACCGGCACCCCTGAGCCGGGCGGGCTGGGATGGTACGACGTTATGGGACTGGTTCGCACCCTGGCGCAAAAGAGGCGAGTTGTCGGCATGGATTTGACTGAGTATTCCTACGTCGAAGGCCAGAACGCTTCGGCTTTTCTTTGCGCCAAACTAATTTACAAGTCGCTGGCATTCATCTTTCAAAAAGAGACCAAGCGCGTGCGCAAGCAGAGCTTGTCGTCGGTTTAGGAGAGAGTCCGCGAAGCGGACGCTTGAAAGTAGCCCACCGATTCATCGGTGGGTTCAATCCCGGGATGAAGAGAGAAAGTCCGCGAAGCGGACGACTGAAACCAGGCAAACGCGTTCGATGTCAGGCGTCCGTTTCACGGACTAACAAGGAAGGATCGCTTGATCCCAGCACTAAAGTGCTGGGCTATTATCAGTCGTCCGCTGCTGCGGACTTCAATCGAAGGTGTGCGCTTCAATCTGGAGACACCATGAAACGAAATTGGTTCTTGCATACTACAACTTTCATTCTGTTGTTCATTCTCTGTACCGTTGCTGCCTTTGCCCAGGGGCAGGGGCAAATGACTCAGCAACAGAAGGAACTTGCCGACTATATCAAGACTCACTACACGAAGCGCGAAGTCATGATTCCGATGCGGGATGGCGTGAAGCTGTTCACGTCGATCTACGAGCCGAAGGACCATGATCAAAAGTACCCGATCATGTTTGATCGCACGCCGTACACGGTTTCGCCTTACGGTGCGGATAAGTTCAAAACATCTTTAGGGCCTGATGATTTGTTTCCGCGCGAGGGTTACATCTTCGTCTACCAGGACGTGCGCGGGCGTTGGATGAGCGAGGGCGAATACGAGGACGTGCGTCCCTACATTCCCAACAAGACCGGAAAGCAGATTGATGAAACTTCAGATACCTACGACAGCGTCGATTGGCTGATCAAAAACGTTCCCAACAACAACGGGCGCGTCGGCGTCTACGGCATTTCTTATCCGGGCTTTTACACCTCGATGGCGGGAATTGACAACCATCCGGCGGTCAAAGCGATTTCGCCGCAGGCCCCTGTTTCCGACTGGTTCCACGGCGACGACATGCATCACAACGGGGCGTTGTTTCTGGCCCAGAACTATGCTTTCTTTACCGGCTTCGGCCAGCCGCGGCCCAAGCCAACCTCGACTGGCGACTATCTCAAACCGTTCAAGTGGGGCACACAGGATGGCTACAAGTTCTATCGGGAAATGGGCGGGCTGAAAAATTCCGGCGACATCTACCAGAAACAACTCGGCAAGCACATCAAGTTCTGGGATGAAATGATGGCCCATCCGAACTACGACCAGTTCTGGAAAGAGCGCAACATTTTACCGAACTTAAAAAACATCACGACCGCCGTGATGACCGTCGGCGGCTGGTACGATAATGAAGATCTCTTCGGCGCGCTGGGCACCTATGAAAGCATCGAGCGCCAGAATCCAGGCATCTTCAACGTCCTGGTGGTGGGCCCGTGGTTTCACGGCGGCTGGGCGCGATCCGACGGCGACTGGCTGGGCACTGCATACTTCGGCGGGAAGACGGCAGTTTATTACCGCGAACACTTCGAGCTGCCATTCTTCAATTACTTTTTGAAAGACAAAGGCGACATCTCTCAAATTAAGGAAATCAACGTCTTCGACACCGGCGCGAACGAGTGGCGCGAAGCTGCCAACTGGTCGCCCTCTAATTCTACAGACATGCCGCTTTATTTGATGGCCGATGGCAAGCTTGTAGTCGGAGATGGGCTGCGGGGCAATCGTCCGCCAACAGGTAACCGTCCGCCGGCAGGCACGCGGGCGGCGGGCAATCGCGGATCAGACTACGACGAGTACGTCAGCGATCCGACGAACCCTGTTCCCTATACACAAAAGATCACGCTCAACTACCCGCGTGATTTCATGACCGAAGACCAACGCTTCGTCGCCGGACGTCCCGACGTTCTTGTTTACCAGACCGAGCCTTTGACCGCAGACATCCAGGTGGCAGGGGATATCAAACCGCAGCTCTTCGTTTCTTCGAGCGGCACAGATTCGGATTTCGTCGTCAAATTGATCGACGTTTTTCCGGACGACTACCAGTATCCCGTAACTGGAAACAAACTCCCGAATGGACAGCCCGAGAGAGTCAAGCCGCCCGACAGTTCGGCTGCTTGCGTGTTTCAGCCGGGTGGCTACCAAATGCTTCTGCGCGGTGAGCCGTTTCCGGCGCGCTTTCGCAATAGCTTTGAAAAGCCCGAGCCGCTGCGGCCCAACGCTCCGGCGAAAGTCTTTTACGTGATGCCGGGCATCGTGCACACCTTCAAGAAAGGGCACCGCATCATGGTGCAGATCCAGAGCACCTGGTTCCCCCTGGTGGCGCGCAACCCGCAGAAGTTCATGCCGAATTACAAACTCGGCACAAATGCAGACTTTCAGAAAGCCACCGAGCGCGTGTACCACAGCGCGGCGAATCCTTCGCGGATTGTCCTGCCCGTATGGAAGAGGTAGGAATTTGGTTAGCCTCCGACTTAGTCCGCGAAGCGGACGATTGAGAGTAGCCCAGCAATTCATTGCGGGGACCAAACACAATCCGTATTACTAGTCCGTGAAACGGACGGCTGAAAACGAAAACCAGGATGTCAGAATTCAGTCGTCCGCTCCGCGGACTCTCCCTCTATTTACAAAAACTAACCCACCGATAAATCGGTGGGCTATTTTCAATCGTCCGCTCCGCGGACTCTCATGTTTAAGTAGCTATTGTTCCCAACGCGGACGCTGTTTCACTCTTCCGACTTCTTCACAACTTCTTTTTTGAAAGCTTCCTTCAGCCCTTCCTGGGCCTCTTCGTGGGCGTCATAAACGTCGGGACGCGATAAGACGACTCGATATTGCGTCACAGCTTCGTTGCGTTTGCCCGCGAGATCGAGCGCATGCGCCGCGTACAGATGGGCCATCGTCGCCAGGCCCTGCTCCGCGCCTTTGACTTCCCCTGCGGCCAGGAATTCTTTGGCGGCGCGCTCCAATTGGCCCGCGGTCATTAGCGCCTCTCCATACTTGAAGTGGATCAAGTCCAGCGAACGGGCGGCCGTGTCGCGCACAGCCCGGTCGCGCAGCAATGATTCAAAAGTAGCGAACGCTTCGGTCTCAGCCGCTGAGGTTGCGGCCGCATGATTTGCTTCGCGTTCCTTCGCCGCCTGCGAGACCAATGCATCGGCAGCCTCCAAACGGAAAAGGTAATTGCGCGGGTATTTCGCGCCCAGTTCCTGGGCTATCGCCAAAGCTTCAGCGAACCGCTTCTCGCGCGTATAGAGCACAAGCAAAAGCGACTTGGCATCGTCCCTGGCCCAGCGGCCCTCCTTTGCTACGCGCTCGAGCGTGGCCAGGCCGCGTTTCTTCGAACCGCGTATGCCACCGATACCGATGATGACTTTTACTGCCAGAGGCAGAGATCCGACTGCGTAATCATAAAGGCCTATGGTGATCTCGGCGTCGTGAAACGACGGATCCATTCTGACAACGTCGCGGTGGAAATCCACGGCGTCAGAGCCATCGCGCATCGCGGCAAAGTGGCGGCGCTCGACTGCTTCTTCGAACGAAGCTTTCAAGCCCTGGATGCTGCCGAGATAGTAAAGCGCTTCAACGTCGCGGGGATCTTGTTTGCGGCGGGCTTCGGCCAGGCGTTTGGCCTCGCGGGTCCACGAACGAAACTGTTCGACTATGCGTGGATCGACCTTGTCTTCGTTCTTACTGTAGAACGAATGCGTGTCGTAGAGCGATGACTGCAACCGCCGCGTTTCGTACAGCGTCTCGATCCAAAGGCTCGCGGCCAGGAACTGCTGTCCGGCCGGATAATCGGGGAAGAGCCGAGCGATCTCTTTGAACTGCCGTCGCGCGCCTTCGTAGTCGAGATTATAGAGAGCTTCGGCGCCAGCCTGGTGGAGGTTTTCCATCTTCGCGCGATCGCTATCAGACAACCAGGGTCCCGGCGTTTGTTGCGCCAGCGCCGGACTGACCATCAGCGTGGTAATTATTAAGACCCAAATCAAATACTTCATCTTGAGACTCCCAATAGTTATATGCGGCTTTGCCGCAGCACAGTGCGGTAAGGCTGTGCCTTACCGTTCAAGCCTGGTTGATCTTAGGAGGCTGCGCCTCCGAAGTGTCGAGGCGCAGCCTCGACGGATTCTTCAATGACCGCCGGAAAGGCAGAGCCTTTCCGCACTGTGCGGCGGCAGAGCCGCTAACTCAACATTCACAACTACGACTGCATACTCCTACTTCGGGGTAGGAGTTTGCGACTGCACGCTGGCCAGCTTTTCGACCACGCGATCCGCCATCCGTGGCGCACCCAAATTGCCATCCCAAATGATCACACTTCCGGTTGCCACCACGACGCCGGTGCGCTGGTGCGCGAGCGAGAAAGTAAACTTGTACGTCAAAAGGATGTGGTCAATAGTCAGAACAAGATCCGCCACCTGCGGGTCATCGACAAAGGACAGTCCCCAATTATCAAGCTCCGATTTCTTCCTTAGCTCATTGATAAGCTGTTCAGGTTTGAAGTTCACCGTCTGGCTGGTAACGAAGATCGTTTTTGACGCCAGCAGCACATCTACCGGGCGCGAGGGTTTAACCACGACTGAGCCTGGCCCTCTGGCCTGAAGGGGGGAAACTGGCCGCTGCGGTACCAGGACATCACGTTGCGGAATGGGGATCGGAGTAGCCGAGGCCGTCGCCGGAGGAAGCATTAGCCTCCCAACGGTCGGAATCATCAACGTGTTTCCGCTAACCGAGCGCGCCAAACCCAACACACTGGTGAACGGCACGGCATAGCTTTGGCTCTCCGCCTGCGGTAACGCGGCCACTAACCCCAGAGCGCGACCCCTTTCGTCAATCAGCAGAGCTCCGCTGGTGTTGGATGAGGTGGGCGCAGTGAATTTCAGCACTCGATAGCCATTGCCGGCGCCGCCAATCTCATCAGCAAGAGAAACGGAACTCAGGATGCCGGCGGAAGCATTTCCTGTTTCGCTCGCGCCGCTCGAAACTACAAACACACGCGAGCCGACTGCACCTTCTTCGCTGGTTACAGTTTGCAATGGGCGCAAGCCCGCGGCAGGGATCCGGAGCAGAGCAATGTTGCGACGGGGATCGTAAGCGACCGGCTCAGGCGCATCGAAGATTTCGCCGTTGCGTAATTTGACCTGCACCCGGCGCGCATCTCTGACGATATGATAAGCCGTCAAGATTAGACCGTCGCTGCGAACAATTACGCCCGAACCAACCTCGCGAGGCTGGCCGTCGGCTTCCTGGAGAATCGTCACTATTGAGTCGAGAACCTGATTGGCAACCAGTTGCCCCTCTGCTGCTGCCTGGGACTGTCCGAAGGCGTTCGCGCCTGCACAACAGAGGGCCAGCAGAATCACTAATCGAACGCATTTAGTCTTGAACTTCATCTTAATTACCCCGCAACACAATCACGACTTATCAATCACTATAAGTCTCCAGATACTTCACACCACTTCCCGTATTAAAGAGCACAACTTGATCATTTGCCTTTACGAAGCCGCCGGCCATTAACTTCTTCAGTGCCGGCAAACATGCCGCCCCTTCGGGCGCGCAGAAGATTCCTTCGGCAGCGCCAATCTCGCGCGTTGCGGCGATTAACTCTTCGTCTGTTACCGCGACAGCGGTTCCTCCGGATGCCCGCAGCGCATCCAGGATCATGAAGTCTCCAATGGCTTTCGGCACGCGCAAACCTGACGCCGTTGTGTGCGCATTGGGAAACTCATCAGCGAACCGGCTGCCCTCCTGGAATGCTTTCACGATTGGCGCGCAGCCGGCTGCCTGCACCGTCACCATGCGCGGCCGCTTTGGCCCAATCCATCCCATCTGCTCCATCTCGTCAAACGCTTTCCACATACCAATCAAACCCGTGCCGCCTCCAGTTGGATAAAGAATCACATCGGGAAGCTGCCAGTTGAGCTGCTCGGCGAGTTCATAACCCAGCGTCTTTTTTCCTTCAATGCGATAAGGCTCTTTCAAAGTCGAAACATCGAACCAGCCTTCGCGATCTTTGCGGCGCGCCACCTCGGCGCCGCAATCAGTTATCAAGCCATCCATCAGCGTAACGTGCGCGCCGGTCTGCTCGCATTCGACGACGTTGGCGCGCGGCGTGTCGCGCGGCATGAAGATGAAAGCTTCCAATCCGGCCCGGGCTGCGTAGGCGGCCAGCGCGCCCGCTGCGTTACCTGCCGACGGCACTGCCAGTTTGCGCGCGCCCAGTTCTTTCGCCATCGACACCGCCGCGGCCATACCGCGCGCTTTGAAACTCTGAGTCGGGTTCTGCGACTCGTCCTTGATGAAGAGCTCGCCGAGGCCAACCTGTGCGCCCAGCCGCAAGGCGGGCACGAGCGGCGTCCATCCTTCGCCGAGTGAAACGATATTTTCGTCCTGCTCCACAGGTAGCACTTCCCGGTAACGCCATAAATCAGAACCTCTGCTGGGTAAAGTCTCCTTTGTCAAAGTCGCCGCCGCACGCTTCAGGTCGTAGCGCACCAGCAGCGGCTTGCTGCATTTCGTGCAGAGGTTGTGCAAGCGTTGTGCCTCGTGCTCCAGGCCACAGGCAGCGCATTCCAGATGAGTTACATTCATTATTTTCAGGCGATCCTTCTTCCGAAAGCTGTACGAACTTCTTTGCAAGAGGTCCCAATATCATATCGTCTCGCCGACAATACGTCAGGTGGAGTGAAAATGCGGCGCTGAAATAAAGGGGAAACGGCAAAAGGGCAAAAGTAGGCAGCCTCCAACTCTCCTTCCCTTTTTCACTAATTCCTCTTACCTTTTCCTTCCCTTTATGATCCGCTTACTGGCACTCGATCTCGACGGCACGCTGCTCAATTCGCATGGCCAGTTGAGCGAGCGTAATCGAGATGCGTTGTCGCAGGCGCGCGAAGCCGGTGTGCGCCCTGCGGTCGTCACCGGCCGCCGCTTCCGTGATGCCCGGCCCATTGCGCTCGAGCTGGGACTCGACGTTCCGTTGATCTCGCATAATGGCGCGCTGACCAAACACGCGCGCACACTGGAGACGGTTTCAGCCACATTGCTGCCCCTGGAAGCTGCGCGCGAAGTTCTTCGCGTCGGGCGGGCGGCGGGCGGCGACGCCCTGGTGAGTGACGATCCGGAGGGCGCGGGGGTGATGATTTATGATCACATCAGCGGTGACAATCACGCCCTGGCGGAGTACATTCGCTGGGCCCGCCATATCCACGGTGATGATTCCGAAGAAGCGGTGCGGAAAGTAGATTCGCTCGAAGATTATCTTGATCATGCTCCGGTCCACGTCGCATTTTCAGGGCGCTGCGAAGCGATGCGCCGGCTCTACGAGATTCTGATTCAGGAGCTGGGTGCAATCGTGAAGATCTTTCCCACCCTCTACGCCCCGCGAGACTTTGGCCTGCTCGATGTCGTTCACCCGCAAGCTTCCAAAGGAGCGGGCGTGGCCGCGGTGGCGGCGGAGTTGGGTCTTAATCCGAGTGAAGTGATGGCCATCGGGGACAATCTTAATGATCTGGAGATGTTGCATTTCGCGGGCACCGCTGTGGTAATGAACAACGCGGAGCCGGCTCTGCGCGAAGTACCGGGCTTCCACCTGACCGCTTCGAACGACGACGACGGTGTGGCCCGAGCGATTGAAAAGTTTTGTTTAGCGTGAACTCAAGATAAAGTAGCGCAGTCAGAAAGGGGGTCTGCCCCCGCCGATTGAAGGGATTCAAGTCTGTTAGTCAGCGGGGGCATGCCCTTCTGACTGCAGGGAGACAAAGTAGAGATTGATTTCTCAAGTTGTTGCCAAAAGGAGATTGCACTAATGCCAAATCGCACTGCAGTAATTCAAACCAACAAGGGCACCATCCGCTTCGAACTGCTCGAAGAAGACGCGCCGAAGACGACGGAGAATTTCATCATGCTGGCTGAACGCGGTTACTACGACGGAATCATTTTTCATCGAGTCATCAAGGGCTTCATGATTCAGGGAGGCGATCCGACCGGCACCGGTAGCGGCGGGCAGTCAGCCTGGGGCGGGCGCTTCAATGACGAGATTGATCGCTCCTCGGAAGTCTATAAGCGCGGCTACAAGGCCGGCACAGTGGCGATGGCTAATGCCGGACCGAATACAAACGGCTCGCAGTTTTTCATCATGCATGCTGACTACGGATTGCCGCCAAGCTACACCATCTTCGGCCGTGTGACTGAAGGGCAGGACGTCGTTGATGACATCGCTACGACGCCAACGGGTCGTAACGACAAACCCGTTTCGGAAGTGAAGATGGAGCGGGTGACGATTGATAGGGCTTGATTCACGTTACCTCATTCACGTCATTCTCAAATTACTTCATAGAAGATCAGATCCATTCAAGACCTATTGTCACAGTCACGGTAGACGCCGGTCCGGTAATCCAGCCTCTCCCGGTCGTTAGCTCCGAACGACTGTCCCACGTAAAAGAAACATTGCAAACAAGATAGCAATGGTGCAATATTCACGGCAATACTCATGACCCCTTCTCTCAGGAGGACGAGATGACTCAGCACCAGTCAATTTCGTGGATCGACCGTGTAATAGAACGCATGCCTGATTCACCGGGCGGAAAAATGATTATCGGCAACATCGGGAGCGCCCAAAACGCCGCCATCGGCGAGAACATCACCCAGATCCTTGGCAAGCCTCAGCCCGGCGATACGGAAGAGGTCGCGAAAGCTGTACAGCAGCTTCGCAACGAGTTTCAAAAGGTCGCTCCGCAGCTCAGCGAAGGAAAACGATATGTCGCTGAGGATAAGATCAACACGATTGAGCAAGAGTTGAAGAAGAAAGACGGCTCTCCCTCGGGCGACTTGATCCGCGCCGCGGGGGATTGGCTTGTTGATAACATTCCGGAGCTTGGCAGCGCGCTGCTGTCGACCTTCATCCCGGAACCGGTCGGTCGAATCCTCTTGACTGCGGGCACCGCCACTATCCACTGGATCAAGAATCTCCGTGACCGGGTCGCTTCGTAAAGGAGCGTGGTTCAATGACAGAAGAGACAGCGGAGGCCGGGACACAAGTGCCTCCGGAATCCAAGCCTGACGCTGCCGTGATTGCGGGCGCCATCGGTACTGCCGCAAATGCTGCTATCGGCGAAGGCAACACGCAGTTCATCAACCCAACATTCTTCAATGTCGATCCAATGGCGTTCGTCAGGAGCCTGGTTCGGGAGGGGGCGTTGTCGGATCCCCGTCTGGACGCGATGTTCTCCCCCGAACGGCAGGCGGTGCGCGACCCCGAGGAAGTCGATCAATATCTGTCCAATGTAGAGGCCCTCATTCGTAAGGAGTTGATCAAGGCGGGAGACGAGCATTTCGTGGAGTTGAGCATGAAGATGGCTCACTCAACTTCCCAGTCAGCAGCCGGTAGTTACTTTTACCGCATGGCAGTCAACGCCGACGACGATCAAGAGACTATTCATGATCTCGCTGGATTGCAGGAGGTGCTGGGAACGCAACCTTTGGTGCTTCTCGGAATTCCAGGCTCGGGAAAGAGCACAGTCCTGCACCACCTCGCGTTGCGCATGATTGGAGCCTACCGCGAAAAGAAGTCCAACAGACTCCCATTTTTCGTGAGATTGACTGAGTATCAGCTCACGGAGGGACGAGCACAGCCAATTCTCAAATTCCTGAAGTCGCGTGCCGCGGCCCTGGTAGGCGAGAACCATTTTATTGCCCGAGACTTTGAAGATCTGGCACGAGCAAACAAATTCGTCTTCATGTTTGATGGCCTTGATCAAATGCCCGATCGCCGCTCGGAGACCATTCGCATCAAGCAACTCAAGAAGATTGAGGATGAGCTCCGGCGAGTTGACGGGCTGCTTAAAATCGCACGATTTTTCGGACGAAAGAATGCCGTATCGCGCCTGCTCGGAAGTCGTCAGAATGTCACGACAGAGGCTGCGCCCAAAGTTGATCCGCGCGAGGAGGAGATAGACCGGCTACCGGATACTTTGCAGTGCGCGGTAATCACCTCCTGCCGCCAGCACGACTTCATAGGCGTACCGCGCTGGCAGAGTTTGTCCATCCTCGCGATGGACACGAACCAGATTAATGAGTTCATCCAACTCTATGCGCCAGGCGCGGAGAAGGTCATCAGCCCGGAGATAACCAGTTCGGATTCGACGAGAGCGCTGATCACGAACCCATTCTATTTGCGGATGCTCACCCAGGCGTTCAAGGAAGGATTGCAGGACTCGGACCATAGTTCCCAACTTAAGAAGGCCCTCAAGAGGCGTGGCCGTTTGCTTGAGTACCTGATTCGCCAGGGCGTCTATCGCTATGTCGCTCGAAACGCCGGTGGTCTGCCGGGGCCGGCGGAAAGAAAGGCGCGCGTTGACTATATCCTCGGTAAATTGGGGATGCTGGCTTACTACATGCTGGAGCGTAACGTAATTGGTTCGGTCCCTAACGATGCGCTCGAACGAATCCTCGGTAATGACCTCCGCCCCGTAATCGATGCCGGCGTTGAGGGAAATCTGATTACCATTCACGAGGGAGAAATTGGCAGCATTGAATTTAATCATCAGCTCTTCCTCGAGTTTTTGCTGGCATTCGATCTGAAGCAAAAGGCCGCCAGGGAGGGCGGATTCGAAGAAGCACTGCTGCTGCTTTCCCGCCGGGGCGATCGATGGGCCGAGACAATTCGGCTGCTGTTTGAAATGGTTGACGAGGCAAGTCGCGAGATGCTGATCGAAAAATTCGTTCAGGCCTTGCGAGTGCAGGAAACCTGGGACATTTCCACTCGGGTGCTTTCCGATTTGGGCCCGCGCGTCGCTCCCTACGTAGCGCCACTGTTGCAGGATACGGATGAGATGGCGGTGACTGGCGCCACTTCGATTCTGGGCAAGACCAACTCACAAGAGTTGGCGGGAGAAGTTGTCAAACTGGGCGGCTCAGATTCCTGGCGCGTTAGAAGGGCTGCAGTAGAGGCCCTGGCCGCTATGAAGTTGTCCGACCGTCTCGCCGGCTTTGAGAACGATCGACACCCGGCTGTGGTGCGCGCCGTTTTCAGAGCCCGCCTGAGCCTGGACGAATCGCCCGCCGTGAGCATTAACGTTGAACTCACGGGAAACAACACCTTGCGATCAGAGCAGATGGCGTTCGCCGTTCTTGACTTGTTCAGTACTTTGCTCGCGCGCCTCGGAGAGCAGGACATGCTTGATCTGCTGCGAGCGTTAATCGGCCACAAAGATCACGATATCCGTGTGCTTGGGTTCCTGATGATCGGCCAATCGCCGGATTACTTCAGACGCCGTCTGAAATCCGAGTTGCGAGCAGCGGCGCTGGAAGATGATGACGCATTCGTAAATGTACTCGCGCGGCGTGCCGTGTCGCCTTTCCTGGATCAGGATGATCTCGCGCAAATTCAAAGACTCGCACCACAGCAAGTGGAGCCAAATCTGCTGCTCTGGAGTCGTCAGGACAAAAAATCCTTGCGCGCTTACTGGCTGCTGCTCGAGGCCCGCGAACTGGTCAGCCCTTCGGAATACCTCAACTCGCTTTTTTACGCACCTCAGGCCGAAGTTCAACTTCTTACGAAAAAGCTGGGCCGGCGCGCGGATTCGACCTCGCTGAGTTTCCTGACATTCTTATTGGCCGATAAACGCACCGCCCCTGCTGCCGCAGATGCATTGGCGGGGTTGAATCAAAAGGGAGTCGCCTACCTGCTGGAGGCGCTCAATGATCCATCGGCCCAGATCCGGATCAATGTGGCAGACCTACTGAAGTTCTGCCACCTGCCGAAGAAGTACGCCCGGCAGGTTAGGAAGAACTTGAGAGCAGGGAAGATCAGGACCCACGAAGTCAGAGGTGTGGGTGTGGTGACTCCAGGCAGCGACGCGAATTCGCCGTCGGTTGGGATCGGACAAATGGTGGGACAATTGGCGGGAATGTTCGGGGGAGCGTTCGCCTTCTGGCTGGGCGCGAAACTCCTGGGTTCGCATACAACATTTGGCTACTGGACGAGATACGCGCTGTGGAGTGGAACGCTGCCGCTCACCATGGACGATCGTGGCCAGTGGTGGGTGCGCCAGGTGGAGACGCTCTCGTTCGAAAATGTGTTAGCAGTTCGCGACGCAGATTTCTGGCTCGCTCGAGGCCGGCTTGAACGAGCGCTCGGACGGAAGGCTCCGGCCAAAGAGTCGTTACGGAAAAGCCTCGAGCTGCGACCGGACTCCGCGATCACTCGCCTGGAGCTGGCGTTGATTCAATGGTCTCTCGGTAATATCGGGCTGGCGCAGGAAACCCTCGACGCGGACGGCCGCAAGTACCTGACAAAAGGCTCCAATCTGGACGCCCTGAGACGTCTGCTCTCAATCGAAGAGCTGCGCGCGGAGAACCCCTCGAGTGGCGACGATTTCGAGCGAATGCGCCTTTTCGACAGGCTCGGCCTCTGGCCGGAAGCGCAGGGTGCGGCACTGGCGCTCCTGCGAAAACGCCGCGACCTGCCCGAAGCGAGCTCCGTGCTTTTTCGCGCCTACCTTGGCAGCAAGCAAACGCGGCGGGCTTTAGCGGCAGCCGTCGCATACAACAACCAGGTGAGCGAGGACCAGAAGATCCGCCAGGTTGAGCTGGAAGACCTTCGATGGCAGCACCGATCAGATTCCTATCCCGCGATGGAGATCGGCGCGGTGGAAATGGCGATGGATCTAAACAACGACGAAGACGCGCTGAATATCCTTCGCTCACTCCAGATCCTGCCAGCAAGTGGTATGGAGATTTCGGAAGACTACATCGACAACATTCAGAAGCTGGCTCCGGAAGTCCAGGCAGAGCTTCGGGATTTGCTTTCCCGGGCCGGTAATACGGAGGCGGCCAAATCGATCATTACTCGGATGCCTTTGCAACAGAGGCTTGAATTAGGAAGGATGCAATAAGTGCACTTACAAAATCGCAATGAGGAAAGTGGCCAAAGCCGGCTGCGAGTATTGATCATACTCGCCATCGTCATTGTGGTGGCCTATGGCGCATACAAACTGATTCCCTCCTTGTGGCACGGCTGGCACACGTTCAGTTACGGACTTAAAGTCTGGTGGCACGTTCGCGTCGCAGACCCGATTTTTAAGGGCCTTATATACTTGCTGCTGGCCACGCGCGGGCAAGCGTTAGCGGCTTTGGCTGCGATCGCATTCGCGTATTGGCTGCTGGGCAGAATTGTGGGGGCCATCTCTACGCTCGGCTTTCGCAAAATGGCCAAACAGCCTCAAATCCTGCAGGAAACAATTATCGGACAGATGGAGAACGTTCACGTCAAATTAAAGAGGTTGTTCGCAGATGATATTGAGAAGATCGCGCTCTTCGGTGGCAGGATCAGCAGCGACCAATCCGAGCCAGTATCCGGCAATCCCTTGTATGTCGGCTGTCTGGTCTTTCTCCCGGGTATCGTGTGGATAGCGTTCGCAATTCCAGTCATGACCATGATTGGAGTCGCGGTTTACGATGGCGTATTAAGGCTATTCGTCACACCGGAAAGTGTGAACTCGCTTTTGGCTGCCGCGGGCAGCAACGCAGATAATCTTAGAGCGATTCTCCCAATTCACCCGAGCCTCTCACTTGGAATATTTACAGTAAACCTTTCCGATCGCAGTATGGCCCTGGCGGCCATTCTCTGCGCTGTTGGTCTCTTAAACTGGGGAGTCACCAGCATTTCGGCCAGCGGATGGACACTTCCTCGACTGGCAACTCCGTTTCCAGTATTGACGTTCATGCTGGTCATAGTCATCTCTTACCTCATCCTGAACTCGGCTCTCTTAATATTCGCCATTTCGACCGTGACATACTCGCTCATATACAACATCCTCACCAGGTGTCTGTTCAGGCCCCTTTCCCTGCGAGCGAAGGCCATTATTGCGCCGCGATCGCGTGCAAAGGAAAGACCGATTGAGGAGCCGGCGCCCGCAGCGGCATGATTCGGATCAATCGGCCGATCGGTTATGTCACTCATTCGTTAAAGGAAATCTTAGAAAGGATCTTCTTCGTAACCGGGAGAAGAAGGCTACGGCATCCGCCCGAGCGAATTGTAACAATCGCCATTCGACGATCAGAGATGTGACAGGAGAGTGTTGGGTGGCAACCGATTTATAGCGTTCCTGACAAACTGCCTGGCCGAGCGAGTTGAATCTTCAAGGCTGATTCCCTTACCGAGACACGCGGCGATGGCGGCCGAAAGCATGCATCCTGTCCCGCGCATTGAAGGGCCTTCGATCCAATCGCCTCGGAACACTGTGACTTCACCTTCGTCATCCAGAACGTCAATGGCCTGCCGCGCAAGGCCAACAGGTTCCAGTTGTTCTGACCTCTGACCCCTGACCTCTGACCTCTGCTCTTCCAGGTGTCCACCTTTAACCAGGACCGCACGCGCGCCCATTTCACGTATCCTGCGAGCTGCACGCCGCATTCCGTTCTGGTCCGATATTTCCAGGCCGGTAATGCGCTCTGCTTCGGGGATGTTTGGGGTAATCACACGCGCCAGCGGCAGCAGGACGCTAACCAGCAGATCCCAGGCATCAGGCTCGATCAAATCATAGCCGGAAGTTGAGCGCATCACCGGATCGACCACCGGAGCGGGCAGGTTTGTTTCTCGAAAAAGCCGCGCAACTTCGCGGACAATCTCAGCCGTCGGCAGCATGCCCGTTTTGGCGCCGGCGATGGGCGAACCTGCGAGGATTGAATTCACTTGTTGACGGACAATCTCCGCAGTCTGGTGCGCTGCCCCGAACATAGCGGACGAGTTTTGAAAAGTAAGCGAGGTGACAGCGGCTGCTGGAGTGCAACCTAAAGATGCGAACGTCTTGATGTCCGCGACGATGCCGGCGCCGCCGGAAGGATCGAAGCCGGCGATCGTCAAGGCGACAGGCTGAGCGCTTTTTTCTTCACTAATCATTAGCTTGCCGAGTGATCGCCGCCACCACAGATTCCAGGGATTCGGAATTAGCGAACAGCCTGATGGCTGCGATACCGCTTGCCCCGGCGCGGAGACATTCGGATGCATTCGTCAACGAGATGCCCCCAATTGCCAGGACGGGAAACGAGGCGAGTACGTCTGCGGCTTCATGAAACCCTGCTACACCAACCGGCGAACCGTACTGGCGCTTAGAATCCGTCTCAAACACTGGCCCAAATACGGCAAAGTCTGCGCCGGCGTCGCGTGCCGCACGAGCCTCTGCCAGTGAATGCGTTGAAACACCCATTAGGAACTGGCGTCCAAAGGCCCGTCGAATTACGGAAGCCTCGACAGAATTAGTAGTCAGGTGGACCCCGTCCGCGCCCGCTGCCCGCGCCACGTCGGAGCGGTCGTTAACGAGCAAACGAGTCTCGCTGTCAGAAGTGATTTCCGCGGCGCGAGCAGCTAATTCATAAAGCGTTCGCGCAGTTAAGTTTTTTTCCCGGAGTTGGACCAGATCGATGTGGGCCACGACGGCCGCGCGGACCAGCGTGAGGATGTCCTGAAATTCCTTACTTGATGTTTTCGTCGCTGCCGTGGTGGCGCCGCTGGTAATCAGATAAAGGATCGGCGTTTGAGCTTTGAGTGGCATTTGTTGCGGACACTTTAATTGGCGGGGGATCTGCCTGCAAGGTGCGCACGGTCTCGCGAAAATGGATCATTGCCCAAACGGCCATCCCGATATTAAGGAGTCCGACACCGGAGACGGCGCCGCGCACCCAGCCTGACGCAACGAAACTTTGTAATCCGTAGAAGCCGGTTTTGCGTGCGGCCAGAACCAGGAAGTAATTGTTGCTCCAGTCGCTCAACCCGAACATGCCCTGGGGAATCCACGGCAGACAGGTCAGCACGATCCCTATCTCGAGGCAGAGGATAATGTAAAAAATTACCGATAGTTTTGACGACATTTGAGTTGGCATCAGCCGCTTGCTAAGTTTACACCGAAACAGATCTAACGTGTGGCCGGAGACTCCTGCTTTTCCGCGCTCTTCCGTTCCTGTAGCTGCTGCAATTTTTTGGCAACGCCACGATAAGAAACATTCACTCCATACACGTCGCTGAAAACATCGATAGCCTGATCGAGGTTGCCCATCTCCTCATAGGCCGCGCCGAGATCGTAGCGTAACGCCTGGTATTCGTCTTCCGAATGACCCGGGGAGTTCAGGCCTTTCTTGAACCACATCACCGCCAGGCGGGGGAGACCCTTTTGCAAAAAACAGTGGCCCAGCATATTGCAACACTGCAAATAGCGCGCGGTGCCATCACCCGGGCGAACCAGTCCGGCAGCGACCTGAAACTCCTCGATAGCTTCATCCGGCATATAAAGGTCTTTATAGGCAAGACCAAGGTTGTAATGAGTTTCAAAATCGGCTTCGGAAGGCCGCGGCTCTTCATCTTCGGCAGCCACGCGAAACTCTTCAATGAGATCTGCGAGTCCCGGGTCGAGCACAGGGCCCCGACCGAAAGTGGCCGGCTCCTGTGCGGGCCGTTTTTCTGCCGCCAGGTTTGTTGCCGGTACGAATGGCGCTGACTGCGGTGTGGGGGTGCTTTCTATCTGAACCTGATTGAAACCCGCGGCGTCCGCCAGTTCCTTCGCTCGCATCTGATCAGTAGGTCCGCTTACCGCCGCCGGCGCAGCGGTACTCTTCAACAGATCGCGCCGCAAATTGATGTCTTCGTGCGAACCAAACTGCTTCTCGAGCAATTCAAGGGTATCAAGGGCGATGTCCGCGTAACCCTGGTTGATGTAAAAGTCAACGCTCTCCAACTCCTGGCGGAACATTGTTTCGCGATCAGTATCAGGGCTCTTTTTCAAGCCGTGGTCGGACGGCAGCTCTTCCGCCACGACAGTTTCAAAATTTATTTCCTGAAAGCCTGAACCACTCGCTTCTGTACGGCCCGTCATGGCCGCTGAGTCATCTACCGAGGTGGGCGTCTGGTCGAGATCCGCGAACGAAGCACTCGGGTCTGGCGGCGCCGCCACCGTGTTCCACTCGAACGTATCAGTCTGACTCGAGTCCACGGCTTCGGAAAATTCTGCCGCTTCGCCGCTGATCGCGACGCCTTCGAAAGTAGGAATCCCTTCGCCTGCCCATTGGAAATCCGGCAGCGCTTCGACGGAAGCTTCCGCGACCTCTCCTCCCAACTCTTGCAACCTCTTGAAGTAGGCTGGCTGATCCGGAACAAGGCGGGTCAACTGTGTCAGCGCGTATCGTTCATCTTCAACCAGACCGGCAGCCTCAGCCGCCTCCAGCAAACGCTCCAGGGCGGCCCGAAGTTTGTCCATATCGCGCTGCCACCAATGGATCCTCACCAGCAAACGCAAAGCCTGAGTGTGTTCCGGGTTGCGCGCCAGCGCTTCATTTACCAGCTCGAGCAACGCACCCTCTTCGCGAGCTGCCAGCATTTGTTCCACAATGCGTCCGACTACGCTGATGGCTGCGTCGAGATTTCCGGCATTCAGATAAAGATGGGCCACCTCCACGAAACGCAAATAGCTGGCGGGATCTTTGGCAGCTAACTCCGCGGTCACGCGCTCCGCGCCGGCAGCATCCTCCGCGGAGATGTAGGCGCGAGCCAATATCTCCAGCAAATCAGCCTCGTCAGGATTTTCGGCGACAGCCCGTTCAATGATTTCCACGGCTTCATCGGCAGTTCCCCGCGCCGCATGGGCTGCCAGAATGCCATTCAAGACCGTTTGATCATTGGGTTGAATCTCCAGGGCCCGAGCGTAGGCTTCCACTGCGGCATCGGCGGCTCCGCGCGCTACCAGGTGTTCGCCGGCTACGATAAAGGCTTTAGCAGCTTCGGAAGTAACACCCTCCTTCAGGTAGCCTTCGGCCAGCTTGATCCGAATGTCCGTATTCTCCGGATCTAAATCAGCTATGTTGCGCAAAACTTCCAGAGCCTTGCGCGACTCACCGGCTCGTGTGTAGGCGTCGGCGACTATCAGGTATTGAGCGCGCGCCTCTACGATCAGGCCTTGCATGCCATACAAAGCGGCCAGCTTTTCCGCAACTTCCGGATCGCGAGGACGAAGGCGTTCGATCTTTTTGTACATCGCGATCGCCTTGAGCGCGAAGTCCTCTTCGCGATAGTGCTCGGCGATCCGGCCGAAACAGGTCATGGCCTGGTCTTTGTTGCCAACGCGCACGTAGAGGTCGCCTAGCATGTTCAGGGCGGTAAGGTCTTCCAGGTCGTTGGCGACCAGTTGTTCGTATTCCTTGATCGCCTCCGGGATCTTTCCCAGCGCCAGATACTTTTCCGCCGACCGCACAACCTTTGTTTTTTCGAATAGCATGCTGGGAATCGTCAGTTCTTCAAGAGAAGGCAGTGGTATCCGCCGGGTGGGTGTCGCTTCCTACACGACAAGAGGGGAACATAAGAAAACATGCTGAAGGACCTCTGGACCGAGGCGCCAGGTACGTACGCTAACATGCGTAAATAGCAGGTGTCAACGGCCTTATGATTCATCGTTGCTCCGGTTTCAGATGGTAAAAACTAACCAACTAGAGACACCCGGAAGCGAGTTGCCAGGATAAAAAAGCCCCGTCGCCCGGAGGTTAATTGAGCCGTTTTTGGAGTGCGGCGCCTTGTCGCCGCTTTTTCCCAGACGT
>DASXRU010000252.1:0-14923 GCA_036506395.1 Pyrinomonadaceae bacterium | reverse complement strand
CGCGTGACCGAGAAGGCGTTCTGGATCGTGAACCAGAAATCCTCGTCCATCGCGACCTGTTGCGGCGATAAATGTGCGATGCTTCTGGTAGCCGCGTGAACCTCTTGCAGTAGCGACGCAACCGAGGACGAAGCAAGCGCTGCCAAGCCGAGTCCCTTGCCGGCAAAAGAAAGAAAGCTGCGACGATTGGTTTCGGGGGGCGCGACAGTCCAACTGCGTGGCATAGGAAACTCCTCTTTACAGGCTTTATACTATTGCCTGCTCCGCAGGCCGGTTAGAACTGATATCTCGCAACTACTTCGCCTCGTAAACAATCTCGCCGCCAATCACCGTCATCACGCAACGGGTCTTCAGAATCTCCATCTCCGGGATCTTCATAATGTCGGCGGAGAGTATCGTTAGATCGGCGAGCTTGCCTGGTTCAATAGAACCGCGCAGGTTTTCTTCGAAGGCCGCATAAGCGGGCCAGATGGTAAGCATCTTCAAAGCCTGTTCCCGCGAGACGGCCTCTTCCGGATGCCAGCCTGCGCCGGAAAAACCTTTCAGGTCCTTGCGCGCGACGGCGGCGTAATATTCGATCATCGGCTCGCCGCGCTCGACCGGCGCATCCGAACCTCCGGGAATAATGGATCCGCTCTTGATAAAACTTTGCCACGCGTACGCGCCCGCCAGTCGCGCGATTCCCAAACGACTCGGGGCGAAGTGCAGGTCGCCGATCGCATGCGAAGCCTGCATCGAAGGAATTATTCCCAGTTTCGCGAAGCGCGGAATGTCCAACGGGTTGACGATCTGCGAATGCTCGATGCGCCACCGGGGATTGGCGATTTTGCGTTGCGCGGGCGGCACGGCTTTCAGGGCCTTCTCGTATTCATCAAGGATGAACCGATTGCCGCGGTCGCCGATGGCGTGCGTCTGGATCTGAATGCCTTTTTTCAAGGCTTCTTCAAGCACAGGAAGCAAGTCTGCTTCTTTTATGGTGAGGAAGCCGGAAGTGTCGGGCGCGTCCGAGTAAGGCGCCAGCAACGCGGCGCTGCGTGAACCAAGCGAGCCGTCAGCGTAAAGCTTGAGAGTGCGCACCGTAAGACGATTGCCGTAGGCGCCGATGATCGGGCCTTCGCGGAATAGTCGCTGAGCTTCTCTGCCGGGCGCGGACAGACCCTTGTAGATGCGCAGTTTGATCTTTCCTTCACCGTAGAGTTTTTTGTAGATGTCGACGTCGGCATAGCTGCCGCCCGGATTCTGTACCTGCGTCCAACCCAGCTCGACGTCACGCTTCACTCCCAGAATGATTGCCTGTTCAGCGTCGGCGGCCGAAGTAGGCGGGAGATGGCGACGCACCAGGCCCTGCGCTGCATCCAGCAGCATGCCGTTCGGCTCGCCACTCTGTTTGTCTTTTGAGATTTCACCGCCAAAAGGACTGGGCGTGTTCTTATCGATGCCGGCTATCTTCAGGGCAGCGCTGTTTACAACCGTGCCGTGTCCATCCGCACGCGTCAGAATTACAGGATTGTTTGGCGAGACTTTATCCAGGTCCCAGCGCGTGGGAAAAACGGGCGGTGTCCAGAAGGTTTCAATCCAGCCGCGACCGGATACCCACTCCCCGGGCTTTGCCTGATCGACGCGGGCTTTAACTTTGGCCAGAAAATCTTCGAGGGTAGTGATGCCTTCGAGATTCAACGTCATCTCGCGAAAGCCGACGCCTTCGAGATGATGGTGCGCATCGGTCATGCCCGGAACCACTGTAGCCCCATGTAAATCGACAATGCGCGTGCTTCTGCCGGTCAGCTTCTGCGCGGCTGCGTTTGAGCCAACCAACACTATGCGATCGCCCTTGATGGCAATCGCTTCAGCATGCGGCGCACGCTGGTTGACGGTGTAGATGTTGCCGTTCTTGAAGACGACATCGGCAGGCGGTGCGGCGGGATTAGAAGCCACCGGGACGGTGAAGTGGGCAACTCCAAAGCTGAGCGCCAGGAAGAGTAGAACAGTGGTGGTGATCTTCATGTGTCTTAAGATAGCCGCAAGAGTAGTGTGGTGTAACGCAAGCTGTTAGCTTGCGAGCAAACCAAAGCAAGAGCGCAAACTAACAGTTTGCGTTACGCGTACTGATTAGTGCGGTATGTTTATAATTCGAAGATGCTTCTATGACAAGGGCAGCACAGGCAGTACCCAGGCGGAAGCCCAACCGACAGGGAGGGCGCGTCAAGCGGTCAGAACCGCCTGCGGTAGTGGGCGGGCCCACCCCAGACTATAGACCCGTGTTTCAGTGTTTTGGCCCGCCCGCTACTGCAGGCGGTTCTGACAGACGCTGACGCGCGGGGCTTGTGTTACAACCCCAGTTCCATAAACATCGCGCCCGCGACGGGATTCTTGTAGTAAGGGCCGATCTCTTTGAAACCTAATGAACGATATACGCCGACGGCCGTCTGCATTTTAGGCGGCAACGTATCCAGACGCACTTGCTGATAGCCAATCCGCCGGGCCTCTCCAATAATGGCCTCGGTAAGTCTTCGGCCCAGGCCTTTGCCGCGAAACTCCGGCCGTACGAAAAGGCGCTTCATTTCGCAAACACCTTCGCCGATCTTCCGCAGCGCAACGCAGCCGGCCACTCGTTCGTCAACGAAGGCCAACAGAAGGCGGCCACTCGGGGGTGTGTATTCACCTGGTAGCCCCGCGAGCTCCCGATCAAAGTTCTGAAAGCAAAGATCGATTTCCAACCACGCGGCATACTCTGCAAAAAGCTGGCGCGCCTGGGTGATGTCTTTCTCGGATTGAACTTGAACGAGCTTCATGGGGCACTACAGACTTAGGAACCCTGAATAAGTGTCTTCGACGCTACGCGTCGTAGGCATACGATAAGAGCTTTCTTAGTCTGGCCGTCAGACAAACAAATCGCGCGATAGGCAGAAAGAAGCCCGGCGATTCTGAACGAACAGCCGGGCTTCGAAGCTTATCGCGCGATTGTTTTATTAAACGGTGAACGAAGAGCCGCAGCCGCAGCCGCCAGAGGCATTCGGGTTCTTGAAGGTGAAACCCGATCCCATCACGCCGGTAACGTAATCGATCTCGATGCCGTTCAAATACTGCGCGCTGAACATGTCAACAAACAGCCGTACGCCTTTTTCGTCCAGTACGAAATCGCCCTGGCGCGAATCTTCCTCGATGTTCAGGCTGTATTGAAAGCCGGAGCAGCCGCCCGGCACCACGCGCACGCGCAGGCCCGCGGTCTCCGGAAGACCTTCTTCGCTGGCCATAAACTTCTTGATTTCGACCGCCGCAGGATCTGTGACGTTCATCGACATCGGAGGCGCGTTTGTCGCCGGCGCATTGTTTACTTCGTGTGTAGTTGTAGCTGACATTAGTGTTTTTCTCCTGAATTTCTGTTAAAAAATGCGAATTACTTTTGATCTTGGAACTTTGAAAACCCCTGGGATCAACGGTCGATTTCAATCTTACTGAGATTTGCCCAAAACGACAAGCTCAGGTTTCATAGCCTCGATTGATACTTGCCGCGCCACTTCTTCGGCCACATGTCTAAAAGCCTGAGCTTGCGGTGATTCCGGCGTGCTAATCACGACGGGTACACCTTTGTCTCCACCTTCGCGTACTTCAATTCCCAGGGGCACAGAGCCCAGGAAGGGCACACCATATTCGTCGGCCAGGCGCTGGCCGCCACCTTCGCCGAAGATGTTGTAGCGATTGCCGGTATCAGGTGCGATGAAATAACTCATGTTTTCTATGATGCCAAGCACCGGTACTGCGACAGTCTCGAACATCCTGAGCGCTCGCCGCACGTCAATCAGCGCGACTTCCTGGGGCGTGGTTACCAGCACAGCACCCTGCACCGGAACCAGTTGGGCCAAACTAAGCTGCACATCGCCGGTGCCCGGCGGCATATCCACAATCAGGTAATCGAGTTCGCCCCACTTTACGTCCGACAAAAACTGCTTCACTAATCCGTGCAGAATGGGGCCGCGCACGATCAGCGGCTTATCACCGGGTTGCAGGATGGCCATCGACATCAACCGCACACCGTAGGCTTCGATGGGGATCAGCTTGTTGCCCTCAACTTCCGGGCGCGCCTGGCTGGCGCCGAGCATGATGGGCACGTTTGGTCCATAGACATCGGCGTCCATCAAACCCACGCGCGCGCCATCAAGCGCCAGCGACACCGCCAGGTTCACCGCGACAGTTGATTTGCCAACACCGCCTTTTCCTGATGAGACGGCAACGATGTTGCGCACGCCTTCAATGGAAAGCTTCTCCCCGATGCCGCGACCCTTCGGCACGTCTGCATCCATTGTTACTTTGACAGACTCGACACCCGGCAAGGCCGTGACCAGCGACTTTGCTTCACCTTCCATCTGTTCTTTCACGGGACACGCAGGCGTGGTCAAGACAATACGAAATGAAACATTGCCATTATCAATCTTCAAATCTCTGATAAAGCCAAGCGTGACGATGTCCTTGTGCAGGTCGGGATCTTTGATCTGCCGCAGGGTCTGCAAAATGAGTTCTTCTGTTAGCTGAGCCATAGTGTTTGATTTATTCGACGTGGAGTAGGACAGGCATTCCTGCCTGTCAACAAAAATCAAGTGACGTTTAAAGATGAATTATGCCGGAATGCACCTGCATTGTCGAACGCAGGAATCCGCAGATTACACAGACGAAGGAACTCAGCTCATTTGCCCGGTTGAAATCTGCGTAATCGGTGTAATCTGTGGATGCATGATCTATCTCGACAACAATGCGACGACGCGCGTTGCTCCGGAAGTTTTCGCCGCGATGCAGCCTTACCTGACGGCGCTCTACGGCAATCCGTCGTCCGCGCACACCTTTGGCCGCAATATGCGCATCGCGGTCGAGCGCGCTCGTGAACAGGTTGCCGAATTGCTTGGCGCCGCGGACACGAACGAGATCGTTTTCACGTCGTGCGGCTCAGAATCTGACAACTGGGCGATCGGCGGCTTTCTGGAGCAGAACCCAACCAGACGTCATATCGTTACTACCCGAGTCGAGCACGAAGCCGTGCGCAATCTCTGCGCGCATCTGGCGGAAATCGGCTGCGAAGTAACCTGGCTCGAAGTTAATCAAAGTGGCGAGCTGGATCTTGAAGAGCTGCGCCAGGCCCTGCGGCGCGACACGGGAATCGTTTCCGTGATGATGGCCAACAACGAAACCGGTGTGCTGTTTCCCATTGAAGAGATCGGGAAAATTATCCGCGAGAACTCAGACGCAGTGTTTCATGTTGACGGGGTTCAGGCGGTCGGCAAGATACCGATCAATTTGCGCGAATGGCCCGTCGATCTGTTCTCGGTCTCGGGCCACAAGTTTCATGCTCCAAAAGGTATCGGCGCACTATACATTCGTGACGGAGTCAAACTCCCGCCGTTTATCATTGGCGGAGGACAGGAGCAGGGTCGTCGGGCGGGCACCGAAGCCGTGCCGTATATCGTGGGGCTGGGCGCCGCTTGCGAGCTGGCAAAGAACTTTGAGGGCCAGGCTAACATTCTCGAGCTTCGCAACCGGCTGGAGGACGGCATCCTGGCAACAATTCCCAACGCGAGATTGAACGGAACGCATGATCGAAACCAGCGGCTGCCGAATACGTCCAACATATCTTTTGAATACATCGAAGGCGAAAATATTCTGAGGCATCTGGATGAAGCTGGCATTTGCGTTTCCACCGGTTCTGCCTGCAACTCCGACAGTCAAGAAGCTTCCGCGGTGCTGAGCGCAATGAGTGTTCCCTACCCGGCCGCCCGTGGCTCAATACGCTTTTCTTTGGGACGCTACAACACCGCTGACGAAATTGACTACACGTTGGGCGCGTTGCCGGGAATCATAAAACAGCTCGCCGAAATCTCCCCGTACCAGGACAAATTGAACGTGCCAGATTCAGGCCAAATGTGATCCTTGAACATGGAAAGAGCGGGGGCAAGCCCACCTTCCTGACTGCAAGTAAACTGTGTTGAGTCAGATCTTGAGTATGGAAGCTCAACCGCGAATACTTGCAGTAGGGAAGGCGGGCTTGGCCCCGCTGCTTTATTTGGAATTTGTTGAGCCAGGAAGCACGGTACTTTTGATGCGCGTGGCTTTGCTGTTACAATTTCCACAGAATTTAACAAACGTTTGGCAATCAAGAGACTTCACACGGTCATGTCAACAAACCAGGATAGCGCCGGACAGCGGCAAGCCGCTCAAATGGGTAGCAAAAGCGATACATCTCCCCGAGTTAAAGAGGATAAAGTGAGCTTGATGGAGACTGACGATTATGTCTGTGTCGAGCCGTCCGCGCCTCTTTCGGAAGCGATTGAGGTCATGAAGAAAGACGAAGGTGGCTGCGCAATCGTTTGTGAAGGTGGACGCATCGTAGGGATATTCACGGAACGCGATCTGTTGACCAAAGTAATCGGCGAAGATGTTGATCTGAACGCTCCCGTCAGCAACTGGATGTCGCCGGTTGTGGGCACGCTTTCACCGGATGCAACCATCGGCGATGCCGTGCGGATCATGAACGAGAAGAGTTATCGCAATATTCCCCTGGTTAAGGACGGCAAGCTCGTAGGATCAGTTTCGGTTTTTGACGTGATTACATATCTGGCCGAGAGTTATCCCAAGACGACGATGAATCTGCCGCCCATTCCGGCGCAGGTGATGGATACTGAAGAAGGAGGGTAAGCCATTGGCGATTTTTGATTGCCGATTGAATCCCAGCAAATCGCAAATCGGCAATCGCAAATTGGCAATCGGAAATGATCTTATGAGCACTGTTATCGAACCCCCGGTAGAACAACTGGAAAAGCACTTTGAAGAACTGGAGACCGTAACTATACGTTTCGCCGGCGACTCCGGCGACGGCATGCAGTTGACGGGCACCCAGTTCACCAATACTTCCGCCGTCGTCGGCAATGACATTTCCACGCTGCCGGATTTTCCGGCGGAGATTCGCGCGCCAGCCGGCAGTCTTCCCGGCGTCAGCGGATTTCAGTTGAACTTTTCCAGCCAGGACATACGCACGCCAGGTGATCAACCAAACGTGCTGGTGGCCATGAATCCTGCCGCCTTGAAAGTGAACCTGGCCGATCTGGAAGAAGGCGGAACGCTGATCATCAACACGGACGAGTTCACTAAAGAGAACCTGGCCCACGCGGCCTATCAATCAAACCCGCTCGAAGACGGCACGCTGAAAGGTTATCGCGTTCATAAACTTCCGATTACGACCCTGAACATGAATGCGTTGAAGGGCACGGTGCAGCTCTCGCGCAAGGAAATGGACCGGTGCAAGAACTTTTTCGCGCTGGGCGTGCTCTACTGGCTCTACGATCGGCCGATGGAAAACACCATCAAGTGGATCAACGCCAAGTTCGGCAAAAACCCGGAGCTGGCAAAGGCCAACGAGATAGTCCTGAAGACCGGATACAACTTCGCCGATACCACCGAAGTCTTCACCACGCACTACACCGTCAAGAAAGCGCAGATTGCTCCCGGCAAGTACCGGAAGATTACCGGCAACGAAGCCACGGCGATCGGCTTTGTCGCCGCGTCACAGTTGGCGGGGCGCCCACTGTTCTACGGCTCGTACCCCATCACCCCGGCGTCGGATATTCTGCATGAGCTGGCGCGTCACAAAAACTTTGGCGTGAAAACTTTTCAGGCGGAGGATGAAATCGCCGCCATATGTTCGGCGATTGGCGCGTCCTTTGCCGGACATATTGGGCTGACAGGAACTTCGGGACCGGGCGTGGCGCTAAAGCAGGAAGCGATCGGTCTCGCGGTTATGACAGAGCTGCCTATCGTAATTATTAACGTGCAGCGTGGCGGTCCATCGACGGGTTTACCTACCAAGACCGAGCAGGCGGATCTTTTCCAGGCGGTTTGGGGACGCAACGGGGAGTGTCCCGCGATTGTGGTGGCGCCTTCGACGCCGGCCGACTGTTTTCACATGGCCATCGAAGCGGTGCGCCTCGCATTCAATTATATGGTGCCGGTGTTTTATCTCTCCGATGGTTATCTGGCAAACGGCGCGGAGCCCTGGGCCATTCCGGAGATCGCCGATCTGCCGAAAATCGACATCAAGTTTGTCAGCGACCCCACCAACTTCATGCCCTATGCCCGCGATGAAGTAACGCTATCGCGCCCGTACGCCATTCCGGGAACTCCCGGGTTGGAACATCGCGTCGGCGGCATTGAAAAGCAGCACATCACCGGCAACGTGAATTACGATCCTGAGAACCACCACTTCATGGTGCTCTTGCGTCAGGAGAAAGTTGATCGTGCCGCCAATGATATTCCCCCGGTGGTGATTTTCGGAGAAAAGACCGGGAAGGTTCTGGTGTTGGGTTGGGGATCGACGTACGGCTCGATCACAACAGCAGTAGAAAAGTTGCAGAAGGAAGGCAAGAGCGTATCGGCTGCGCATCTGCGTTATCTAAATCCTTTCCCCAAGAACCTGGGCGAAGTGCTGAGCGGATTCGAGACCGTGATTGTGCCGGAGATGAACCTGGGCCAGCTCTGCACCATGATCCGGGCAAAGTACCTCGTTGATGCAGTGGCCTTCTCGAAAGTCAAAGGCCGGCCGTTTCAGATTCGCGAGATAGTGCGGAAGGTTGAGGAATATTTGTGAGTGCAGTAACTGAAAAAATACTGACTGCCGATGATCTTCTCGAACTTCCGAAGGGACAGTTTCGGTATGAACTAGTAGCCGGAGAATTGAGGCAAATGTCTCCCACTGGACATAATCATGGAAGAATTACCATGCGGCTGACGCTTCCTCTTGCCCAACATGTCCGAGAAAACCGTCTGGGCGAGACGTATGCAGCGGAGACAGGATTCAAACTGCGGTCCAATCCAGACACGGTTCGCGCTCCCGACATCGCTTTCATAAAGCAGGAACGCGTCAATGAGATAGGCGAGGCCAAAGGGTACTGGCCGGGAGCTCCGGACTTGGCGGTCGAGGTTCTGAGTCCGGACGATAGAGTGTCCGAGGTTGAAGAAAAAGTCTCTGAATGGCTATCGGCGGGCGCTCAGATGGTTTGGGTTGTGAGCCCCAAGCTACGAACCATCACTGTTTATCGATCTCTCTCGGACATCGCAGTGCTTACCGAAAAGGACGCACTTGACGGCCGGGATGTTGTGCCCGGATTCAGGATTTCACTGGCGGAGCTATTCAAGATTTAAGAATTTAGGAGCAATAATGGACACACAAGGCAATGGAACAAGCGGAAACGGAAACGGAAGCAATCCGTTTCCGGAGTCGAGCCTCTCGCCGCAAAGCGACGAAGGCACGTCCAGGTCGAGTGGCATCGCACCGGTGAAATTAGCGAAGGCCGACTTCGTCTCCAACCAGGAAGTGCGCTGGTGCCCGGGCTGTGGCGACTACGCCATCCTCAATAATGTGCAGAAGGTGATGCCGGAGCTGGGAATTTCGCGCGAGAAGATCGTCTTCGTTTCCGGTATCGGTTGTTCGTCGCGCTTTCCCTACTACATGAACACCTACGGCTTTCACAGCATTCACGGCCGCGCCCCAGCAATTGCCACCGGCATCAAGGCGGCCAATCCCGAGTTGAGTGTTTGGGTGATCACCGGGGACGGCGACGCGCTCTCGATCGGCGGCAACCATTTCATGCACGCGATTCGGCGCAATCTGGACCTGAACTACATCCTCTTCAACAATCGCATCTATGGATTGACCAAAGGCCAGTACAGTCCGACGTCGGAGATGGGAAAGAAGACCAAGTCAACCCCGATGGGCACGATTGACTATCCAGTCAATCCGCTTTCACTCGCTATTGCCAGCGAGGCGACGTTCGTGGCCCGCTCGATCGATATAGATGTCAAACATCTGGGCGCGATAGTCCAGGCCGCAGCCAGACACAAAGGCATATCGTTCGTCGAGGTTTACCAGAACTGCAACATCTTCAACGATCACGCTTTTGACTCGTTCGCCGAACGCAGTGTGCGCTCCGAACGGGTCCTCTATCTTGAACATGGTCAGCCGATGATCTTCGGCAAGGATCGCACCCAGGGCATTCGCATGAACGGCGCGCATCCGGAAGTGGTCACCATCGGCGAGGATGGTATTACGGAAAACGATATTCTGGTGCACGACATTTATCTGAAGGATCCTTCGGTAGCTTTCATGCTGGCGCGCATGGAGCAGCCGTCCTTCCCGCAGCCGGTGGGAATCTTTCGCGCCGTCGAGCGCAAGACTTACGAAGACATGATGACGGAGCAGATCGATGCCGCAATTGCAAAGTCCGGGCCTGGCAGTCTGGAGAAACTAATCAACAGCGGCGACACCTGGGTAGTTGAATAAGGAAAAAGGCAAAAGTAAAAAGGAAAAAAGACGGTTTTTGACTTTTACCTTTTACCTTTTGGCTTCATCGGAGCGTAGCGAACGATGCTTTGTCCCTCCTGCGGCCATGAAAACATAGAAGGCACGGATCGCTGCGAGAACTGCCTCTCATCGTTTCGCGATCTTGATGTGCCGCGCGCTGAGAACGCCTCGGGGTTGGCGCGTTCGGTGATGGAAGACGATCTGCGCCGCCTTCACCAGGAAGAGAGTTTGTTTGTCAGTCCTGACACACCGGCGCGTGAAGTCGTCCGGCGCATGAAAGAGGCGCACACTGGTTGTGCCCTGGTGCTCGATGGGGGTCAGTTAAAGGGAATCTTCACCGAGCACGACGTACTCTGCAAGATGACGGGCGCGGCAGGCGTGGCTGTAGACGTGGAAGTAAAAACTTTAATGAGCCCGAATCCTGAAACCCTTCGCGAAACCGATTCCGTCGCCGCGGCGCTGAACAAAATGTCGCTCGGCCGCTATCGCCACCTTCCCATCATCAAGAAAGACGGCGGCTATTCAGTAGCCTCAATCAAATCTGTCCTCAACTACATCGCCCGGGAAGAGTGGTAAGCGACCCATCCTATCCACAGATTACGCAGATTACACAGAACGGAAGGCAGAGGTCAGAGGTCAGAGGTCAGAGGTCATAAGTCAGAGGTCAGAGGTCAGAAGTCAGAGGTCAGAAGTCAGATGAACCATTTTCCATATATCATTTGTCATTTCTCATTTGCTATCGCGTTTGGGAGTGGAGCACGTTTGTAATGGTCGACTCGGCACACCGATCCGACCTCTGACTTCTGACCTCTGACCTCTGACCTCTGACTTCTGACCCCTGACCTCTGACTTCTGACTTCCGACCTCTGCTTTCCGTTCTGCGTAATCTGTGTAATCTGCGGATAGACTAACTCATTGATCTTTCCACTCCGGAATACGACCGGGTGTCCACGGCGCCCCCGCCGCTTCCATCTGTTTTTCTAATCTTGCCAGGTCTCCTTCAATCAACTGCCGCAGTTGCGCCAGCGTTTGTTCAAACTCCTGCGCCGCCGCCGCGTATTGATTCATCTGCGTTTGAGTGGGGCGAGCAGTGGAGGTCCGTTGCGCGCCGACAATGTCACCGACGCGTTCAGTGATCGAAGGCGGCAGATTAAAGTTACGCGCTCGCAAAGCCGTATCGCCACGCAAGGCGCGCAGAATTTCGTTGGTTCGCTTATCCAATGCTGATGCGTCGTCCAGCAACTTATCTCCCGCGGCCGGCGTGTCCATCAACGCTCGCCTGATCAGCACCAGGCGTGGCTTAAGCGCATTGGCGGCTTCGAGTGCCCCTTGCACGGCGCGCTGCAACCGTGCAGCCTTCTTCTGAAACTCAACCAGAGCCGCCCGATCAGCCGCAGACATTCCTTCCTGGCCTTCGACGACTACATTAAAGTCCTGTGACTGCCCCACCGGCGTCATCACGCCGCTTATTCTTTTCGCCACTGAAACTTTGTAGGCGCCGGGCATGACCAGTGGACCACCCGGAGGATCGGTGAAGGGATCTTCAGTCTCCGGATTCGGTGGCGGCGGCAGAGAAGCCGGCGGATAGCGCAGGTCCCAGTTGACGCGCTGCATGCCCGCCGTGATGGGCCCAGTAAGCCGGCGCACCACACGGCCTTCAGAGTCCGTCACGGTAACGATGATTGCCGGCGCTTCCTCTTCTTCTTCCGCGCGCAGATCGGTCGGGCTGGGAAGCACTATGCCCGTGCCTTTCTTCTCCGCTTCCTTTTCAGATTCCTGCCGCTTCGCTTTGCGAGTCTTCAATTCGTCTTTGAGGTAGTAAGTAAACGTTGCCCCGAACGGCGGGTTTTCGGCTGTGTAATACGATTCGCCCTGAAAACTTTTGCCGCGCCCGCCAATCGGCTGAGACTGGATGTACATCAGCGCATCTTTAACCGGGAAAGTCAGACCATCCTGCTTCAGCATTTCCGGCTTGAGCAGGCGCAGCGCCGTGTAGTTATCCAGAATGTAAATGCCGCGCCCGAAGGTGCCGATTACCAGATCGTTCTCGCGTTTCTGAACGTTGATGTCGCGCACGGCGATGGTTGGCAATCCGCCCTTGAGCTGAATCCATTTTTGCCCGCCATCCACCGAGAAGAAAACGCCAAACTCCGTACCGGCAAAAAGCAGATTTGGATTAACGTGATCTTCGGCGATGGCCCACACCGGCCCATTCTTTGGCAGGTTCGCGGCGATGGAAATCCATGTGCGCCCGGCATCCGTGCTCTTCAAAAGGTAAGGCTTGAAGTCGGCATTCTGATGATTGTCGAACGCTGCATAGACGGTGTTTGTCTCGTGATTGGAGGTAGTAATCTTACTGACATAAGCCATGTCGGCGACGCTGGGAAACTTTTCCATCCGGCGCCAGTTCTTGCCGCCATCTTCCGTCACCTGAATTAAGCCGTCATCCGTGCCGATGTAGATCAGGCCGTCCTTCTTCGGCGATTCCGCCAGCGCCGACGCATTCCCGAAAAACGCCGTCGAAGCATTCTTAGCCACCGCGTCCATACTCCAGACCTTGCCCATAACGGGCAGCTTGTCGCGATCCAGTCCACGCGAGAGCTGGCCGCTGATGACTTGCCAGCTATCGCCGCGATCATCGCTGCGGAAAAGTTTGTCGGCGGCAAAGTAAAGCCGCGTGTGCGAGTGGGGACTGATGATGAAAGGCGAATCCCAATTCCATCTCAGCGGATCTTCACCACGGCCGGTCGCCGGCTGAATGCCCATGCGCTCGCCGGTGCGCTTATCAAACCGCGAGAGCGAGCCATTCTGATATTCCGAATAAACTGTGTTCGGATCTTCCGGATCAACCTGAGTGCGGAAGCCGTCGCCGCCAAGGGTGACGAACCAATCCGAGTTAGCGATCCCGGAAGCGCTGCGCGTGCGCGAAGGGCCACCCACGTTGAAATTGTCCTGCGCGCCGCCATAGACGTTATAAAACGGCAACGCGTTATCGCTGGTTACATCATAGAACTGCGTGATGGGCAGGTTGCGCTTGAACTCCCAATTCACACCGCGGTCATGGCTTTCATAAACGCCGCCATCGCAGCCCACTAAATAGTGATCGGTATCGTTCGGATTGATCCAGATGTCGTGGTTGTCAACGTGCTTCGATTTTTCGCCCAGGCGTCGCAAGGTCTTACCGCCATCGTCGGAGACCATCAGGAAGACGTTCATCACGTAGATTCGATCGACGTTCTTCGGATCGGCAACGACGCGCGCGTAGTACATCGCGGTCGCGTCAAACTCGTTGCGCCGTTCCCAACTCCCGCCGCGATCGTTTGAACGAAAGATGCCACCCTTCTTGTCCGCCGCCTCAACCGTGGCATAAATAACATTCGAATCCACCGGCGAGATTGCCAGTCCAACGCGGCCCAGGTCAGTTGTGGGAAGGCCGGCTTTCAACTTATTCCAGGTTGCGCCTGCGTCCGTCGATTTGTAGATAGCACTTTCCGGCCCGCCATTTATCAAGGTCCACATGTGGCGCCGGCGCTGATACGAAGCGGCATAAACTGTTTCAGGGTTCTGCGGATCGATCACCACCTCGGTGACGCCCGTGTTGTCGCTGACTGCCAGGATCTTTTTCCAGGTCTTGCCATTGTCGGTTGTCTTGAAGAGGCCGCGATCGCCGCCCGGGCCCCAGAGCGGTCCCTGCGCTGCTACATAAACCGTATTTGAATTTTTGGGATCGATGGCAATGCGCCCGATGTGTTCGGAAGTTTTGAGGCCGACGTTCTTCCAGGTTTTGCCGCCATCATCGGAACGATAAACGCCGTTGCCATACGAGACGCTGCGCTGGCTATTGTTCTCGCCGGTACCCACCCAAACGGTTAGAGGATTTTTTTGATCGAGCACGATGGCGCCGATCGAGTACGAACCTTCTTTGTCAAACACAGGTGTCCAGGTGGTGCCGTTGTTTATGGTCTTCCACACGCCACCCGAGGCGGAGGCCACGAAGTAGCGCGCCGGGTTGTTTGGATCAACTGCGAACCCTATGACCCGGCCGGAAGTGAATGCCGGACCAATGGAGCGAAACCGCATTCCATTAAAAGTCGGCGACGACATTGGGTCGGTGGGTTTCTTTTCTTCGTCCGGTTTCTCTTCGTCAGGTTTTTTTGTTTCGTCCGGCTTCGGCGTCGCTTGCGCTTCTGGAGACGCTTGTTGCTTAGCCGCCGCGTCAGCCCGAGCCTTCTCAGCCGCAGCTTTTTCCGCCGCCTTCTCTTCCTGGGCCAATGCGGATGGTGGCAACGCGAAAACCAGGAAGGTTAAGAGGCCAACGATAGCGATAAGAAAGACTGGAGCACGATGAATAAGGATGCCGCGCGCGTTTAGGTTCCTGGCGACGGATGATCTTAAAGCGGGGGTGGCAAAGAAACGCATAGCGAGATCGATCTCCTTGGAGTCTGACTATGAACGAAGGCGAGCGCGCATTCTATCCGAGTTGGCAGAGGTGAGGCTAGTTTCGGAGTCCCCTCAGGTAGGTTTGCTGGAAAGAGCGGGGGCAAGCCACCTTCCTGACTGCAAGTCTTCCCAGTTGAACTCTGA
>DASXRU010000251.1:0-70567 GCA_036506395.1 Pyrinomonadaceae bacterium | reverse complement strand
GGCAGCTAATACATGCATGGTGCGTATGAATATCGATTTTGAGGAGCTTCAGAATTCCCTCAGGAGGAGAGGGAAACTGGACCAGGTTCCCACGACGCCGGTCACTCTCGTTTTTCGTCCGGTAAATGAACGAGTGGAAGTTGTACAACTAAACCAGGACTCCGCTCGGCTTCTCGCTCTTTGCGATGGCGCCCACGCCGTGAGCGACATCGTCAATTCCTTTTCCACAGGCGAGGCAGCCACACTGGATATTGCCGCCGATAAAGTCTGTCTGTTCGGATTGACACTACTTCACCAACGAGGCCTGATTGTCGAGCATCTTCACTAATGGAGTTCTGAACGTGAGGCGGCGACAATTCCGCTAGCGCAAATCACAAAGAGCCGGGATGGTGGTTTCCTGGGGGCGAAGCAAATGCCCTAGATACCGAGCACGTTCACGAGTTCCTGCACGGCCGCCGCGCTCTTCTGTAGCGCGATGCGTTCTTCCGCCGTCAGAGTAATCTCAATCACCTGCTCCAGTCCGCGCGCGCCCAGCTTGCAAGGCACGCCCACGTAAAGTCCGTTGACACCGTATTCGCCTTCCAGATAAGCGGCGCACGGTAGAATCTTTTTCTTGTCTTTAAGAATCGATTCTGTCATTTCAACCGCTGCCGCCGAAGGCGCGTAGTAGGCTGACCCGGTTTTAAGTAAAGCCACGATCTCAGCGCCGCCGTTGGCGGTGCGTTTTACGATTGCGTCAATCTGATCTTTCGACAACAGTTCCGTTACGGGAATCCCCGCGCACGTCGAATAGCGCGGCAGCGGCACCATCGTGTCGCCGTGGCCGCCCAGGACGAACGCCGTTACGTTCTCCACCGAAACGTCCAGCGCTTCGGCGAGGAAGCAGCGCATGCGCGCAGAATCCAGCACACCTGCCATGCCAATCACGCGGTGCTTGGGAAAGCCCGAGCGCCGCAGCGCCACCTGGCACATGGCATCGAGGGGATTTGAAACGATAATCAGGATAGTGTCGGGCGAACGCTTTACAATTTCATCAACGCACTTCGAAACGATATCTGCATTCGTCTTCAAAAGATCGTCGCGGCTCATGCCCGGCTTTCGTGGCAGGCCGGCAGTAATAATGACAACGTCGGAATCTCTGGTGTCGTCATATCCATTTGTGCCGGTAAGGCGCACATCGAAGCCTTCGATCGGGGCGGTCTCGGCGAGATCGAGTGCCTTGCCTTGCGGCACGCCTTCGACGATGTCCACCAGAACAACATCGCCCAATTCTTTAGACGCCAGCCAGTGTGCCGCCGTGGCGCCGACATTGCCCGCGCCAACTACCGTGATCTTTTTTCGCGCACCCATCGATTCAATCCTTTCGCGATACAGGCTTTAGTCTGGCCGTTCTGCATCTCCCTCCCCCGTTGGGGGAGGGTTGGGATGGGGCTTGTATGCGTCAGTCCCTCTCGCCTGACCCCTCTCCCAGATGGGAGAGGGGAAACTGTTAAGCGACAGACTAAGGTCCGTGTCACTCCATGCTGTGATTTGAAAGAGTGGGAGTCTATCCGCGCCCGCGCGCGAGTGTCAAGAATGACTCACGTGTTGACAAAAGCGCGACAAGAGAACGCCTCTGTTGTTATCATGCGCAGCCGTCGCCTTCATTGAGAGCCATCATGGCCGGAGACTTTAGTCTGGGGGGCCTTTGCCGTCCCTAGCGATCCAACACAGACTGAAGTCTGTGCCACTTCGGCGACATCACAAATCAAAGGAGCCTATCGCAATGTTGAAGTGTCTTCGTCTGCTGTCGTTTCTTTCGCTGCTGCTCGCCGTAACTTTGATGACAGCCTCTATCAACGGCCAGCAACCAACACCTGCGTCGCAGTCTCCCCAAAAAGAAACAGATGCCCTGAAAACTCTGCAATGGCGGGCGATCGGTCCGTTTCGCGGTGGGCGTTCTACCGCGGTCGCCGGGGTGGCGTCTCAGCCAATGGTCTTCTATTTTGGCGGCACCGGTGGCGGAGTGTGGAAGACAACAGATGGCGGGATCAACTGGGAAGCCGTCAGCGATGGCTCGGTCTTCGGCACCGGCTCGGTGGGCGCCATCGGTCTATCCGATTCTGATCCGAATACGGTTTACGTCGGCATGGGCGAGTCGCCGATTCGCGGCAACGTTTCGCACGGCGATGGCGTTTATAAATCAACTGATGCCGGCAAAACGTGGAAACGCATAGGGCTCGAAGACACGCGACAGATTTCGCGCATTCGGGTTCATCCGAAGAATCCGGACATCGTATACGTAGCGGCACAGGGACACGTATGGGCGCCCAACCAGCAGCGCGGCGTGTTTCGCTCGAAAGATGGCGGCAAGACCTGGGACAAGGTTCTTTTTCGCAGCGACAAAGCCGGAGCATGTGATCTGATTATCGATCCTGCAAATCCGAATAACATCTACGCCGGCTTCTGGGAAGTCTATCGAAAGCCATGGACACTGGAGAGCGGCGGCTCGGGCAGTGGCATCTTCAAATCAACTGACGGCGGCGACACCTGGTCGGAAATAACTCGCAACCAGGGACTGCCGAAGGGCACGATTGGCATCGTCGGCATCACTGTTTCGCCGGCGAATCCCGATCGCGTGTGGGCGATTGTCGAAGCAGAAGACGGTGGCGTGTTTCGCTCTGATAATGGCGGCAAGACGTGGACGAAGACTAACGAGCAGCGCAATCTGCGGCAGCGCGCCTGGTACTACTCGCGCATCTATGCCGATTCTAAAAACGCGGACACCGTTTATGTGCTCAACACCGGTTTCTACAAATCGAACGATGCGGGCAAGACCTTCACCTCCATCTCGGTGCCGCACGGCGACAATCATGATCTCTGGATCGCCCCCGACGATCCGAACCGCATGATCAATAGTAACGATGGCGGCGCGAACGTTTCGTTCAATGGAGGTAAGAGCTGGAGCGAGCAGGACCAACCCACGGCGCAGTTTTATCGTGTGGCGCTGGATAATGATTTTCCCTACCACGTCTATGGCGCGCAGCAGGACAATTCTACGGTTCGCATCTCCAGCCGCAGTACGAGTAGCGGCATTACCCGGGAAGATTGGTTCGACGTTGGCGGTGGAGAATCGGGCTGGATTGCCCCTTCGCCAAAGGATTCAGAGATCGTTTTTGCCGGTTCATACGACGGCCTGATCACCCGCTATGACCATCACACCGATCAACTGCGCGACGTCAATCCCTACCCCAACAATCCTATGGGCTGGGGCGCCGATGCTTTGAAGTATCGCTTCCAGTGGAACTTTCCCATCGTTTTTTCGCCGCACGATCCGAATACGCTCTACGCGGGCGCCAATGTGCTTTTCAAATCAACCAATGAAGGACAAAGCTGGCAGGTCATCAGTCCTGACCTGACGCGCAATGACAAGTCGAAACAACTTTCCTCAGGTGGCCCAATCACGAAAGACAACACCAGCATCGAGTATTACGACACGATCTTCACAGTGATGGAATCGCCCGTGCAGGCCGGAACGATCTGGAGTGGTTCGGACGACGGTCTCGTCTATGTTACGCGAGACGGCGGAAAGGACTGGGCCAACGTCACGCCACCAAAAGAGATCATGCCCGAATGGATTCAAATAAATTCCCTCGAAGCTTCGCCTTTCGATCCGGCCTCGGCGTATGTGGCCGCAACGATGTACAAGTTTGACGACTACAAACCTTATCTTTACAAGACCAGCGACTACGGCAAGACCTGGAAGAAGATTACCAGCGGCATTCCCGACAACGCCTTTACGCGCGTGGTTCGCGAAGACCCGAACAAGCGTGGCTTGCTTTACGCCGGCACCGAGACCGGCATGTACATGTCGCTTGATGACGGCGCGAATTGGCTATCGATGCAGTTCAACCTTCCAGTAGTGCCGATAACCGATCTGGCAATTCATAAACGCGAGCGGGAGCTGGTGGCCGCGACCCAGGGGCGTTCGTTTTGGATCTTTGACGAGTTGCCGCTATTGCATCAGATGACGGCCGCGGGCCGCAACACTGTTCTGGAGACGCAGCTCTTCAAGCCCAAAGACGCTTATCGCATGCCGGGGGGCGGGGGTTTCAATCTGCCGGCCACAGCGACCATCGGGAAAAATCCTCCCAACGGAGTAGTCGTCTATTACTCGCTGAAAACAAAACCGGCAACCGATGTTGTGCTCGAGTTTCTTGATGCCGGTGGCAAGTCGATTCGCAAGTTCACGGCAAAAGCACCAAAGCCGCAACCCACTCCCGCGCCGGGAACGGCCCAGGTCCAGACTCCTCCCGAACAACCGCAAGCGCCCTCCGGCGAGGAATCTGAATCTTTTGGCAGAGGCGGAGCGCCCGCACGTGTGACCACCGACGTTGGGCTGAACCGGTTCGTGTGGGATTTGCGCTACGCGGAGGCAGTGCGCTTTCCGGGAATGATTCTATGGGCCGGTGAGACACGGGGGCCGCGCATCGCCCCCGGCAGTTATCAGGTGAAGCTAACCGTTGATGGGAAGACGATGACTGAGGCTTTTGAAGTGAAGCCGGATCCGCGCCTGCAGACCACGCCTGCTGATTACGCCAGGCAACTCGATCTGGCGCTGAAGATTCGCGACAAGCTAAATGAAACTCATAATGCGATCGTTCAGATTCGTGATGTGCGTAAGCAAGTGGAGGATCTGCTGAAGCGTGTCAAGGACCAGCCGGGAGCCAAAGCCATAAACGACGCCGGCACAACCTTGAACAAGAACCTGACCAGCGTCGAGGAAGCGCTCTACCAAACGAAGAACCAGAGCAGCCAGGACCCTTTGAACTTTCCGATTCGGCTAAACAACAAACTAGCCGCACTGGGCGGTGTGGTTTCCGGGTCTGAAACTCCGCCCACCGATCAGTCATTGGTCGTCTATGATGAAATCGTGACGCAGATTGAGGCACAGCTACAGCGGCTGGCACAGCTTATGAAAACCGATGTGCCGGCTTTCAACCAACTGGTGCACGATCAGAACATTCCAGCAGTCGTCGTGAAGCCGCCGGCGACGGAGGGCCAGCCATAGTTCGTGCAGGCTCGAGTTGTGAAGATTTTCGAATCGCTTCGAAGAATGTTCCGCCGAAAGCGGCCAGACCGTGCTGAACCCGAAATCGATGCGAGCGACGACCTTGATGTCGATCCCTACAACCCTTTTCCTGAGCCGGTCACAATAGAGATTACGGATGTCATTGATCTCCATACCATCCCGCCGCGGGACGTAAAACGCGTAGTCGAGGAATACTTGCGCGCGGCGCATGCTGCCGGCTTTCGCACTGTGCGGATCATTCACGGGAAAGGCATCGGGGTACAGCGAGAGATGGTGCGGGTAATTCTGGCGCGGACGCCGTTCGTCGAAGGCTGCACCGACGCCCCGCCTGATGCCGGCGGCCTGGGAGCTACAATTGTAAGACTAACGGCGGCATGATCCAGCTCGGGTTGCATCTCCGATTTCAATCGGTTGTGCCCTGATTTCAATTTTTTGTTTCTATTCCTCTCCCTCTGGGAGGGGTTAGGGGAGGGCTTGCGGCGAATGATCAAACATTTTATTGACGCGCGGCCTCGATGGCCGCGCGCTGTTTTTTATGCTTGAACTCGGCACACCCAATCTTGTGACCTAAAATGATATAGGCGCGATCGTTCTACTTGTGGGCGAGAGTGACCTTACCAAAACTACGCGCGGCCATCGAGGCCGCGCGTATTTCTTGTGACAGAGGCGACACGCCAGGCCCTCCCCAACCCTCCCAGAGGGAGGGAGTAAGCGAGAAGAGCAAAGGCAAATTAGGGCACTATCTTTCAACCAGCCGCTTGCCCGACATCCACTCTTCGGCTATGCTAATGCCGTTCCCTCAACAAGCACGCGTCCCCGTTCACTCTCCCATACAATTTTGGCCCGCGATCGCTCAGCCCCCTCGGGTCTGCGGGATGCGTACATCGAACATTGCCGCCAGGTTTGTGCGGCTGAAAGAAGGAAAAGCGATATGAGAAAAATCATTCTGGCTTTAGCCATGGTTTTGCTGACTGCAAGTTTTGTGGCCGCCGACACAATCTATCTGCGCAGCGGGACAGCCTTACGAGGTACTGTGCTTGGCTACATCAACGGTCGCTTTGCCGTCCGGTTGACTGCCAGTGCGACGTTACCTGTTAATCCTGCAAACAACCGGACGCAGACTGTGGAATCCGCATCCACCAGGACAATTGCCGCGGGCGAAGTAGTTTTCTTGCGACCCCGCGACATCGATCGCATCGAGATCGAAGGTCGTTCGCTGGACGACGCGCGTTACCAAACGCGGACGGTGGATGTTTCGCTGGGACCAAATTGGATTGACAGTGGAGTGGACATCAGACGCGGCCAACGAGTCAGGGTTGACGCGTCAGGAACCATTTATGCCGGGCGGATGCGCATTACTCCCGCCGGCGCTAATACGCGCGATCAATACGCCCCGTTGCCGCAAGCCGCCGAGGGAACCTTGATCGGAGTAATCGGTAACGACTCCAGCGCACCTATTATCGAGCTGGGCGCCAGCCGCGAATTCGTCGCCGACCGCGATGGTCGTCTCTATCTAACTGCGAACCGGAGCTCCTATACCGACGCTCGGGGAGCCTATAGCGTTCGCATACGGAAAGAGCTTGATCTCGCCACCATGTCCAGGACCGCTGACGATAGCAATCGAAATCCCAACGATACCAGCTACGATCCTTTTGGCCTGCCGGACGATTCCGGAACCGGACAAGCTCCGATTCGTTCGCGACAGCCGGGAGACTGGAACCGCAACCCGGGGAGCCGGCCGACTAATCGCGACAGGGTTGTGGATGTTCCTGGCAACATGCCGCGCGGAATAGACACTGGCATTGACCTGCGTTCGGGCGATCAAGTCACCATCACTGCTACGGGGAGTGTCACAGCGGGTCGTCGCGCCGGAGTAGTTTCTCCCGAGGGCGGCCGGCCGAGCACGGGCGCAATTTTTGGCGCTGGAACTTATCCGGTACCAACTGCGGGCGTCGGCGCTTTGATCGGTTACATAGTTCAGCCTAATGGTCAAACCTCCCAGCCTTTCTATATTGGCAACCAGCTAACCTTCACGACGCCTATGGACGGTAGATTGTTCCTGCTCGTCAACGACGACAACTATAGCGATAACAGCGGGAGCTTCAGCGCCAGAATTAGGTATTAACAGCCGATCGGAAGTAGCGCCTAAAGAAAAAGGAAAGGACAGGCTTTCGCCTGTCCCTTCCTCTATTCTGTTCTGCCCTGGATGCCTGGAGTCGCTTAGTTAGTCCTTGATTTCCCTCGACTTTGATTCGACCCGAACAACTTTAGCCTGGTTGCTTGTTTGGCCGGCGTAACCTGATGCGACGACATATTTATCGCATTCGCTCGGTTCGAGAACCTCATTGCCTCTGTTCTTGCTTTTGAATGCGGCCATCGCGGTGGTGCCTCGACGGCATTCATAACAGTCAGCCAATCCCAGTGAGTGCCCAAGCTCGTGGGTCATCAGACTGGTTAACGCACTGAGGTCGGTGACAACCGGGCTAACGGTCATCGTCAGTCGAACCATGCCATTGGCAATGGAATCGAACCTGATCTCGCCAACTCGCTCCCGCCCTCGCGGAATCCCGCGCGCCACTGTAATGCTGGCGCTATCTTTGACGAGGCCCTCGCGTTCATCGCCAGGGATGAAGACAACATGAGACTCTGTTTGCTCCAGCGCAATGTTCCAGTTCTCGATTGCGCGGGAGAACGCCTCTTTCTCCGCCTGGCTAAAGTTGTCTTTCAGGTAATTGATTCTGACTGATGTGCCTGGCTTCCAACGCCACCCGAGAGCTTGCGGCGAAGTCTTGCCCGGCTGGCATTGCGTCGGCATGCGAGCAGCGAAGACGCTTCTTGCTCGCGTTGCTTCGCTGCCACTATTGCTGATTGGTTTTGCCCCAAGCATGTATGACAGGCAAAGGACGACCAGGAGACTGGATAGAAAGAGCCGCATCGGATTCACTTACCTTGATGCGGTAGTCGTCTGGCCATTTCTCAGCCAAGCTGTGGATGTACCGTCAACGGAGCGCATGGTGACCGCTATGTAACTGCGGGCGGCACCACTTCGTTTGGCTTCATCATCGCTCATTAGCTTGAACACAGCAGTCTCACCCGGCTGCAGCAGCACGTTGGCGTCATAGTCCACGACCTTGTGGCCGCCTTTGGCTGTGACATCAACAAACCACGACAACATGCTAAGACGGTAATAACCTCCGTCAATCGAGGAGCCCTTGGAAATTGTAATCTCTGTCTCCCGATCAAGACCCGAGAGGTAACCTGGGTCCATCACGGACATGCCGGTTTTGATTATCTTCGCTTCACCATTGGCTGAGGCGCGCTCAAGATTCAACTCGGCTGTCTGGCCCAAATAGGGGTTAGCCGATTGCTGTTTTCGAACGCTCGCCATTCCGTTCCCTACCAATGTTCCGATTTTGGCTACAAACTGATCGGCGCTGAGCCTTGTGTAGCTGGCGCTCTTGGCGAAGCCGGCTGCTTCGGATACGAATGCGTTCGGATCGCTGGTGTTGAAGTAAGTGACTTCGATACGAGACTGAAGCGTTCTATCTACCGGCCCGGACGGGCGGACGCCGAACGTCTCAAGATTTGGACAGGATTGCGCGTTGGCTTTGCGCACATTAACTGAGGTGAGAACGAGTAGTGCCAGGGCGGCAACTAAGAATGTCTTTTTCATCTGATTTGCTCCTTTGCTTTCGGTAACCGGACGCTCTCGCGCCGCAGCCGCGAGCTTCTGGGTTATTGAGAATCCGCATGGCTGCGGAATGGCTTTAGTGGTGAGACCCGCGCTCTGGGAAGAACACTGGATCAATTGAGTCGGGGAACTTAAGCGTTACTCGGGCTTGGCGAACGGGCGTGAAAACGGACGTTCGTTTTACCGCTTAAGGGCTTACCTTGCGGGGTGGCTAAAGCCTGATTTGTTTGTCTGATTTTGAAAGCAGAAGGAAAGAATGTGAGAAAAGAGAGGAACCATACGAACAGGCTAACGCGTGAATGATTCCGCCGTGACTTCAAAAGCTGCAGGGTGAGAGGGTAAAGATACAGCTACTGGATCCTGAGTAGAACACTCAAGCAGTCGAGCAGGGTGGAAACTGCTCAAGTCTTGGCTTATCTCAGATCGCCTTCGGCAACCAGACAATCTCTTGGACAGCGCCTCGAATAGCGCGCTCCAGAGACTCACGGCTTTGCGTCCCTGCCTCGCGGCAGGTTTGCCCTTATCGTGTGCAACCACTTGTAAAGATCAGTGCCGCATCAATCACGGCGCAAGCATTTAACAGTATTTACCATTGTTTGTCAACGACTTACGTCACAAAGCTCGATCGAATTCGTATGAGTACACTTTAGTTGTCGGAGTTGCTTCTTGTGGGGACACTGCGGCATTGTTTGTAACCGCATCTCGGTCGCAGATTGGTTAAGTGTAAAGGACGAGTGCTACGGGATAAATAGTGGTGCCCCCGGCGCGATTCCAACGCGCGACCTTCCGCTTAGGAGGCGGACGCTCTATGCAACTGAGCTACGGGAGCATGTGCGGTAAATCGTAAATGGTAAATCGTGAATGGTAAAGGTGGGAGAGGCTAGAGACTGGAGGTTAGAGACTAGGGACTACAGTTCACGGTTGACGCGACAAGTCACTCCAGCCCCTAGCCTCTAGCCTCCAGTCTCTAGCCTCTAGTCCTTAGCGCCTCGCAGCACTTCAGTCGCGCGGTTGATTGCTTCCACGATACGCCGCGAAGCTTCGGCAGCATTTGCGCTATTCCGGTCTTCGATTGCCTGGCGTAAGTCGGGCAATGGCAGGGCAGCGTATCCGGTATAGAACCCGGGCGCGTAGATCTGGTGCTTGTACCACTGCCGCCCGCGCAGGCCTCGATCGTCAGTCAGCGCGCGTTCGGCGGCGATCAAAGCATCGTTAATCCTTTGTAGTCTGGCAACGGCGCGCGGGTAAGAGTTGTTGGCTTCGACCCTGGTCTTCTCTATTTCCTTCACTGTCTCGCCGCGCCGCTTATCTATCCGGGCGGCTTCCTGCGCCAGATCGTTTATCGCATCCTGGATCGATTTAGAGTCAAACGAGTCGGCAAGTTTCTTCCGCACCGCCAGCTTTTTGGTTTCGGTTAGAAAGTCACGAAGCTCCGCCGCGTAATCAGTGTAGTCAAGAGGCAAGCCGCCGGCGTCTGCCAGTCGCATCGCAATAATGCCCCACACTCGGGCCGCGGCCACATGGTATTCAAAAGTCGGATCGCCAAAATGCGACATCCAGTAAAACGTATCGTAGGCTGAATGATAGACACCATAATCGCCGCCAAAACTCATATCCAGCGAGGGCACGCCAAGATGTTGCAGGAATGGAGTGTAGTCGGAGCCTGAGCCGAGTGCGCCAATGCGCGCTTCGGCAATTGGGGTATCAGAGCCAGTGACGGGATCGGTCAGTTCAGCTTCGGGCAAGTTTTCGCGCGCACGATCCTTCCAGCTCTGGTACACGGTCTTGCCTGTTTTCGGATCGCGAACGTCGCGAGTGGCCGCGCGAATCAGTTTCCAAAACGTGGGCACCGACGATGCGCCAAAGTTAGGACCCGACACCGCCGAGTCCATGTTCAGGTACGCGACCGCTTTCTCTTTTAGCTCGCGCGCATTTTCTTCGACCCATTCGGTTGAGCCGATAAGCCCCTGCTCTTCGCCGTCCCAGCTACAAAGAAACATGGTACGGCGGGGCTTCCAGCCGGACTTGAGCAACTGGCCCAGTCCCCGGCCCAACTCGAGCATGGTGGTAGTTCCGCTGTTCGGATCGACCGCGCCAAAGGTCCAGGCGTCCCGGTGGTTCCCCAGCACAACCCAACGATCTTTTTCGCCATCGCCATCGATGCGGGTAATCACATCCCAGATTGTGCGAGTGACGAACTCGATGTCAGTCTTCAGGTGCGCGCGCACATCGTTGGTGCCTCCGATGTGATAAGCAAAAGGCAAGCCTCCCTGAAAACCCTTCGGTCGCAACGGGCCGTGCAGAGGTTCGAGCAAATGGCGCGCGTCGCCATAGGAGATGGGCTGTACGGGAATGTGCGGAAGATTTACCGCGTCTTCTTTTCTAAGGCGCGGCGTGCCTGGTATTGCGGGGGTCCCGGGTGTAAGCGGATCTCCCGGATGGATAAAAAGGAACTGCACCGATCCGCGCTGGGCGGAACCTTCCGGACGCCATGGTCCCTTCGGGTAAACGTCGCCCTGCATGTAACCGTCATCCGCCGGGTCTGAATAAATGATCAGACCAACCGCTCCGTTGTCCTCAGCGACTTTCGCTTTTACTCCGCGAAACGAATTGCCATAGCGAGCAATGGCGATCTTGCCCTTCACATCAACACCCAGCTTCTTGAGCGCCTCATAGTCATTCGGTAATCCGTAGTTGACATAAACGAGCGCAGCGGTCACATCGCCAGTGGCTCCGTAGCCGTTGAAGAGAGGGATGATCTTGCGGTTCGAGGTGCTTGGATCTTCGCGAATGATTGGCTCCTGCGTTCTTAACACTTCTCGACGCGGCGCGACCAGTTCGACAGTCGCAGGATGTCGTGGGTATGGCAGCAGCACCTGATACTCTTTAAGATCGGAAGTCAGACCAAATCCGCGCATTTGATCGCGCACGTAAACCGCCGTGGTGTAATCTTCCGGCGTGCCCGCGACGTGTGGCTCTATCGTCAGGCGGCGCAGGTGCTCGCGCGCAGACGCGGCGGCAGGCACGGCGCTGAATTGAGTTTCCCAGCGGCGCTCAGCCGCCGAACCTTCAGCGCTGAAACCATCGAGGCCGGAAGTTTCCGCTGAGCTCTGCGTGAAAGCAGGCTGCACAACAGCGGCCGAGAACAACAGGCCAGCTACCACAATTACCGTTACCAGGCGGCGAATGGTTTTCACTTTGTTTCTCCCAGATGTTGTCAGCAGTTGCGTTGAACCTCGATCCATTGTCACCCACGTCGTACTCAGAAACCGATTGAACAATGCTCCATGCTTTCTCGTAGAATAGGAAAGTCAGGTGCAGCGAAAGGAAGCCGAATCATAAATGGATAGCCGATATTACCCCGGCGTCGAAGCGGACGTTACCAAGTTGATAGCTGAACTCCGTCAGCTCTTCGACGAAGACTTTGACGTCCAGATCATGCACGTCTCCGCCACTGCCGTGTTGCAGGCGCGAAAGACGAGCACGTGGCGTGACCTTACCGGTCTGTCCGCGGCGCTCACTATCAAAATCACACCGGAACCCGGTGGCACGCGCGTCGAAGTCGGCATGCAAAAATGGCTCGACAAAGCCGCGGTCGCCGCGGTCGCCATGATTCTTACCGGAGGTCTGTTGCTTGCTGTGCCGGCCCTCGGCGCCTACTGGCAATACAAATTGACTGAAGACGCATGGAAAATAATCGAATCCCACATAGCGCGCAAGGCCGGCGGCTACGTGCCGCCATTACCAGGCCGTTGCGGCACTTGCGGAACGGCGACCAGCGCGGGCTCGGCCTTCTGTTCCATCTGCGGCGCCAACATGCGCGTGGGTTTGACCTGTGCTTCGTGCGGCGCGGCGCAAAAGGATTCCTCGGCCCGCTTCTGCAATCGCTGCGGTAAAGCTCTTGCCGGTGGAACCTGACAACTTTTGCCTAGTCATGCCTGAGCGCTCGCACCGGATCGATCCGCGCAGCTCGCGCCGCAGGATACAGAGCCGCAACAATTGAAACGGACAGCGCGAACAGAATCGCGCCCAGCCACAAGTAAGGCGGCAGTGAAAAGAAATCGACGAACGAAGCACCCTGCGGTTTCAGAATGAACCGGTACGCCAGACGGTTCGCCACCGCGTCAATTCCCCAGGCGGCCAATGATCCAATCACGCCGCCGGTGAGCCCAATCACGGCTGCCTCAATGAAGAAGATCATTTTGATGTGGCGATCTTCGGCGCCGATGGCTTTCATGATGCCAATCTCCCGCGTGCGTTCGAGGATCGACATTATCATTGTGTTCGCAATTCCAAATGAGGCTACCAATAACGAGATTCCGCCGAGCAAACCCAGCGCCGAATCGATGATCAGAAAAACAGTTTTTATCTGCTCGAGCTGATCCACGATTGAAAAACTGCCGAAGCCAAGCTCGGTCAAGCGCTTTCGCACGTCGGTGAGAACTACCGGATCGTTCACGCGAACCACTGCCGAGAAATAGCCTTCTGTTTCGCCCTGTCCCATTTGTCCGCTTTGACGCGCCAACGCGACCGCCACTTCGCTCATGGGGTTGCGGTGCTCGACGGTCCACTGATGCGCCGCGGCCAGAGGGATATAGATCGAGGCGCCGGACATCAGCCCAACTCGCCCGCCTTGTCCCGCGCCTTCCTTTTGCTGTGTGTTCAATACCCCGCTGATGCGAAATGCACGGCCCACGACGCTGTTTTCCGGCGCGGAATTGTCCTCTTCACCCAGCGGCAGACCGAAAAAGCCGGTTCCTCCCTCTTCATCAGCGTTGGATTTCTTGTTCGCGCCAGGGTTGTCGCCGCCCTGCTTATCATTCGCAGCGGCAAGAAATTCGATCGTCTGGCCCACCGCATCGGCCGGCTTTTCGAAACCAAATGTTTCGACGAAGACGTCATCAACAACCGCCTCATCTGCGTCGGGCCGGACGATCATCTGCCCGGCGACGAAATCTTTGAAGCGTGACGACGCATTGGGAACCGAGGTCCCACTGACGGAAAGAGGAACGACCCGGCCGTTCGCCCGTACGTAGGTGGTGAAGCTGATGTCAGGCGCGACGTAAGCGACGCCCGGGATTTTGGCGATTTCCGCCAGCGCGGCGTCGTCCAGAATCCGCGTGGGACTCTTGTCAGGTTTGAAACCAGGACCGCGTCGCTCACCCGGGGTTTCGTCTCTTCTCAACTTGGGATCCACGCCGGCGACAGCCATGGAAAACACGTTCTTGCCAAAGACGCGAATCTCGTTGAAAAGATCCAGCGCTTTGAATCGCGAAAGCAGGTTCCGCTGCAAGCCCAGCCCGAATGAAACCATCGTCACGATTACCGCGACGCCGACGATCACGCCCATCGAAGTCAGCGCGGCACGCAATTTCGCTTCGCGCAGATTGCGCAGCGATAGTCGCAGGATATCGAAGAAGGACATTGGTTAATCAATCAAAGAGATGATGAACTGCGTCAAGGCTCCAGTCGGCGAGGTTGGCAGTAACAACCTCGGCGCCGGCATTGCGCAAAGCAGTTTCTGAAACTGTGTTGGTCACCCCGATGGTGCGCATACCGGCAGCGCGGCCGGCCTGGATACCCGGTGGCGAATCTTCAATCACGAGACATTCCGCCGGCAAAAGCGGCAGCCGGCGCTGGTCGCGGCGCTTTTCATTCAGGCGCTCCAACGCCAGTTGGTAAGCGCCCGGATCGGGTTTGCAGGCCGGCGCATCTTCGCCGGCTATGACCACCGTAAAACATGTGGCGACGGCCGCAAGATCCAACACATAATTTACTTCGATGCGTTGGGCCATGCTGACAACCCCAAGTTGATAGCGACGCGATGCTGCTTTGATGAAGGTTACAACGCCGGCACTGACGGGCAGTTCATAGCTAATGAGCTCTCGATGTAATGTCAGCTCGCGCGCGATGACCTCGTGCATGGTTTTGTTAGTTAATGGCTTCCGTGCGCGCTCGAACGCAGCTCGCACAAAGGTTGGATCATCCATACCCAGCGAAGCAAAATAATCCTCGTCCGAAAGGGCGACGCCTTCGCCATTTAAGACTTCGCGGTAGGCCCTGAGATGGATCGGCTCGTCATCGATTATGACGCCATTCAGATCGAAGAAGATTGCCTGGATCATTTACGGTCTAAAGTCCGAGGTCCGATGCCGTCTGTCCAATGTCGAGTGGCAGAGCATTACAATTGAAATAACCAGATCCACATAGCGGGCGGGCTTCTCGAGATCAACCAGGTCCGGATTGGGCATTGGACTTTGGACTCTCGCCGGTTAAATTAAGCCGCGCATTCTGCTCTTCAAACAACCTCGGCAATCGCTCGCTTTCCAGCACGTCTAGTCGCCGCAAGACTTCTGCCAGCGAAAGCTCGTTCTTCAGGTTCACCTGAAAATCCAGGTCGGCGCGCAGACGGTCCTTCTGCCCCTGCCGGTTCTGCGACATCATAATGATCGGGGCCTGCAATCCGGCAATCACCGCCAGCACAAGATTCAGCATTTGAAATGGCAGCGGATCGAACCGCTTGATAAGGATGTACGAGTTCAAGCCAATCCAGAAAAGAATCAGGCCAATAGAAGCGCCAATAAATTTCCAGCTGCCGCCAAACTCAGCGAGGAGATCGGCTGCCCGGTCAGCTACCGTCAAGCGAGCCGCTTGTTCTTCATTAACGTTTCGCGAAACACGCCGGCGCAGCAGATCGTCGGTGCGGCGCAAACGCGTAGTCACTGCGCTCAGCATTTCCAGCGCCACATCAGGATTGCTGCGTACGAAGGAGAGAAACTTATCGCGGGCCAGGATAGCCAATCGAGCGTCTTCAGAAACGCTGGCGTCGGCCGAACGTTGTTTGCCATCAATCAGAGCCATCTCGCCAAAGAAGTCGCCACCGGCCAGCTCAGCCAGCGTAACATCTTCCTTGTCCTCGTCCCTGAGGCTGATGCGCACGCGACCACTTTCGATCAAGTACATCGCGTCCCCCGAATCACCTGCGTGAAAGAGCACGGTGCCGCTTTTTACTTCCCGCACCTTCAGCAAACTGCGCAACTCGCGCGCGGCCTCATCGCCCAGCGCGGCAAACAAAGGAACCGATCGCAACGCTTCTAGTGTCATTTCCGGGGGAGCATTTTTCGACATAGGGTTACCTCTTTATGCATTGATGAAGGCGAAGATTTGTCATTTATCATTTGTCATCGAACTCATCGTGCAAACCCCAACACGCTAATGACGAACGAAATGACAAATGGAAAATCTTCCTTCTTTAACCTCCCGCGCAACCCATCATTATCTATCCGCGAAGACGCGTCCGTCCTTCATCAAAATAATTCGGTCCGCAAAGCTGGTGGCGAGCTCGCGATCGTGCGTGACCAGCAATACCGTCAGCGAATCGGCGACCATCTCGCGTAATAGCGCCAGCAGTTCGTGGGCGCGGGTTGAGTCTAAATTCCCGGTTGGCTCATCGGCAAGTAGAACGCGCGGCTGGTTTGCCAGCGCCCGGGCAATTGCCACGCGCTGCTGCTCACCGCCGGATAGTTCCGACGGCCGGTGGTCCATTCGATCGCCCAGACCGACCCGTTCCAGCAATTGCTGCGCCCGCTTGCGGCGCTGCGCGCCGCGCAGCCCGCCGAAGGCCAGGGCCAGCCGAACGTTTTCGGCCGCGCTCATAGTGGAGATCAGATTGAAGTTTTGAAAGATCATGCCGACTGAGTGACCGCGGTACTGCGCCATCTGCTTTTTGCCGAGCGGAGCCAGTGACTTTGAGTCGAACAGTACTTCGCCACTCGTCGGGCGATCGAGGCCGCCCAGCAGATTCAGCAGGGTTGACTTGCCTGAGCCCGAGGTTCCCTGGATCGCGACAAATTCGCCTTCGTCTATCGCTATGGAAACTGAGTCCAACGCCACCACCCGCGTGGTACCCATCGGATAGATCTTCGACACTTCCCTCGTCTCGATTAGCGGCATTGGTAAATTCAAACCTCGTTAAGAGGCGGGACAAGTCCTCTAAACCCTGGCGGCATTTGCCCGGGCCACGCGCCAGAGCTCGAAGCATTCTTCGGCGAAGCCCTTCAGCGGCACTTCAAATCTGGTTGAGACCAGCCCACTTTCAGGATCTTCCAGCAACTCTTTTACTTCCGGATCGGCGCACACCTCGGTGGAAACAATCACGTCATTGCCGCTGGAAAGACTCTCCAGGCGCGCAGCCATGTTTACCGTCGAGCCGAAATAATCCAGCCGATCGTTCAGAGTTACCGCGATGCATGGCCCCGTGTGCAGCCCGGCCTTTAACGTCAGCGGTTGCATTCCCTCAGGCGGCGATGCCAGCGTCTGTTGCGCTTTCAACATCGCGCGCAAAGCCGACGCCGGCCGGCGAAACACGGCCATGACAGCGTCCCCTATTGTTTTCACCAGCGCGCCATCTTCATCCGCGATGGCCTGCTTCAAAACATCGAAGTGATTCATCACGTGTCCGAACGCCGTCGCGTCGCCGATCTCTCGATACATCTGGGTCGAGTTTCGCAGGTCGGTAAAGAGAACCGTTAGACTGCCAACTGAAATCTGATCGCCGGGACGCAGGGCCTCATGGGCAAAAAGATCGCGGAAGACCTGAAGCGCCGTTACCTCGGCGGCAGTCGCTGCCTGATCGCTCCACGCCATCCGCTCGAGAATGAAAAGCTGTTCGCTGTCGGTGGCATTCTCAAAACGCAATGAAGGTTGCAAAGACAATTTCAGCTCGCCGATAGACCAACCACTGGCGGAAGCCATTAGGACAGCTTCCTTTGCTCCGCTTGGGCCGGCCGCGAGGAATTGGCCCCCGGGCAACGCCAGGGCGCGCAAACGATATCGACCCTCCTCGAGTGGCACCAGCAATTCACGCCTGGTTCCCGCAGGCAGTAGCTGCTGCGCGATCACGTGCGGCGTGATTTCCGGCCCGCCGATGCAGAATGAGCGACTCTCCACCTGGCGAATGGAAGGATTCGGACGAAAGGTCAGTTCCACTGATCGATCGAAATTAACAGTGAAGTCAATATTGCAGCCGGCGCACTCCGCTTGCGAGTGCACACCCGCCAGCGATGCCGCCGTCTGCACCGCGCCGCGACAGTGCGGACAAATCAATTCCCATTGAAGATCGAGCAAACCAATTCGCGTCGCCTGCAAACAAACCGCCAGCACCTCCTTTCGCGGCGCCTTCCAGTAGTCCGCCAGGGCGAACGGCCGGATACGTGAGAGGGTTAATTCATCTGCCTCAGTCAACGTCTCGATCAGTTTGCCGGCGAGAGTCGCATCGGCAATCTGCGAGCGCAGCTTTGCATCAAGCAGCGCCAGCCGCGCGCGTCCTCCAGGAGCGAAGGTTGGTTCGGATGATCGGACAACGTTCTCTCCTTTTGCGGCCAGCCGGTCGTATCGCCGAAATGTCGCGACGAAACTTCGTTTACTCATAACGCCTATTTGCACGGGAATGGCTAAGAGTCCAAGGAGGGTCTTCGGCCGAGCAAATACCTGGTAAGTAAGATGGGTGCCACCCTTCTCGTTCGGCGCCAATTCTGCGAGCACGCGCATCTCGGCCATCGGGCCTTTCCGGTATCGCCGAACAACTCCAAAGCGAAATGGCCTGATCCATTCAAAGGGTTGCTCTTCCCACTCGACCGGCAAACCGAAAACGAAGAGGCGCAGCCGCCGCCGGGCATTTACGATTTCTTCTCCGTCGTCGGTTGGCTCGATCGGAGGCACACCGGTATCTCGATTAAAACGATTGGTATTGGCAACCAGGGGCCAGAGTGCTTCCGGGCTCGATTGGAGATCGAACTCCCAGCGATAATGGAATTCGCGGTAGGCCATATGAACCAGAGGTCAGAGATCAGAGGTCAGAGGAGGCGGAGGGATGAAGGTGGAAGATTGAAGTGAAGATTTTCCATTTGTCATTTCTCATTTCTCATTTGCCATTATTGTTCGTCACTAGCGTGTTTAGGGTCTGAGCGATGAGTTCAATGGTGATTCAACTCGAAATGCAACCTCCAACTTGAACTCGCTAATGGCAAATGAGAAATGAAAAATGAAAAATGGAAAATCTTGGGCCTTCATTCTTCCACCTTCATCCCTCCGCCTCGTCTGACTTCTGACCTCTGACCCTCAGACTTCTTTGTACTCAGAGTCTACGTCTTCGTGTGAAGAAGCCACGCGATAGTTTTTCGATTGGACCTGCTTCGTAATCAACAAGTCGTCCTTCGTCTTCAGCAGGTCAGCGCGGTTGTAAACCGAAAGCTCGAAGTTGTAGCCATGCGTGATTGCATCCTTGGGACAAGCCTCCACGCAATAGCCACAGAAAATGCAGCGGCCGTAATCGATGTTGTAAACCTCAGCGTAGCGCTCATCCACCCCGATGCGCTCAGCGGGCGTGCGCGGATCGTCTTTGGCGACGATGTAGATGCATTCCGAGGGGCAAGCAGCGGCGCAAAGAAAGCACGCCACGCATTTCTCCTTTCCATTCTCGTCGACGTGCAGCAGGTGTTGGCCGCGATAACGAGGCTGAACCGTTACCGGCTCCTCCGGGTATTGCACTGTCTGTTTCGTTTTGGGGATGTAGGACAGTGTAACGCTCATCCCCTTGATGATGGCGCGTGTCGAGTCGATCACGTCGCTGATGATTGACATAAAACCTCTCTGGTCAAGCTAGCGTATGACCCCGGCTAGCAGAGCCAGGACGTAAACACTAGCTATTAAAATTGAGAGGGCTCCCATGACGATGCCCCCAATCGCCATTCCTTTACCACTATAGCGCTGAGGATCATTCTTCTCTTTGTTGATAGCCATTATCCCAAGAACGATGGCCGGAATTCCCGTGAAGATGCTACAACAGACGAAACTGAGAACGCCGCACACCAACGAGCTTATGGCAAGTCCCTGCTCCGGGCTCGGACGATAGACTGGTTGCTGATAACCCCCACTCCAGGCCGGTGCAGGCTGCTGCGGCAAGCCAGCGCTATTCCAGGAACCGGGAGACGGCGTTACTGGTGCCCGCGGTGAACTCCAGTCAGTAGCCGGCGGCGGGGCCGGAATTGTGGGCTGCGGAGGGAAAGAACTCGGCGTAGCTGGTTCGTCATTGATCAGCGCCGAGCCATCCGCCAGACAAAAACTCAGCGCGTTGTCTTCATAGGTGCGACTGCATAGAGGGCAGCGTTTCATAAGAGTTGGCCCCGGTTTGTAGTTTGAACCTGGTATTTCGTGCTTCGTACTTTGAACTTCGCGATATTTGCGTTCCTGCCTGATATACAAGCACGGTTGCTATAGTAAACGCCAAAGAACTAAGTACAAAGATCGAAGTACCGCAGCTAAACAATTTCAAGCTGACTGAAAAAGTAGGAAATCTCGATGACAGCGTTTTCGTCCGAATCGGAGCCGTGCGTAGCGTTCTCGCCTACCGAAGAGCCAAACTCTTTTCGGATCGTGTCCGCCTCGGCTCTGGCCGGATCAGTGGCACCCATCAGATCGCGCCACGCTTTGACCGCGCCCGGTTTCTCAAGGACCATCACGACGCAGGGCGCGCTGGACATGAATTCCGTCAGGCCGGGAAAGAAAGGGCGCTCGCGATGAACAGCGTAGAAACCTTCGGCCTGCGCGCGCGTCAGGTGCAGCAGCTTCATGGCGCGAATGCGAAATCCTCCGGCGATAATACGATCGACAATCTTCCCGGTATTGCCCGCGCGCACCGCGTCGGGCTTGACGATTGCGAAAGTAAGATTACCTGCTTGTTCTGTCATCAGCCTCCTTTGTTTGTGGTCATTCGCCGGTCGTGTAGGTACTCAATCACCCAGTAAGCGATTTTGGAACCTATCATGAACGCTGCAGCAACCAACCCGATGCGTGTGTACAAATGTTGCTCCCGCAGCCACACGCTTCTGGCCGCCGGGTTGTCCATTACGGATTCTTCCAAACCACTCCAGTGATACCAATCAAGAATCCAAACGACTCCTAAGACAACAGCAGCAATGTTCGACAAGGTACTCAGAATCCGCCAGTTGAACTTTGTGGCTCCCACCAATCTGCCTTTCTATCGAGCGGCCGCAGTACCAAGCGCGTCTTTCATCGCCGATCCAATGTCAGCCGGTGACTTCACCACGTGAATGCCGGCGTCCGTTAGCGCACTCATCTTCTCGGCCGCCGTTCCTTTGCCACCGGCAATGATCGCTCCCGCATGGCCCATGCGTCGTCCGGGGGGCGCCGTTTGGCCGGCAATGAATGCCACAACCGGTTTCATGACGTTGGCCTTTGCAAAGGCGGCTGCTTCTTCTTCCGCCGTGCCGCCGATTTCACCGATCATTACAATGCCGTCGGTTTCAGCATCGTCCTGAAACAATCGCAGCGCATCAACATGCGAAGTGCCGACAATCGGATCGCCCCCAATGCCGATGGCAGTTGACTGGCCCAGGCCGAGCGCGGTCAGTTGGCCCACCGCTTCATAGGTCAGTGTTCCCGAACGCGAGACCACGCCGACGCGACCTTCGCGATGAATGTGGCCGGGCATAATGCCAATCTTGCACCTGCCGGGCGAGATGATTCCCGGGCAGTTCGGTCCGATCAGGCGCGTCGGCTTGTCAGCCAGGTATTCCTTAACCTTGACCATATCAAGCGTGGGAATACCCTCAGTGATGCAAACAACGACCGCGATACCTGCGGCTGCAGCCTCCATGATTGCGTCCGCTGCGAATGCCGGCGGCACGTAAATCACGGACGCATTAGCGCCCTCTTCGCCGACAGCATCAGCGACGGTATTGAATACAGGAATGCCTTCATGCTTCGTGCCGCCCTTGCCGGGCGTCACGCCGCCAACGACATTCGTTCCATACTCCACCATCTGTGCGGTATGAAACGAACCCTCCTTGCCGGTAATGCCTTGCACGACAAGGCGCGTGGATTTATCAACCAGGATGCTCATTATTATTGTTCACTTCGATCAGGAGTGGTCACTTTACAACCTTGCGTTATGAAAGTTCAAACTTCTCGCCATACTGCGGCACTTCAACGGTCCAGCCGAATCGCTCGCGAATGTGATCGGCCATAGCGCCTGCCGGCCCCGCCTCGCCGTGCGTCAAAAATGTGCGGCGCGGTGGGGTCTTGAGGCCTTCCAGCCAGTGCAGGATTTCTTTCCAGTCAGCATGGGCGGAAAAGCCGCCGATACGCGCCAGGCGGCAACGCACCGGTACCCAATGGCCCAGGACTTTCACTTCGCGTTCACCATCCTGGATGCGACGGCCGAGGGTCCCCGCCGCCTGATAACCGACGAAAACAATGGTGGCATTACTGTCGGGCAGGATCCGCAACGCGTGATGCAAGACTCGACCGCCGGTCATCATCCCGGAAGCACTTATGATGATACGCGCCCCTTGCGCGTCGTTCAGGCGCTTCGACTCCTCGCGTGAAGATGCAGTGATCATGGAATGCGTGCGCAATGGTTGTTGCTGTAGCTTAAGTACGGTCGCGTATGCTTCGTCCTGCTCCTCCGAGTGACCCGCATAAACCTTAGTCGTAGCAGCCGCCATTGGCGAATCAACCGCCACCGGCAAGATCGGGATCTTCTTTTCCTCCTCCAGCTCGCGAATCAAATAGATGATCTCCTGCGTTCGGCCGACAGCAAACGCGGGAATCAGCACTGCGCTGTTGCGTGTTGCTGCGTCCTTGATGATTCGTGTCAGGGCATCTTTTGGATCCTCCGGATCGTGCAGCCGGTCGCCATAGGTTGATTCGACTATCAGGTAGTCGCACTCAGAAGGGGCCACGGGATCGTGGATTATCGGCTGATTGTAATGGCCCAGGTCGCCGGAAAAGAGCAGCCGCCTCCCCTTCTGATCGTCGCCCGCGCCGTCAATGCTGACCAGTACCAAACTCGAACCGAGAATGTGCCCGGCGATTCGAAATTCGGCACGAACGCCTTTGGCAACTTCGACCGGCTCGCCGGTATTTTCAACTCTTCGGATCAACTTCAGGGTGTCATCCGCATCGCGCTCCGTGTAGAGCGGCAGAGCGGGCATATGTTTTGTCAGGCCATGGCGATTGCGATAGTCGGCATCCTCTTCCTGCAAACGCGCCGCGTCGGGCAAGAGAATCTTTAGCAAGTCCACCGTGCCGGGCGAGCAATAGACTGGCCCGCGAAAGCCCTGGGCCACAATGCGTGGCAAGTAGCCTGTGTGGTCTATATGCGCATGCGTAATGAGCACGGCATCAAGCGATGAAGGATCGAACGGCGGCGCCTGCCAATTGCGCTCGCGCAATTCTTTCAGCCCCTGAAACATGCCGCAGTCAACCAGCACGCGAGCCGCGCCAGTTTCGATCAGGTACTTCGATCCCGTCACCGAACCCGCTGCGCCCCAAAATGAAAGTGTGGCCAAGAAACCTCCCGTTACTTTTCGGCGATAGCCGCACTTACCTGTGAATCACCGCCAGATCGACGACGCAAGCGCGGGTGTCCAAAAAAGACCACCAGCGCCGGAATCAGCAATCCCAGATTGCGCAGCGCGGTTGTCACACCCAACTGGCTGGCAATGATGCCGCCAAAGCAGCCACACTCGAGCGCCTCACCGTGCAGACCGTAAACGTAATAGAGCGCGAAGGCGCTGAATCCAATTAGCAACGCTGCCGCCAATAGGGAACCGAGCCGCACTGTCCGTGGCAACAGCAACAGGAGTGCAGCGATCGCCTCAGCCGCGATAACACCGATGGTCGCGGGCCACATCCAGCGCTCGTAGTTGAAGTGCATCGCGCTGAGCAACTCGCCTACATTCTTAACGAAGCTGGTTATGAACCAGAGCTTTGCGCCCGCCGTGAAAAGGAAAAAGGCCGCCAAGCCAAAGCGGCTAATGTAGACGATGACACGAAGAACCTTTCCAAAGTTCATTGGAGAGCCGGCGGATCAAGAGGCAGTTTTTGATACAGTGTCATCCCGCCAGAGCTACTACTTTCTCAGCAGCGTCCTTCATCCCGTTAGCCACCGTGAAGCCCAGACCCGATTCACGAATTACGCGCTGGCCTTCTTCCACGTTGGTGCCTTCGAGCCGAACGACGACGGGAACTTTGACACCCAGATTCTTTGCAGCGCCTACGACCCCACGCGCCACCATGTCGCAGCGCACGATGCCGCCGAAGATATTGACGAGCACAGCGCGCACAAGTTCGTCCGCGAGCAAAATGCGAAATGCGGCTTCCACCCGCTCTTGCGAGGCGCCGCCGCCGACATCCAGAAAATTTGCCGGCTCGCCACCGGCAAGCTTGATGATGTCCATCGTGGCCATCGCCAAGCCGGCGCCGTTAACCATGCAGGCGATATTGCCGTCCAGCTTGATGTAGTTGAGATCGAACTTCGAGGCTTCGATCTCCAGCGGATCTTCTTCGTTCAAATCGCGCAAATCAAGAAACTCTTTGTGCCGGAACATGGCGTTGTCATCGAAGTTTATCTTGGCGTCGAGCGCAATTAAGCGGTTGTCTTTCGTCAGCAGAAACGGATTTATTTCCACCAGCGACGCGTCCATCTGTTCATAAGCCTGATAAAGAGACTGCATGAATTTTGCCGCCTGCCCGACTAATTCCGCGGGCAGGCCAAGAGCAAAGGCCAGCTTGCGCGCTTGAAATGGACGGAAGCCAACCGCCGGATCGATCGTTTCCTTGAAAATCTGCTCCGGAGTTTTGGCCGCTACTTCTTCGATGTCCATGCCGCCGGCTGCCGAAGCCATAAAAACAGGTCTGCCGCTGGCCCGATCCAGGACGATGCCGAGATAAAACTCCTTATCAATTGGCAAGCCTTCCTCGACCAACAGCACGCGCACTTCCCTGCCTTCGGGTCCCGTCTGGTGCGTGACGAGTTTCATCCCCAGCATCTGGCGCGCAATCTCGCGCGCCTCCTCAGCGCTGCGCGCCAGCTTAACGCCGCCGCCCTTGCCACGACCGCCGGCATGAATTTGCGCCTTCACCACGACTATGTCGCTCGCCAATTCTTTCGCTGCCTGATACGCCTCTTCCGGCGAACGCGCGACGGATCCGCGTGGCACCGGCACACCAAACTTTTTCAGCAGTTCTTTTCCCTGATACTCGTGAATCTTCACAGCCGATCCTCGTTTATTGTTTTGATTGGAGCGCGACGAGTGTAGCCGCCAAATCAGGCCGGGGCAAGCCGCCCGTCCTTGTAACGCAAACTGTTAGTTTGCGAACACGCTAACAGTTCGCGTTACACCTGCACTGCGAAAGAACTATCTGATATGCTCTGCGCAGATAAGGAGACAGTAAATGAGCGACGTAACGGTAACTTCCCTCATAAACCTGCAAAACGAAGTGCGCTATGGCGAACACCAGACGCTAATCACTGACGAACCGGTGAATGCCGGCGGTGACGGCGCCGGACCGGACCCTTATACGCTTCTGCTGGCAGCGCTTGGCAGTTGCATCTCCATGACTGTCACACTGTACGCGCAACGCAAGGCATGGCCACTCCAGCGCGTGAACGTGCGCTTGAGAGCGCAGAGAATTCACGTGCGCGACTGTGCTGAGTGCACCTCCTCTGAAGGATTTATTCATCGCATAGAACGTTCAGTGACTTTCGAAGGCGAGTTGTCAGACGAGCAGCGCACCCGCCTGCAGGAGATAGCGGGCAAGTGTCCGGTTCACAAAATGCTGACTTCGGAAATAGTGATTGCCGATTTGAAGGACGATGCCGTCTGAGTGCGCCTGGGTTTTAGGTCAGTCAAGTTTCCCGATCCTTGCCAGTGCTTTCGGCGGCGCGCGAAAGTCAAACTCTTTCAAGCATCTACCGATCCTTTTCTGCAGAAATCAAAAAGGGCCTTCAATGCGAAAGATTGAAGGCCCTTAAATTTGGTCGGGACGCCGAGATTCGAACTCGGGGCCTCACCCACCCCAAGGGTGCGCGCTACCAGGCTGCGCCACGTCCCGTTCGTGGGCTAGTATCGCGCGAAAAATCGTTTTGTCAAATGCAGCACGCGAGGTGGATCTTTTAGCGGTAAACAAATCCGGAGTGCGGAACTCTAACGGCGAAACGACTTCAGGTCTGCGTCACCATTGTCGAGCAACAATAAAATCTCACGAAGTTGATCGGCAATCTGTTGGAGCGGAGAACGTTTGTCGTCTTTCACCGGAGCGGTGGAGGGAAACTCCCGCGCCCGCTCGCGAGGAGCGGGGGTGGCTCTCTCGTCTTTTCTCTGCTGGGAGCGTTGCGACGATGCCGGCGCGGCTGCGGGCTCCGAACCGACAACTTTAAGTTTGCTGGAACCGCGCGTCTCGTTGGCAAGTCTTTTCTTTGCTCCGGCAATCGTGTACTGCTCCTCGTAAAGCAATTCCTTGATTCGCAACGCCATTTCGACATCGCGTCGGCGATAGGTTCGCTGTCCGGCCCGATTCTTCTGAGGCGTCAGCATGGAAAACTCAGTTTCCCAGTAACGCAGGACGTGCGCCTGCACGCCGACGATCTCGCAAACTTCGCCGATCTTAAAGTAAAGCTTTTCAGGAATCGCAGTCATTGGTTGGCTCATTTATTTCAAAGCGGAAGCGTGCTGGTGCAACCGATAAGGTAAGACCGCTGCGTTCGAGCAGGGGAAACTTGCCGCGCATGTTACTCGCGCGTTATTCAGCGTGTCAATGCTTATATTTACGCCGCGTAAGTTAAATCACGATATTAAAGGTATAGCCTGAGCTTGCGGGTCGCCCGGGACTTGATCGGGGAGGTCCCTGATTGCGAATAGACGTTGTCCAAAGGCCAAGCTATAATCGCCCGTCCATCATCCTACAGCGTTATTTGGAGGTCCCTTTTGCAAACTCTGCCTGCCTCGACCATGCTGCGCCTTGCCAGACGGCTGGATGAAGTTGGCTTCTCCGACATAGTCAACATTCGCAACCGAATTATGGCGTTGCGCGCCCAGGGCGCGACCGTCTATCAGTTCGAGGGCGGTGAGCCCTACCTCAACACCCCCGACTACGTAAAAGCAGCGACGGCAGTTGCGCTGGAACAGAACAAGACGCGCTACGCGCCTTCGTCGGGCATCCTCGAGCTGCGCGCGGCGATTGCAGATAAACTTCGCGATCGCAATCGTATTTCGGTGACGGAAGAAAACGTAATCGTGGTGAACGGCGGGATGCAGGGATTGTTTGGCGCGTTTCAATCGACCGTCAATCCGAACGATGAAGTTCTGGTTTTCTCTCCTTACTGGACTCCAATCAAAGATCTGATCGCCCACTGCCAGGGCAAAACAGTTTTGGTTCCGACGAAGGAAGCGCGACAGAATGGATTCGGCAAAACGCTGGCGCGCTACGCGACCGAACACTCAAAAGCCATCTACTTCAATACGCCTGCGAATCCCACAGGAGTCGTGTTCACTCGCAAAGAAACTGAAGACGTTGCGCGCTTCGCGCAGGACCACGACCTGCTCGTCATTTCCGACGAAGCGTATGAAGATCTCGTATACGAAGGCGAGCACACTTCGATCGCATCACTTGACGGTATGCTCGATCGCACAATCACTTCATTCACGCTTTCCAAGTCATATGCAATGACGGGCTGGCGATTGGGTTATGCAGTGGCCGCGGAACCGTGGATAACTGGTTTGCGCAAGACGACACTTTACTCATCGAACGGCGTGTCAACTCCTACCCAGTGGGCTGCGCTGTCAGCACTCACCACGCCATCTGATTTTCTCAAGACCTCGCGCGCCGCCTACCAGGTGCGGCGCGATTTGCTGTTGGCTGGACTGAACGAGTTAGGACTGCCGTGCGAAAGTCCTGCCGGCGCGTTCTACGCTTTTCCCGATGTGTCACGACTAAGCAGCGACAGCCGCGAGGCCGCGGAGCTGCTACTCGATCGGGCGCAGATCGCTACCGTCCCCGGCGCTGTTTTTGGTCCCCATGGCGAAGGTCATGTACGCTTTTCTTTTTCTACCTCGCTCGAAACTATCGAAGCCGGACTCGAGTCAATGCGCCGCAACCTCTGAATGCCGAGGGATCACGGATGAGGGATGAAAAGCAAAACTATGGATCAGTCTCCCCTGAAATATCATCAAGAACTCCCCGGAGCGAGCTGGACTTCGTTAACAATATTCGCCGGTTGACGAACAGTATTACGTCTAGTGCCGGCTCTGATTCCTCTAACATTCCCCATCCTTCATCCCTTTCCGTGGGGATTGGCGACGACGCGGCAGTAATTCAGAATCGTCCTGGCATTGATACCGTTGTTACTACTGATCTGCTTGTGGAAGGCGTCGATTTCCACCGGGAGGCAACGCCGGCGCGATTGTTGGGGCAAAAGGCGCTGGCAGTTTCTCTATCTGATATTGCGGCCATGGGTGCCCGACCGAAATGGGCCCTGCTTTCGCTTGGGCTGCCCTCAGACGTTTGGGATAGTGACTTTACAGATCAGTTTTACGAAGGTTTTTTTGCGCTCGCGAATCATTACAGCGTAGCGCTGGCGGGAGGTGATGTCTCCCGCACGCCGGAACGGATAGTCATCGACTCGATTGTCCTCGGCGAAGCGCGACGGGGTCTGGCAGTTTCACGCGCCGGCGCGCGCGAGGGCGATCTCATTTTCGTTACCGGAACGCTCGGAGGCGCGGCGGCGGGATTGCGACTGCTTGAATCCGGAGCCCGCCTGCATTCACAAGACACGCGCGAGGCCACGCATGAGGCCGAAGCTGATTCCATTGATGCCTTATTGCTGCGCCAGCTTTGCCCCGAGCCACGTGTTGGATGGGGCACAATTTTAGGCGAGGAGCGCCTGGCGACGGCAATGATTGATATCAGCGATGGCCTCTCGTCCGATTTGGGACACCTTTGCCGCGAAAGCGGCGTGGGGGCTTTGATCGAGTCTTCACATCTGCCTCTCGATCCTCACGTTATCGATTTGTGCGGCCGCCGCGCCCTGGATCCGCTGTTGTTGGCGCTCCATGGTGGCGAAGACTTCGAGCTGCTATTCACCGTTCGCCCGCAAGATCTGGCACGATTGCCAAAGAGAGTTGACGGAGTTACCGCCACTCACGTTGGCGAGATCACAAACGACCAGAGCCGCGTTCGCATTTCGGAAGGTGATCACGTCTGGGATCTCGAGCCAGGTGGCTTCGAACACTTCAAATCCGAGCGTTAAGATCAACCAAAGACCGTTGCCGGTTTGACTCACTTACGGTCCCCTCTTAGACTCGAAAGACTGCAAACTCGTATGCTCAACTTTTACAACACTCTTTCCGGTCGCGTCGAAGAGTTTCGTCCGATGGTCGAAGGCGAAGTCAGGTTTTATTACTGCGGGCCCACAGTCTGGGACTTTGCCCACATCGGTAACTTTCGATCATTCATCTGCGCCGACATCGTGCGACGTTATTTGAAGTACAAAGGTCTTCGCGTCATGCACGTTATGAACATAACGGACATCGAGGATCGCATCATCGCACTTTCGGAAAAAGCCGGCGAGACAATCGATGATTACACGGCTCGCTACATCGAGGCGCTTTGGCAGGACTTCGACGCGCTGGGTTGCGAGCGGCCGGAAGTCGTACCGCGCGCTACTCGGCATATTCCGGAGATGGTCGACCTAATCGAGCGCCTGGAAGAACGAGGTCACGCGTACCGGTCCGAGGGATCGATTTATTATCGCATCAGCTCTTTTCCAGAATACGGCAAGCTTTCGAAGATCAACTTTGCCGGCAACATCGCCGGCGCCAGCGAACGCATCGATACAGACCGTTACGAAAAGGAAGACGCGCGCGATTTCGCTGTGTGGAAAGCCGCATCTACTCCGGACGAGCCGGCCTGGGACACCAGCCTGGGGCACGGCCGGCCAGGCTGGCACATTGAATGCTCGGCGATGTCAATGAAGTACCTGGGAGAGACTTTTGATATTCATGCCGGCGGCATCGATCTCGTCTTTCCGCATCATGAGAACGAAATCGCGCAGAGCGAAGGGGCGACCGGCAAGCAGTTCGCGCGCTCATGGATTCATTTTGAGCACTTGAAGGTTGACGGCGAGTCAATGTCCAAGTCGAAGGGCAACTATTACACGTTTCGCGATCTAACGGCCCAGGGCTTCACTGCGCCCGCGGTTCGTTACTTCCTTTTGAGCGTGCCGTATCGCAAACAGATTAATTTCACTTTGGACGGTTTGCGCGCTGCGGAAAAAACTGTGGCCGGTTTGCGCGACTTTCGCGCGCGCCTGGAAGAAGCAAAGGTTGAGTCAGGCCTGAATGCCGGATTGCATGAAACTACTACAAACGCACTCAAGTCTTTCGAAGAAGGCATGGACGATGATCTGAACACTTCGATGGCGTTGGCGGTGATACACAATCTTTCCCGCGAAGTGAACACCGCTATTGCCCGGCGCACGCTATTGGAAGATAACAAGCGCGAAATAGTTGAGGTGCTGTCTAAAATCGACAGCGTCTTCAACATTTTGGGTAGTCCGCCGCGGGAAATGCTTGAAGAAGAGATCCAGCAGTTGATCGATGAAAGGCAGGAAGCGCGCCGGCGTCGCGATTTTGAGCGCGCCGATGAGGTTCGAGACGAGCTGTCCGACCGCGGCATCGTGCTCGAGGACACCAAAGACGGCGTGCGTTGGAAGCGAAAATAAATCTTATTCACACCGTGGCCCAGTTGAGTTGCGATAGCCGTGGCCCAGTTGAGTTGCGATAGCCGCGGACCCGGTGAGGTCAGTACCACCACGCGGTAGCGGGTGGGTCCCGTTGCGTTAATGCTCAACCAGCCTCAACTTCATTCCTGAACCCACCCGCGAACCGCGTGGTGGTACTGACCTCACCGGGACCGCTCATTGTATTAAGCTCAAGCATTTGAATGCATTACTACCCTCTCAATGCGTGACTGGCAATGAGCTGTCCCGAAGTGGTAATATTCTCCTACTGGCAATGAAAAGAACCCAGCCACTACATCTTCTTCCGCTCAAGTTTCGCGCGAATCTATTCGCGGACTAGCTGTCGTCTGTCCCAGGTCAATACCCGGCCATCGAGAATTGTACGCTGATTTCTCGAGGGTCATCCTTTTTCGCGCTTCCATAAAAGAGGCGCAAGTTTACAAGGAGAAAAGACATGACGATGACTATTGCGCCCCCACAGAATGCGGAAGCAACAAATACCGGGGCGCCGCAAACCAAATCTCCGCGACGTCCAAAAATCTCGACCGCCCTGCCCGGCCCAAAAGGCCGGACCGTAATCGAAGCTGACGCCCAGTTCGTTACGCCTTCGTATCCGCGTCCGTCATTCAAGCTGGTCGCTGAGCGAGCGCAGGGCGTTTGGGTCGAAGACGTGGACGGAAATATTTTTCTTGACTGCAACGCCGGCGTTGCCGTGTGTTCGACCGGCCATTGTCACCCGGAAGTCGTGCGCGCCATTCAGGAACAAGCCGAACAACTGATACACATGTGCGGCACCGACTATTACTACCGGCACATGCCGCAGCTGGCGCAGAAACTGGACGAGATTGTTCCCGTCCAGCGGCCGACGCGCACGCACTTTGCCAATAGCGGCACCGAAGCAATCGAAACTGCTTTGAAGCTCGCCATGCACGCCACCGGTCGCGAGAAGTTCATAGCATTCTTTAATAGCTTTCACGGCCGTACGTTGGGCTCGCTTGCGCTGACCAGCTCAAAGGCGGCACAGCGCGTGGGATTCAAACGTCAGGTGCTGGATGTGGTTCATCTTCCTTATCCAAACGAGTACCGGAATCCATTCAGCGCTGAAGACTGCGGCGATGGAGGCGCATCTCAGGGAGCGCTTAACTGGATTGAGAATCGACTGTTCAAGACGACGACACCGCCTGAAGAAGTCGCTGCGATCGTCGTCGAGCCGGTCCAAGGGGAAGGCGGCTACGTGCCGGCGCCAAAGGGATTCCTGAACGGGCTGCGCCGCATATGCGACGAGCACGGCATCATGCTTATCCTGGATGAAGTGCAAAGCGGCATGGGCCGCACCGGAAAGATGTTTGCCAGCGATCACTACAATGTCAAAGCCGACATCGTGTGTATCGCTAAAGGCATCGCTTCCGGGTTGCCCCTGGGCGCATGTGTCGCGCGCGCAGATTTGATGAACTGGAAACCGGGCGCGCACGCGTCAACCTTTGGCGGCAACCCGGTGTGCATCGCCTCCGCTCTAAAAACGATTGAGTTGTTGGAACGCGAGCTGGTCGCGAACAGCGCCGACGTTGGCGCTTATCTGAAGGCAGGATTGGAAAAGCTGATGACGAAGTACGACTGCCTCGGCGACGTGCGCGGGATGGGCATGATGATTGGTGTGGAGTTTGTCGAGGATCGCGTAACAAAGAAACCCAATCCGGACCTGCGTGACAGAATCGAAATTGCCTGTTTCGAGCGCGGACTAATCCTGCTTGGCGCCGGCTTTAACACCATTCGCTGGTCGCCGCCGCTGATACTGACACACGAGAATGCCGATGTCGCGTTGGAGATCTTTGACGAGGCGATCACCGCCTCAGTTTGAACTGTTTCTGAGTTTAACCCACAAGTAGAAAGTTTTTGCACTATGTTCAAAGGCACGGTAGTTTCTATTCACATCGCGCCCACAGCCGAGGCGGCAATGCAAAAGGTCGCCGAAGTGCGCGCCATTTCCGGCAAAGGATTGGAGGGTGATCGCTACTTCAATCAAACCGGAACTTTCTCCAGGCCGCAGCCGGATCGCGAACTAACCTTGATTGAGATTGAAGCAATCGAAGCTTTGAAGGTTGAACTCGGCGTCGAATTAGATCCGGGCTCCATCCGGCGAAACATCGTCACCAGTGGCATACCACTAAATCATCTCGTGGGTCGCGAATTTCAAATCGGCGAAGTAAAGGCTCGCGGAATCAAACTTTGTGAGCCCTGCTCGCATCTGGCGCGGCTGACGCACTCCGCAGTCCTGCCGGGCCTTGTTCATCGCGGCGGCCTGCGCGCACAGATTCTGACAGATGGAACGATTCGAGTTGGAGAGACCGTGACGCAGTGATAAAAGCCTGGCGGCAAGACGTCCATCTCAGAGCGTCTGTTCGTGAGATGGTGGACCTACTGGTTTTTCACCAGTTGTTTCTTCTGAGGCTGCGGAGTACCGGCCTGCGCCTCAATACTTCCCCCACCCCCATATCCATCCGCAATCATCGTCGGCAGCGAGATAAAACTGAGCGCTAACTTGCTCTTCTTATCAGTGAAACTGCCGGTAACACTCAGATCGCCGTGGGGTACCTCAACAAGCGATCCGGCGCCGATCCTCGGAACGACAATGCTGTCGTCATCAACTAAACCAGTTGCTGACTCTTTCAAGGACCGTGGCTTTTCCACATCTACGCTTTTGAGATCAAAAAGAAATGTCACCAGCTCTCCTTCGCGCATCACGCGAATACCCCCGTCCAGCGCAAACTGTTCCGTACGTCCGGCGAAGCCTCCTGATATTGAGAACTGGCCCGACGTTATGTGATACGAGCGCATCGCCTTTTGCCAGTTGCTATCGGCTTCAAGCGCCAATGATCGGTTCGTAGGAACAGCCACAACTTTGAATGGTGTGGTGATTACCTGCGCCACCATGGCGTCTCCTGGTGGCGACATCGCGGCGAGGTGTATTGAGTCGTCAGCGGCGCGAGTTATCTCGACCCTGTAACCGCCGGTATTACGCTCTCCCATGAAGGCTGCGATCACAGCCCGGCGTTTGAAGAAATCCTCCTGTAGTTCCGGCAAGCCTGTTGCTAGCTTGCGCAGACGCGCGTAAACCTGCTCATCACGCACCACAGCCAGAAAAGGGCTGGTGACTTCTGAATGACTGCCCTCGGCGAGCACTTTGATATCACCGTTCGTGGTGTCCATGCCTTTCTGTGGCGTGGGCGACGGTTCTGCCATGATTACAGAAACGTTCTTGTTATCAAGCGGTCCGGCGCCATGCGTGTTCACCAGAAGAAATGTGGTTGCAAGTATCAGACTTGTTTTTGCGAAAAGCATGTTTAGTCAGATGACTACCTGACCGGCGATCGATGTCCATGGTACAAACAAAAGACTGGCTGCGTCGCCACAGCTGATTTCATTTCCCCATTCTGTTTCTTATTTTTTCGACTCTGACCTTCACTGGCTCTTCCTCGATCGTCGTAATGCGGCCGTCGCGATAAATCTCGTTACCGGCAACCAGCGTAAGCTGCACGTCACTTGCCGATGAACAAAAGACCAGGGCATCAATGGGGTCTCGCACCGGCTGCTGATGCAGGCCATCCAACCTGACGATGGCGAGGTCCGCCTGCAAACCTTCGGCAATAGCGCCCGTCTCTTTGTCCAGTCCCAGCGCTCGAGCGCCTCCCAGGGTTGCTGAAAAGAGCGCAGCCTCCGCAGCGGGCAGATGGCGATCCGCATTCGTCTCGCCAATGCCGCGCGCCATCAAGGTAGCGAAGCGCGTTTCTTCGAGGAGGTCGCAAGTATTGTTGCTCGCAACGGAGTCACTGCCGATTCCCACCTTCACACCTTGCTGAAGGAACTTGAGGAAAGGCGCGTGCCCATGGCCAAGTTTAGCATTGGACTTGGGACAGTGGGCGATGCCGGCTTGCTTCGCCTGGATTGATTCGATGTCTGTATCGTCCACTGTGACGCAGTGCGCGAGCAGCGGTTTAGTTTCCAACACGCCATGGCGTGCCAGATGTTGAATTGACGATGCGCCCGGCGTTTGCCACTCGATGCCGCGCTGACGGAGGGCATCAGCAAACGGTCCCTGGCCTTCCCTGAGCAAAAGATCCTCAGCTTGTGACTCGGCGGCGTGCATCATTAATGGCAGCTTTTCCTTCAAGGCAAACTCACTAATCAACTCTAACTGCGGCGCGCTAACCGTATAGGGCGAATGCGGGGATACTCCCGCTTTCACCAACGCGCTTTCGTAGTCGCGTAGCTTGCCAACCTTATCCTGTAACTTCGCCAGATTCTCCTTGGCAAGCTTAGAATCCGGGCCGAACGACTCCTGGTAAACTATGCCGCGCAGTCCAACCTCGCGAAGTGCCTTCATGCTTTCCTGAGCAGAGTCGCTTGCATCTGCCACGCAAGTGACGCCGGCCCGCGCTGCCTCCAGAGCGCCCCAGGTGGCGGAGGTCTGGAGATCTTCCGCCGTAAGTGCCAGCCGCGCGAACGTCAGCTTCAGTAGCCATGCAAAGAAATCGTGTTCCTCGCGCTCGAGAAATCCGCGCATAACAGTTAGTTCAAGATGGGAATGAGTGTTGATGAGGCCCGGCAGGATAGCCGCTTCTCCGCACTCGGTTGTTCGCGCTTGCGGAAATCCAGCGATGACGGCGTCGCATCGTCCCACGGCGACGATGCGCGCGCCTTCGATCGCCACAGCGCCATCTTCGATTACCGGAGACGATATCGGCAGTACCCAGCGCGCACAGTAGATTGTTGTCATCGCCCGATCGATTGATGGAGCACTGATAATCGTGGACACACTAATGGCGGTGTCCAGAAATCAAGACGGCATCATCTGGTTCTGTTAGCGAGATTTGATTTCGAGGCTTTCAGTTTGCGATAACGCTCTAAAATCGACGTCACATAAGCGCGGGTCGAGGAGATGTCGATGCGCGCGATGAATTCCTCTGCGGTTAAAGGGCGCGCCCCGCTTGCCGTGCGGTTCCAGTCAGCGGCACGGCTCGGTCCGGCGTTATAGGCCGCGAGCATTCGGGCCTCCTTGTCGGGCGTGGCACCATACTCCTGATCAAATTTCTGCAGATACCAACAGCCAACGTCGATGTTGCGCTGCGGATCCTTCAAAGCCTCTGCCGCGTTAGCGACGATCTGTCGCTCCACATCGTGAACTCCTTTGTCAGTAGCCCACTCGCGTCCGACCGCAGGCATCACCTGCATTAAACCAACCTCGCCGTCCCGTCCATTCTTCCATGGGCTAAAATATGTTTCTTCGTAGATGATGCTCCAAACCAGATCCGGATCAATATGGTAGAGACCAGCCTGACGAGCAATTAATTGGTCATAACGATGAATCCAATACTGATTCGCGAAATAAGCGCCGGCGGCCGCGGCGGCGATCAGAATGACAAGAATAACGATTAGTCTTTTCATCAAAAGTTAAGGAGTCAGAAGTCTGTCGGAAGTCAGCCCGAAGCGTCGAAGACGATCGGCTCTGATTCCCGAGTGCCGACTGCTGACTCCTGTTAATTACTTCTTCGCAGCGTGGACCAAAAACTTGCCCGGCCACAGGCGCGGTCCACGCCTTCATACCGCGATCTCAGCGTACGTTCATCCAGCACATGACCCTGGAGCCAGACTTCGGCCGAAAGCGTAGATCCGATCGCCAGTTCGCCTCCACCAAGCGCGCGCCGATTAACCAGCACCTCGAGTTTCAGCTTCTCCAGATCCAGGTAAATCCAATAAAGCTCGCTGCCGGAAAGCGGATTGCGCAGTGGCTTGAAGGCAATGACGCGACCTCGCAAGCTCCAATCATTTTCGTGGCCGGCTCGCGATGGCGCCGATCGCTCCAGTGACATCCAACGACAGTTCATCTCTCGGCGGCAGATCCGGGCCCGGTACGCCAAACCGCACAGCCCAACCTGCAACTCCTGCGCGCAGAAACCGGCAGCTCCTACTTCAGTCAGATTCTGCAGCTCAAAGAGCACCTCGGTATCGGTGCCGTCGCAATAGCCATGAACGACTGCTTCGCCCTCTTCGTCGTATTCGGTAAGAGCCCAGGGACTGATGCGTTGCGCATAGCGCGCGCGGAATCCAGGCCGGCAGTTGGCGTAAAACACGTCGCCCGTTCCGGACTCGTAGAGGACCGTCCAGACTTCGAGACCCTCACCAAGTTTCCAGCACCGGCCGTGTATCACAGCACCGCGCCGGGACAGTTGGGTGGGTTCGCCCTGGTCTCCGGCGCGCTCGGCTAGAAAGTTAAAAGCCTTCTCGCTGGGCACTTCCAACCCGATTGTCTCGAAGGTTACGTCCATTCCAATCTCGGATTACTTCGCCGCCTGTCTGCGGCTCTTGATTTCATTCTCACCTTCGCCGGCAACCCCGCCGTCCTCGATTGTGCGAGGTTTGCCATTTTTGTGAGCGCGAACGCGGCGCCTGGAGGTACTCGCCGGCTGCTGGCCCGCCCGAATCATTTCTGCGAACAAGTCCACGTCGTAATCGACCTCGCGCGACATTTGCTCGCGGATCGCGTGGAGCACTTTCAAGAACCTTGGCTTACGATACATGACTGTCTCTGTAGTTTCCCATTTCCGATTCGCGACTCAAGCTGGCACTTGCCGTAATCCTTATTGCTATTCTCATCTTATTCAAATCACAACTCAGGAATCTAAATTGCTTTCTCGGACTCCGTTGTTTCTGAAACGAGGAACTCCGGTGTCACGATCATCGGCACAAAGAATCCGGCCGCCGTGTTAAAGAGCCGTATGCGCGCCTGCCGCCGCACATTCGCCAGATGACCGAAATTCCATGTGACTAGATAATCTATTTTGTGGAATGAGGCAATGGCAACGTGCAACGCGTCGGCGATGTACTTGCGGTGAAAGATGCCGCGGGCGATGTAACCGTCGGCCAGAATCGCTGCTTCTTCCGTCAACTCTACCGACTCCAGATCTTGAATCAGTTTCAAATAACCCGTGCGATGCGGCTCTTGCACGCGTTCAAGCTCGCGCGCGACCAGCGGCGACACCACCGCCCGATACTCCGACATTTCATGTTCCCACCAGCGGATAGTAAGGTCGCGGCGAAACGGCTCGCCGTTGTCCAGATAGGCGCCAATGACCGAGGTCTCGAGATAAAGACTGGACTTCATGGTGCATCCACTTCCGGCACAGTGGATGTGCCATCTTTTTCTACTGTCGCTTTCGGCAATGGTGCCAGGAGAATAAGGCCCTTTTGAAAGTCAAAGGAAATGCGGAAGTGATGCAGAAAGTTCCCGCCCAGAATTCCGTTTTGGTTGAATCCGGCAGTTTCATTGATGGGATCAAGATCAAGCACTGCGGCATCGATCCGGTCACGCCCGTGCGCTCCCAACGTGATTCGCGGTAGCGTAACGGTCTTGACGTTTTCTGAAATCCCAGCGGCGCCAAAAACACGCATTCGCCCGGGCTGCATGAACGATTGTACTTCCTCAAGGGCAGCAAGTTTTTCGGAAATAACCGAGACGCTGGCGCCGGTGTCGATGATGAAGTTCTGCGGTTTCTCGATTCCCTCTATGCGCACTTCCCCGCTCAGAAATCCGCTGGAGGTTGTTCGTATAGGAATTTGAATAGCGCCGCTGTCGCGGCTCTCGCTTGCCGCCTCGCCATCTCGTTTGAAGTTCAGGGTCCCCGATTCCAGTCCTTCAGAACCGCGCTGCCTCACCAGCGCCAGCGTTTTCGACCCGTAATCGACGGCGGCGATAAACTTGGAGATGACAGATAAACCGACGAAACCATCTACGGGATTCTTTTCGTCATAGAATTTGCGAATGTACACGGGGACATTTTCCACCCGCGCGCCGCCAATCTCTATCGAAGAAAGATATCCGTAAACGATTTCAAAGCGGCCGCCACCCCCAACCGCGCGTGCTTCCCCGCCGCGAGCGACTGCACGCAAACCGAAGCGGCGCGCCGTTTCATCCGACAGCACCGACATTCCAGATCCCGTGTCGAGCACGAACCGCAATACCTCTTTCGATCCGTTGATACGCACTGCGATTATGGGCCGGTAGTCGGTTGCTTCAAACTTGACTATGGTGCGGTTATCTCCTCCGGCTACGTACAACGAACCTTGCTTGCCCAGGTAACGCAGGAAATCGATCAATCCACGAATGCGCGCACGCCGATCCAAATCTGTGCGCGGAGAGATCTCGAGAAAGCGTTCGTAGGCGTCCGCTGCTTCCTTGAACCGCTCGTTGCGCGCTGCCGCCTGTCCCAGACTAAAGACATAGTCCGGCTCGTTCGGATCGATGGCCGTGGCGCGCCGCAATCCGCTCAAGCACGCGTTCAGACGGTTCTCGTAGAAATCAACCATAGCCAGCCCGGCAATGGCCATGGCTTCGTTATCTTTGAGACTTAGGGCGGTGCGGAACTCTTCCACGGACATGTGAAAGTCGCCGGAAGCGAGCACCGCCGCGCCGAGCAAGGCATGGGCCCGCGCAGACAGCGGATCGATCGCGATCACTCGCGCGGCATGATCAAAGGCATCCTGGAGATTGCGTTGTTTGAGAAGGGTGAAGCTCAGACCCAGGCGGGCCTCGATGTCTCTCGAATCCTTCGCCAGCAGTTGGTGAAAAAGCTTTGCCGCTGTCTCGTATTCCCCATCACGCAGGGCGCGTTCGGCGCGCGCGCGGGTCTTATCGTCACCCGTCATAGCCAGAACCGGTCGGGGACAGACCGACAGGCACAACACAAGGCTCGCGAGAGCTATGACTATTAATCGAGGCCGGGATTTATTTGTATGACCCATCCGTTTCTTTCCCAGGTCTGCGATGTGTAACCCTGGCGGCTCGATGCCTGCGGTACTCAACTAAGGTGCTTACGAGTCACCTATTTCAGAATCTCTCCAGTCTTCATTGACCAGAGCACCAGGTCGAGCTCATCAAAATCTATCCCAACATCTTTAGCGAACTCCCGCATTGCCGTTTCTGTTTCCAGATATTTCCGTCGAGTCGTGGCGGGCTTCGCGGACTCGACGACGCCGACTTCTGCCAGGCACCTCATTACGTGCTTGTCGAGAATGCCGTAACCTTTGAAACCGACATTCCGCAGGAAATGGCTGGATTCTTTGTAACCCAGCCCTTTGATACCGGGCTCTTTAGCCAGCCAATCCCTTCGCGCCAGGGGATCGGCAAAGCTTCCTAATTGCTCGCGTAATCGCATGTCAAAGTGCTGCCGCAAATAATTCCGGGTCACAACGACGTATCCTGGACGCGACGATGGATAACGATGTGCGCGCGCACTCACCAGTGCTTGCGTCATCTGACGGCGGCGGCCAGAGGCTAGTAGCGGGCGAACCGCTTCAATCGCGCGCAACCCCATTCGCGCCGAAGCCCCGGCGGTGAATATGCAAAAGACCAGCTCTTCCCAGAGCCGCGCATTGGATGCGCTTCTCCAAACATCGTCGAACTCGCCCAGTCGGGCGCGAATCTCTCGACGGCGCGCCGTATGTGCGGCGCGAATCCTTTCAATCGTAGCGGGTTCGTGCGTGCGTGCCACCGTTGTCTATATCAACACTTCGATTCTATGGGCGTGCTCGCAGCAATGTCAACGAACTTGCTAATGAGTCCGAGCAGGACTAAACGCACGCTTCGCGCTCATGCATCTCTTCCCGTCCACGATTGCATCAAAGTCTTCCCTTCCCCAGACCCTGCCCGCGACTAAGTTACCTCTCTCCATGTTATGATTATTTGCCCTTGCCTTAAGGTAGGGTGGCACAGATTCGGGATCGACCGATAGGCTTATGGAGAAATCGAAGAGAGTTGTTTGGCTGCGAACGGCCCTGCTTGCAGGACTCAGTGTCGTGCTCATGTCATTCCCCCTAGCGGCACGCGGCCAGCAATCTTCGAGTAATCAGCAACCTGCGATTTCATCGAAACCTATCGAAAGTGCGACCCCGCAAGCAGCGAGTTCTCCTGGAGTAGCAAGAGCCTCTTACTTGACTCCGATCCACGGAATTCAAGGAATGCTGGCGGAAACAATCGATGGTCGCGTGTTGGCTGCTCAGGGAGCGGATGAAACCTTTAATCCGGCTTCTTCCATTAAACTTGCCACCGCGCTCGTGGCGCTCCAAACATTCGGTCCAGGTTATCGCTATATGTCAACGGTTTGGACGAACGGTAAGCTTGATCAATTAACCGGCACGCTTAATGGCGATCTTATTGTGTCGGGACGCGATCCTTCCTTTCACTACGAACACGCGGTAATGCTTGCCCGGGAATTGAACTTTCTGGGCATTCGCACAATTAACGGTAATCTGATTGTAGCGCCGACTTTCACGTTGAATTTTGACTGGTCAGCCCGGCGATCAGGGTTGCAGCTTTACGACGTGCTCGACTCCTCGCGGCGTCCCGCAACGGCTACAAAGGCATGGATCGAAGAACGCAATGGCGCTGGAGATGCAGCCAGCTTGAGAGTAACACCCGGCGTTACCATCAAGGGCTCGCTTCAGGTTGGCCCAGCACCGCCGGAGGCTTCACTTCTCTTTACGCACAGATCGAGCCGGCTTGTCGATATCCTGAAGGTGCTGCTTTGCTACTCGAACAATTTCATGGCCGAACGAATCGGCGACACGCTCGGTGGTCCCCAGGCAGTACGCCGGCTGTTAATCGGGCGACTCAAGCTCAAACCTGAAGAGGTACGACTCGCGTCACTGAGTGGCCTCGGAGTGAATCGAGTTACACCGCGCGCGATGATGACAATCTTTCGCGCGCTGCGGCTCGAACTGGCAAAGAATAAACTATCACCATCAGATATCATGCCCGTCGCGGGAATTGATCCCGGCACTCTCGAGGACCGCTACACGTCGCCTGAGCAGCGCGGTAGTGTTATAGCCAAAACGGGAACGCTGATATCGACGGATCACGGCGCAAGTTCCCTGGTAGGGCAAATGCAGACAAGGAGTGGCACGATTGTGCTCTTCGTCATCTTCAATCAGAGGGGAAGCGTGCTGCGCTTTCGCGCCAATCAGGATGAGATAGTGACATCCATCCAAAGCACTTTGGGCGGACCGGCGCCGTTCTCCTATCATCCCATGGTGTTGGCGATGCGCCTGGTCGACACCGAAAACGAGGCAGCAAAAGTTAAGATTGAATACGAGCCTAAAGACAATTAGGAGCATGCAACAGAAATACAATAATAAAAGCTTGCGGGAGGGCGGACTGATAACGATAAGATGGCATCTTACTCTCTCATTGTCCCCCACTACTTTGAGGGCTTTTACCCGAATTTTTTCACACATCTTGACGAGGAAAAACACTATGGGAAGATCGAAACTAAAGACATTCATTCATCTTGCGCTAACAGGCTTGTTAATCCTTGGCTTGGCGGCGATTGCTGCGGCACAGGGACGTAGCGGCGGTCGAGGCGGCGGCCCACCCGCTGGCGTTGGGCCAGGTTCGGGAGGTGGCGTAGACAGGGGCCTCGGTAATGCCGGCCAAAGATCGAACGGTCGCTCCGATGATGGATTGGGAACCGCTTCGGACAGATCGAACGGCCGCTCAGACGACGGGTTGGATCGTGCGCGAAGTAACCGAGTTGGCCACAACGCCACTCTCAGCCCAAGCGAACTTAACCGTTTCCGCGGCATAGCACGCAAGCTGAACACAACACCTGCTGCGCTACAGAATCAATTCCTGGCTGCACGTGCTCTGAATCCGGATCTGAACTTTGGACAATTTGTCGCCGCCAACGTGGTAGCTGATAATCTCGGCGCGACGCATTCGAATATCACTACGAACGCGATACTTGCCGGACTGCAAAGTGGGAGGAGCCTGGGCCAGACACTGCAAGACCTCGGGCTTAGTAAAGCAGAAGCTAAGGAAGCGAAGCAGCAAGCCGAACATCAAATTAAACACAACCGCGAGTGAACCCCCCACTAGACGAATGCAGCAAAGCGCCCCGCTGATCCTTATGATCGACGGGGCGCTCTAACATCCTCCGCACGTGGTGTGCTGGACCTCGCCCGAAGCGGTCGAGCTTTTAAGTGCAGTCTTGCGTTTTAGAAGCTTCCTCAGGATAGGTAATTTCTTTCCCTTGCTGGCACCGAAGGTAACAACTTCGATCCAAGTTCCACTCAACCGCTTACCTCAAATGAAGTGTTTTCCTGGGTAATTCCCGCTGGCATGCATGTTGCTCAATGGGGCCATTGGCAGGTTCTGTTAATCAGGAGTGCGAAATGAAGAAAAGCATAATGGACAAACCGATGACACACAGAAAAACACGCGCCTCACGTGGCTTCAGCTTGCTGGAGCTAATAGTCGTAATGACGGTAATTGCAATCGTCTCCGGGGCGGCTGTTCTCGGCATCAGCAGATCGCGCAACTCAATAAACCTGCAAAACTCGGCGCGGCTGTTTGGCAGTTATGTTGAGAAAGCGCGCCTTGACGCGATCCGCCGCCACGATGTGACGAACATCGACATCACAGGTCCCAGCACTTATACCGTCACGATGGCCTTTGATGGAACTGGGACCGTTGGGGTCCGCAGCTTTTCTCTTGAAAAAGGAATCGTGTTCACTGATTCAACCAATACGGCATACACCGTTGATGGCAGCGGTACCGTCAGCAGTTCCAATGGCGAGGCAGTTTCGTGGGCTGATTTCAATTGGCGGGGTCGCACGTCGCAATGCTCCATGTTCTTCAGAATGCAAAATGCCAATACTGAACGGTCGTCGGTCCAGGTGGCGGGATCAGGGGACGTCACAATTGACACTGGCGTTTACACACCGGCGGCTGTTACCACTACTAATGTTAACGCGACTGCCGATGTCACGACATCAGCGGTAGTGAATGGCACTTTCTCGCACTTTGAACTTAATCCCTGCAGTGTCTCTGGCGGCGGCGGCAGTTACATCGCTCCGCCTCTCGGCACGTGCGCCGGCGGCTCTATTGGCTCCAATATCGGATCGCTAACGATCAGGAAAAATGGGGCCAGCACCGCTAGTGTTAACATTAGCGTCACCGGCCCGGGCACCATTACCGCCGCACCGAATTCCAACTTGCAAGTTACACCAACGTCGCAAAATGTTACTTCCAGTACTGGCGGCACCGTCACTTTCACGATCAAGTCTATTACTAAAACGCGCGCTTCCAATCCACCGTTTACTGTTGCGTTCAGCAATCCATGTAGCTCGCTCACTATCTACGTCACAGTTACCAACTAAGTCTGGAGTGGTCGAAAATGAAAAAGCCCGACAGTAATCGCCAAGGCTCGAAACGAGGCGCATTGGCCAATGATCAGCGAGGCTTCACGCTGCTTGAAATTCTGATTGCGTTCGTCCTGATGATGATCGTAACCCTTGGTGCGGCATCACTCTTTGTGTATGCCATCAACTACAACTCGGGCGCATACGACCGCACGCTGGCGCACGCCGTCGCACAACGGCAAATGGAATCTCTGCGCCGAACTCCCTTCGACAGTTTAGTTACCCCGCCGCAACCCGAACCTGATATTACGAGTGGTGGCCGGCAATTCAGCATCGTTACGACTGTCTGCGCTGACGCCGCGGCTGGTTGCGGAGGCAGCGCGACGCTTAAGAAGGTCACTATACAGGTGACCCCGCAGGGCGCAGGCCCCAACTGGGTGCGCGGTACGGTTCTTGTCGAAACGCTTCGTGCCACCTCAACTACAGGCGACTATTTCCAAAAATAAGATTTTGCTCGAGTACATTTGAGCAAGTGAGATTTCATGCACACACAAGAATCTGAGCGCACATGGGAATCCGGGCGATCGTCAGCCACAGGTTTTTCCATGTTTGAATTATTGATCGCAATGACGATCACCCTCGTCCTAATGGGGATGGCGAGTGCTCTGTTAGCAAGCTCGTTCAATGTTCGCGGCCGGCAAAACCAGAAGTCAGCCGCGCTTGCCGATGCGCAGCGCGCTCTCAATAGTATGACGCGCGAAATTGCTAATTCCGGTTTCGGTTTGTCGAATAACGGAATTGTTGCCACGGAGTCAAGATCGACCGCAATCCGTGTTCGCGCTAACCTTAACGCCTTCGACAGAGAGTTGACCAGCAACTCCGTGGTTGATAGCGACGAGGACGTGTTATACAACCTGTTCACCGACAGCTCTCAAAGCTACGTCGAAAGAATTGACATTAATAGCGGCTCCAGAACTACAGTCCTTGCCAACCGGGTTGACGCTCTGGTTATTCATTACTTTGCCGACAAAATAGACTACACGTCGGGCGCCTGCGACATCAACTTCACCGCTCCCGAAGTCACGGATAAGACGCAGGCTAAGTACATTGTAATCGTCGCCTGTGTGCAGTTGCCGGCTATCGGCAAGCCGGATTCTTCTGCCTATCAGCCGATATCAAGCGTGCAGCTTATCTCAGACGTGAGTTTGCGCAACTCCGATCTCATTCGTTACTAATTCGATCAGGCGCTCAGCGACTTCTCAATCTTTACCAGAGGACTTCCAATGCAAATTCTCTCAATAGCTAATGCTTCGACGCAGGACCGGCCAGGACACCGTGCGAACGAACGCGGTGCGGCGCTGATCACAGTACTTCTTTTCTCTATGCTGCTGCTGGCAGCGGGCGGGGCGTTGATTATGACCACCGCGCTATCGGCAACAAACTCCGTCGATGCGGCCGCCGAGACGCAAGCTTACTATGCGTCGGAAGCCGGTATACAGGCGACCCTGGCCGTGCTTCGGGGAAATGTCGCCCCCAATCCGTTGTTTGATACTTCTTCGCCAACTGCGGCGGCTAACAAGATTACCTTTCGCAAAGCGATTACGCTTTCAACTTCCAACGCATCTGGTGACACGGCTACGAGTGCGCGGCTGTCAAGATGGCTTAATTACAACGTCGTCACGCCGGGGGGTGCAGGCGTCGGACTAAGTTCGCCCTATTCGGCCTTAACCGGTATGGCCTACACCACCCTGGTAGAAGATCCTGACAACACAGCCATTGCAACTTACTCGACCCTCGGTGCGTTCGGCTCTGATACTGCTTCATCATCATCCATCTCTCATCTGTTCGGCTCCGGCGGTAACAAGGTCACTGTTTCTTATACTCCCCAGGCGTCAAGCGCAATCAGCGCCGCCGGAACGACTCTTGGTACCTTTAGCATAGGTCCGATAAGCGGCACACCACCCGTTTCCGGCACCTATGCCACTTTTACAATTACTATCAGGCAGGTAACTTCGAGCAGCACGATTGACGTTCCCGTTACCTGTGCGCTCGCATATGTGTCGAGCCCTAATGGTGTTTCCGTAACATTCCAAGGTCAGTCGCCGACGAGCAATAATATTTTAGGTACGACATATGTCCACGCAGCGTCTATAACAGCTCTCGAAAACGGAAGCATTTCCACACCGGTTACAATTACGCCGCCCGAACCCGCTCGTGTGCGCGTAACCGTAACTGGCTATGGACCACGCGGAGCAAAAAAACAGATGCACATGTTGGTTAGCAGGGCCACTTTTGACTTCACCGCGAACGCCGCCATTACCATACGCGGCGCAGACCCCATCCCATCGGGTCTCGCGATGACCTCCTTTACCGTGGGCAGCAGCAATCCCTATGGATATAGTGGGTTCGACGCTTCCGGGGGAGCTCCCCTTCCCGCCTTCGTTGTAACAAACGACCTGGACGCTGTGTTGGTGAACACTACCATCTTAGGCCAGAACGTTTCCGGCAGTCCGACAGCAGCCAGAAAAGCATCACTCGCAGAGTTGCCCATTTTTCTCCAAACGGCGCAAGGCGCACGAGATGCGGTCAACGCTTTGAGAGACTTGGCCCAGAGCCAATATTGGCCGGTGGGAAGTACGGGCGCGGATTATGACCGTTATTTCCCTGCCGGAGTCACACCCTCTACTTTCGGCTCAGTGACAGAGCCGCTTATGACTTTCGTCGACGGCGACTGTGCTCTACCGCCAGGAGGCGGAGCGGGATTGCTGGTGGTGACCGGCATTTTGGACATGAGGGGCAGCGCGGACTTCAAAGGACTGGTTCTGGTGCTGGGAGCCGGTCAGGTGCTCCGCAACGGCGGCGGTAGCGACTCAACTCTAGGCGCTATGGACATTGCAAGGTTCGGTCCCACCGGAGATTTTCTGTCGCCGTCGTTCGACTCAAATGGTAGTGGCGCATCGCAACTAGACTACGACTCGAAGTGGCTGGATAAAGCTCTTACGTCGGCAGGTCCCGGCGTCAGGGGCGTTAGCGAATACTAATTCCTTATTCCAATGATTGGATCGCATCTACTAGAAAAACTCAAGGCCAAGGTGCCGGCTAGCGCTAATCACTTGAAGGAGCGGCGCACTGCTCCTGGCCTTTTCCCGCAAGAGCACTATCAGGAAGGCCTGGAGCTTGTCGAAAAGGGTCTTTTTGCAGAAGCGCTCGAAGAGTTCAGGCTGGCAATCCAGCACGGGTTCGATTCTGCCGAAGCACACTACAACATGGGCTTGACCTACGCCCATATCAGTTCCCCGGCCGAAGCTATTAAATCTTACAAACAAGCTATTCGCATTAAACCTGACTACGTCGAGGCTTATAACAACCTCGGATTAGCTCATAGCGATCTGGGCCAGCATGTGGAAGCCATTAGTGCTTGCGTTCGAGCCATACGTCTTAAACCGGACTATGTAGAGGCCCACACCAGCCTGGCAATGACCTACTACAATATGGGTAGCTATCCTGAAGCAATCAAGGCATGCCGCAAAGCCCTTCAGATTCGGCCGGACGACCTCAACGCGCATTACCGGCTCGGGCTTATCTATATTGATCTTAAAGACAAAGATGAGGCGCTGAAAGTGCAGGAGCAACTCAAAGACCTCAATCCCGATATGGCACTCGAACTTTTGGATGTGATCCATAGAGAATTCACTCGTAATCCGATCAAGTGATTCAAACTGAGCACAACATGGCAAGGATAGACGAAATTCTGAAATTCATGACCGAGCGAGGTGCTTCTGATCTTCACTTGACCAGTGGATCCGCCCCGTACTTGCGAATAAACGGGGAGATGTTGAAGCTCAACTACAAGGACGTTACTCCCGAAGTGTGCCAGGCGCTCATCCTGGAGATCCTCTCCGAGAGACAACGAGCGGCTTTCCTGGAGGACTGGGAATTGGATTGTAGTTACTCGCTGGAAGGCGTCGGACGATTTCGCGTTAATGTTTTTAGACAAAGAAAGGGCGTGGGCGCCGTATTTCGTCTCATTCCCGAAGAGATTCAGACCATCGAAGAGCTGGGTTTGCCCGCGCAGATCGTAGATCTGGTTAACGCTTCAGAGGGCCTCGTTCTCGTAACAGGGCCCACTGGGTCTGGTAAAAGCACGACGCTGGCCTCCCTGATTGATTCAATTAACGTGAGTCAACGAGCGCATATCATCACCATCGAAGACCCGATCGAATTCGTTCATCAAAACCGGCAGTCATTGATTAATCAGCGGGAAGTCTCAAGCCACACCAAGTCTTTCCACGAAGCTTTGCGGGCAGCACTGCGAGAAGACCCGGACGTTATTCTCGTGGGAGAGATGCGGGATCTCGAAACCATCTCTTTGGCCTTAACGGCTGCGGAAACCGGCCATTTAGTGTTAGCCACCCTGCACACCAACAGCGCGACGAAAACAGTGGATAGAATCATAGATGTGTTTCCTGAAGCCCAGCAGGCGCAGGTTCGCGTAATGTTATCCGAGAGCTTAAGGGGAGTAGTGGCTCAATCACTTATTCGCCGCAGTGACAAGCAGGAACGCGTCGCCGTGGCAGAACTTCTGGTTAACACTCCGGCAGTAGCAAACCTCATCAGAGAAGGAAAAACCTTCCAGATCCCTTCATCTATGCAAACCGGCCAGGTCCACGGCATGCTTACCTTCGAAGCGGCGATTAATGACCTGGTCCGCAGGGGTGCTATTTCCCGCCAGGATGCAAATACATTTCTCGATCGACGCGTCGCCGGCAGAACCTCCAGCCCTTCAAATCGTTCCCCTGTTTCAGTTCAAAGCACCGTGTCGGTCTGATACCTGGCGGCTCGGTGACGCGGCACTGACTCGGCATGGACGCAGACAATTCCGGTAATGCAGACCCCAAAGCGGCGCAAGCAATTGCTTGCGCCGCTTCTGTTTGCTTTCAACCACTTCTAAGTTCGAGCGTATCACGCGCTTTGTTTCTTTGTGACTGTGGCGTCAGAGGCGCTCAGCGGACAGCTCTTGTGCGTGGCGACCTTATTCTAAGCCGCTTGACACATGAACAATTGACGATGAATCATGATAGCAGGAGTGGAATATAGAATTCATAAACCATCATTGCGTATGTGGGACCCCTTTTCATCTGAATCACTGCTCCTGACTTCATCTGCTTGCCATGCCTGACATCCTGCTCGTCGAAGACAAAGAGAGCCTGCGACGCGTGCTACGGCTGACCCTGGAGAACGCAGGTTACTCGGTGGCCGAAGTTGCCGACGCGCGCGAAGCGATGGGCGCGATCGCAGAAACGCCGCATCGTCTGGTACTAACCGATCTGCGCATGCCAGGCGGTTCAGGCCTGGATGTATTACGCGCGGCACGCGCCGCCGATGGCGACGTTCCCGTCATCGTCATGACCGCGTACGGATCGATTGACGAAGCAGTGCAGGCGATGAAGGACGGCGCCCAGGATTTTTTGCAAAAGCCTGTGGACTCTAACCATCTGCTGCTGCTCGTCGCGCGCGCGCTGGAACAATCACGCCTGCGCACGGAGAATTTCCTGCTGCGCGAGGAATGGTCGCGCCGGTATGGTTTTCCTCGCATCATCGGAGAATCGGAAACTCTTAAACGGGTGGTCACTGAGACGCAACGCGTAGCAACCACCGAAGCGACAGTGCTGTTGTTAGGAGAGTCAGGTACCGGCAAAGAGCTTTTTGCGCGCGCCGTGCACCATCTTTCCGAACGACGCGACAAACCTTTCGTCGCGGTCAATTGCGCCGCAATTCCGGAAACACTCATCGAGAACGAGCTCTTTGGCCATGAACGCGGGGCCTTCACCGGCGCAGGCGCTCGCTATTTGGGTAAGTTCGAGCTGGCTTCTGGTGGAACGGTATTCCTGGATGAGATTGGCGAGCTACCGCTTAACGTTCAGGGAAAGCTGCTCCGCGCAATCGAGGAAAAGGCGGTAGACCGCATCGGCGGCAAGGCGCCAGTTCCGGTCGATGTGCGAATCGTCGCTGCCACGAATAAGGATCTGCCTGTGGTCTCAGAACGAGGAGAGTTTCGCCGCGACCTCTTTTTTCGTCTGGCCGTCTTTCCCATCGAGATTCCTCCCCTGCGAGAACGTGGCGAGGACGTAGTTCTCCTGGCACGCCACTTCGCCGCGCAGCTGGGCAAGGAACTACGTGGCCGCGAGGCCGTTCTTAGTGACGCGAGCGTCGCCGCTTTGCGTGTGCACGAGTGGCCCGGCAATGTTCGCGAGCTTGAGAATGCGATAGAACGGGCCTGCATCCTTGCCGATGCGTCGACACTTGAGCCGAGCGATCTGGGTCTTGTTCCCAAAGATTTATCCGAGCCGGATGTCTTCAATGCCCTTGATACATCTGGCACCCTCGCCCAGGTGACCGATCGGGCAGTGCACTTCGTAGAACGCCGAAAGATCGCCGAAGCGTTGAAGGCGAATGACGGGAACAAGACTAAGACGGCCGACGTTCTCGGAGTCAGTTACAAAACGCTCTTGAGCAAAATAAAAGACTACGACATCTAGCTACTTGATGACCGAAGATCCCGAGGCCGACAAAAAACACGGCCGCGATTCAGAAGCAAAAGCGGAGAAAGGCGAGGGATCTCTACCTCGCCCAACTGATCAACCTATCTCTCCTGAAAACCGCATCGAAGGAGTCTTTGTTAACAAAGATGCAGGACTGATCGCTGGTGAATCGTTGGAGAACGTCGGCGCGAGCACCGGCGCCCACACCGCTCCGCCGGCGAGCCCACCTCCGAAACGAGAGGCCACTGGAAAGTCGGCGTTTCTGGTCGGGGCGGGCATTCTAATAAGTCGAATTATCGGCGTCGTCAGACAGAGAGTATTTGCTTACTACCTCGGCACTTCGGACGCTGCCGGCGCTTTCAGCGCGGCATTTCGAATTCCAAACTTTCTACAGAACGTGTTCGGCGAGGGAGCGCTGTCGGCGTCCTTTATTCCGGTCTACGCTAACCTTCTCGCACGGGGTGACAAAAAAGAGGCCTCGCGGGTAGCAGACGCGGTGGTCACGCTGTTAGCTCTGGCGACTTCAGTGATCGTGCTGGTCGGCGTTTTGACTACCCCATTTTTCGTCGGCCTCTTTGCATATAGTTTTGACCCGGCTACGCGTGATTTGACCGTTCGGCTGGTTAGGATTTTCTTTCCTGGCGCCGGCCTGTTGGTTCTGTCCGCTTGGTGTCTGGGAGTACTTAACAGCCATCGGCGCTTCTTTCTTTCCTACACGGCGCCCGTTGTATGGAACCTGGCGATTATCGCCACCCTGGTTTGGTTCGGAAAGCGTCAGGACCAATTTCATCTCGCGACTTTGACGGCCTGGGGCTCGGTGGTTGGGAGTGCTTTACAGTTCGGCGTGCAACTGCCCACCGTGCTGAAATTAATTCGGAGACTTCGTCCGGTTCTGGACATCGCGAGCGAAAATGTTCGTACGGCGCTGAGAAACTTCTTTCCGGTGTTCATGAGTCGAGGCGTCGTACAAATCTCGGCCTTTGTGGACACAATGTTGGCGGGGCTGATTAGCGCGCAAGCGGTGGCAGCGCTTACCTACGCGCAAAGTCTTTACACGCTTCCCGTCAGTCTGTTCGGCATGTCGGTGTCCGCGGCGGAACTCCCTGCCATGTCGAGCGCGCTAGGCACCACGGACGAAGTATCGGCCGAACTGCAGAACCGTCTGGAAGAAGGTCTGCGCCGCATCGCTTTTTTCATTGTGCCATCGGCCGTGGCTTTCCTTGCGCTCGGAGATGTCATGGTTGCGGTTCTCTATCAGACCGGACAGTTCAAACACGACGCCACCACCTATGTTTGGGGGATTCTCGCCGGTTCCACCGTAGGCTTGCTTGCATCGACACTGGGCCGACTCTACTCGTCGACTTATTACGCCCTACATGACACGCGCACACCGCTGCGTTACGCGATCATGCGCGTGACGCTCACGATAGCTCTTGGCTACGTGTTTGCCATCCACTTGCCGCCTTTCCTGGGCATCGATAGAAAATGGGGAGCGGCGGGATTAACGGCATCCGCGGGCATCGCCGGCTGGATCGAGTTCGCGCTGCTGCGCGCGACGCTTAATAAGAGAATTGGTAAGACCGGACTTCCGCTCAGTTACGTCTCCAGGCTTTGGATTGCAGCGGCGGGCGGAGCCGCGGCCGGCTGGGCCATCAAGCTTGTTCTTGGTCCACACCACCCCCTTGTTGTCGCCCTCGCGGTTCTCATTCCTTACGGGCTCGTGTATTTCGGCGTTTCTGCCATGCTGGGCCTCCCGGAAGCGCGGGTTTTGTTTGGCCAAGGCTTCAGAATACTTCGACGGTCCAAACGATAAAACCTTCGGTCCGGCATTCCCTCCTCCACCTGCAAAGCCTTGTTTTGCCAGTCGGTTCTAGGAAAAACGGCTGTATTACCAGTCTTCTTCAGACAGGAAATTCAAGCAGTACCCGGCATGAGCGCCCCGTGCCAGAGCACAAACTCTGTTTGCCCGGAGATTTGGGTTTCCTGAATTATTGAATCAACGGTAGACCACAAGGAGTGCAAAACTAATTATGAGCAAATTGTTTTCCAGACTTGCGATTGTATTCGGAGCGCTAATCGTGCTTTCGATGAGCGGAACAAGCGCTTTTGCAGACAATCTACTGATCGTTCCCGTGGGTCCGAGAATTGTACAACCCGCGGGTCTCGGCACGGTAACCACAGTACTCGTACTGCAAACGCAGGGTTCAAGCACCTCTGGATTTGGCTCCGTCGCTTATGACCCGAACAATCGTAATGCTAACCGTCAGGGTGATCTTCTGATTGGCAATCAGATTGTTGGCGGGGCCAATAATCAGACATATTCGACCGCCGAGCTTGGCATTACGAATGCTGGACAGCTTTGTATTAACATGAACATAAACGACCCGAACAAGGGCGGCAGCAACTCTGGTCCGGTCGGACCCATCGTTCTTAATACTCTGGTTTTGACCGCTTACGACCAAACAGGCACCGCTGTGTTTTCGGCTCACCTCGCGGATGCACTCACCTTGGGAGAGGCCACTGATAATGGCAATGGGACCGGCAAATCAGACTTTGCCTTTGCCTTGAATTCTGAGGCCGCAGCAGCCCTTAACGCGGCCATCGCGGCCAATCCCAATCTACGGCTCGGTCTATCAGCAAGCGTTACAGATGCGCAGGGCGGCCACGAGAGTTTCTTCTTCTGCAACGGTTGCAACGCTGAAACGCCTGTGCCGGAGCCAGCCACGATGGTGCTGCTGGGAACAGGACTGGCAGGCGTCGCAGGCGCCGTGCGAAGGCGTCGTAGAGCTGCCAAAGCCGAGACAGACAGGGAATAGTAACTTGCCCAGACGGCTCTCTAAGTCGTTCCAGGTCCCGAAAGGAAAGAGGCGAGCATGACCCAAGGCTCGCCTTTTCTTTTCTCTCTTCCTTCTCAAAAAAACTGATATTTTCCTGAAGAAGCGAGACTATTGGCCGTTTATTTAAGTTACCGGAAGACAAAGGGCTGGCGGGCGGAATGGCGGCTGGGGAAACCCGGCCGCCGTTTCTGTTTTATACCATCCATTTCCTCGAAATCAGCCTCGGCGCACGTGAATTAACCGCCCTCCACTTGAATTGACTCAGGCACAATTGATTGACCACGACGCTACTGTCTCTTTATCATCGACTGACAGTGCAACCAATAATTTCATCAGCCGCAATGCGCGAAATCGATCGTCTCACGGTTGAGCGCTATGGAATCCAATCTCTGTTATTGATGGAGTCCGCGGCGGCGGCGGCCTGCAGGGCGATCGCGAGCAACTTCGGACATAATCTCTCAGGCAAAACGGCGCGCATTTTATGTGGGCCAGGAAACAATGGTGGCGATGGCGCGGCGCTTGCGCGTGCGTTGTGGCAAGCCGGCGCACGCGTCGATGTGGTGCTTTTTGGCCGAATCGAGAACGCCAAAGGCGATGCGCGTACCAACTTTGAAATCGCCCAGCGGCTGGCAGGCTTTGACGCCGGCTCCAGCGCCGGGCCGTCTCACGTAAGTTTCGTCGAATGTGAAGAGGCGGCGAAGTGGGAAGATCTGGCTCAACCTCGCCGCGCTTACGACATCATCGTCGATGCGCTTTTCGGCACCGGCCTCATCCGCCCGCTCGAAGGGATTCACAGGCAAGTCGCCGGGCACATCGCATTGCTAAGAAGGGCGCGAGAACGCAATCGCGGCGAACGGCCCTTCATCGTATCGCTTGACGTTCCTTCCGGACTTGATGCGGACAAATCAGAATTGATCGGCGAGGCTGTGCGCGCAGATATGACCGTCACTTTCACAGCTCCAAAACCTGCAAACATTTTGCCGCCTGCGTCGCACTACTGTGGTCGACTAGTCATTGCGAATATCGGATCGCCACCGGCATTGATCGAGACCGCGGGCCCGAGACTTTTCTTGATCGACCGTGAAGACGCGCGTGACTGGCTTGTGCGCACGCGCTACGCTCCGGACTCCTTCAAGAACACCCACGGACACGCCCTGGTCATTGCGGGCTCGCGCGGCTTCACCGGCGCTGCGGTGCTTTGTGGCGCGGCGGCGATGCGCGCGGGCGCTGGGCTGGTGACCATTGCCACTCCAGTTTCCGCGCAGGCCACCGTCGCAGCGTTGGCCATGGCGGAAATCATGACGGCGGCGCTGGCCGAAACCGACCGCGGCGCGGTTAGTGATGAAGCCATCGACCACATTCTAAAACTGGGCGCCAAAGCGAATGTGATCGCCATCGGTCCGGGTCTTTCAGCGGAGGACGAACGAACGCGCACATTTGTGCGATCAGTTGTCGATCGACGGCGAACTCCGATGGTGATCGATGCGGATGGACTTAACGCCCTGTCACCCTGGCCGGAGGGTTTGCGAGGCTCAGCTGAGCATCCGCTGATTATTACTCCACACCCCGGTGAGATGCTGCGACTAATGGGCGCACAAGACAAGTCGGCTCTGGTGGATCGAGTTGAGGCTGCCCGGAACTTTGCGACAAAACACAGCATCATTGTCGTGTTGAAGGGTACGCGAAGTCTGGTTGCTTCTGCTGACGGTCGCGTCTTCGTCAACCCGACCGGCAACGCCGGCCTGGGAACCGCAGGCGCAGGCGACACGCTTGCGGGATTGATTACAGGCTTCATGGCACAGGCTAACGGGGAGCACAGCGAACGGATTGGCGCACTCGAAACTGTCATCGCCGCCCTTTACGTTGGTGGCCTGGCCGGCGACCTTGCCGCGCGGGAACTCGGAATGCGCAACATGGCAGCGTCCGACATACGCGAACATTTCAGCGCCGCAATTCAGGCGCTCGATCCGGAAGGTGAAGTACCGTAAATCTGGAGCGCAGACACCTCGTTTCTATTCTTCCCGTTTCCGAGCTTAAATGAACACATCAACGCACCGCGTCATTCCCACCGGCGTCTTCATCACCCATGCGGCCGAAGAAACATTCAACCTCGGCCGGCAAGTCGGCGAACAACTCAGTGGCGGCGAGATACTTTTACTAAGCGGTCCTCTCGGAGCCGGCAAGACTATGTTCGTCAAAGGCCTGGCCAGCGCCCTTGGCCTCGACAGCCGAGAAGTGACCAGTCCTTCCTTCACGCTGGTCAATCCATACCGGGGAAAGCTCACGCTTTTCCATATTGATCTTTATCGTCTCGATGAAGGCGCTGCCGCCCAGGCAGTCGATTTGGAGGAGTTATTAAGCGACGAGCGAGCCGTCATTGTCATCGAATGGGCCGAACGCCTGGGCAATCATCCTTTGCCGGCAAACGTGTGGGGAATTTGCCTTAGCGGCGACGGCGACGACCCAAGACAGATAACAATCTCGCGTCCGTGCTAGAATCATCGAACGTAGAATCGCTGAAGGAGAAACGACGTATGCCATACCCTGAGATCATGATTCGTCCTATGCGGGAAGAACTAACACGGCTGGGTGTCGAGGAGTTGCGCACGCCGGAGGAAGTTGATGCGACGCTGCAGAACGCAAAAGGAACCGTAATGGTTGTTGTGAATTCCATTTGCGGTTGCGCCGCCGGTCGCGCCCGTCCCGGGGTTGCGCTTGCCCTTCAGCATGAAGTGCGGCCCGACAAGGTCGCAACAGTCTTCGCTGGGGCGGACATAGAAGCGACCGAGAAGGCCCGTGGATATTTCACCGGTTATGGCCCGTCGTCGCCTTCGATCGGATTGCTGAAGGACGGCCAGCTGGTCTTCATGTTGGAGCGTTATCAAATTGAAGGCCGGGACGCGGAACAAATCGCCGCAGAGTTAACGAAGGCTTTCGATAGTTTTTGCTCCTCAGCAGCCACAGTCGCCGGCTGAAGACCGGCTCGAAGTATCGCCCCCCCCGCCTGCCGACAATTTGTCATCCGCGACGCGCGGGATGCTCCTGGCTTTCCTCGGCGCGAGCGGCTCATATGCTATGATCGTGCGCGATGTCCTCCCAGTCTTCGATCACGCTCGCCACACCGATCAATTCCCTTTTCAATTACATCCCACGTCTCGGACAATACGGAGCGCGCAAGCTGGCCTCGGCCCTGGCGGCTATCTCCCGTAATCAAAAACCAGGCGAAGTTACGGTCGAAGATCTTATCAGCTACCTGCCCATGCGATACGAGGATCGTTCGAACCTCGCTTGCATCCGCGACCTGCGCGATGGCCTGGTGGCTTCGCTCGAGTTGACCGCGCGAGTCGCGGGCGGCTTTCAAGTTGGTAGGAACCGCCCCTTTAAGAAGCCCAAACTTTTCATTTTCGAAGTATCCGCGAGCGATCAGGGGTTGACCGGGCGCCCGGTAGTTATCTGGTGGTTCATTTCCGGCCGGAATGCTTATCAAATCATTCAGTACAACATGAAACGCTTCACGCGCGGCGCGCATTTCATTGCGTATGGCCGCTGGGAATGGGATGCACGCCGCGGAACATACGCCCTCCGGCTGAATAAGCCGGACGAGATCGAAATGCTGTCGGAGCCGGTACTGAGTCAGAAAAACAGTGCGCCGGGGAAGTCCGCGGCGGGCGCAGATGAAATCGAAGAAAATGAAAGCACGCAGGACGATCCAGCTCTTAAGGCAATTCACGTCGGACGTCGCGTTCCCGTTTATCGCAAGCTCGGAGACTTTCGCTCCAAGCGTCTGCGCGAGATCATCCATCAAGTGCTGGCGCAACTCCCCAATAAAGCGATTGCCGAAACACTTCCCAAAGATTTGATCGCGCGTCAGCGACTCAATGGTTTGGCTGAGGCCCTTAGGGCGGTTCATTTTCCCGCCGAAGACGCATCGCTGGCTGAATACGAGCAGGCCCGCAGCCCGGCCCATCTGCGCCTGATCTTTGAAGAGTTCTTCTGGTTTGCGCTGGGGCTGGCTCTTAAGCGTAGCGAACGGCTGAAAGAGGAAAAAGGCGCAATCATGAAGATCTCTAAAGACGTTCGCGAGGCAATTGCATCCGTGCTTCCATTCCGGCTGACCAACGCGCAACGAAGGGCGGTCGTGCAAATCTTTAACGACATGCAATCCGATGCGCCAATGAATCGCCTGCTACAAGGCGACGTGGGCAGCGGCAAGACGATCGTGGCTCTGGTGGCCATGATGGCTGCAATGGAAAATGGTTACCAGACGGCGTTGATGGTGCCGACGGAAATACTAGCCGAACAACACGCCCGCAACGTCAAACGCGTTCTGGCGAAGACGCCCTATCGCGTTGAGCTGCTAACGGGCTCGCTGCGCGCCGCCGAAAAGCGGCGCTTGCATGCAGCCCTTGCGGCCGGCGAGGCACATGCGTGCATCGGCACCCACGCCCTGATTCAGGAATCAGTCGTCTTCAATAAGCTCGGCCTTGTTGTTATCGATGAACAGCATCGTTTTGGCGTCATGCAACGCGCCGAATTGCGCGCGCGCGGCTTCAATCCGGATGTCCTGGTGATGACAGCTACCCCGATTCCGCGCTCCCTGGCTATGACTGTCTATGGCGACCTGGACGTTTCCATAATTGACCAGATGCCACCGGGAAGAACCCCGGTGAAGACCTCAGTTGGTGGCGAAGACAAACGCGCGGAGCTTTATGAATGGGTGCGGCGCAAATTGAAAACAGGCCGTCAGGTCTTCGTGGTCTATCCGCTGGTCGAGGAATCTGAGAAGCTCGACCTGAAGGACGCGACGCGCATGTATGAACAACTCCGCGATCAAATCTTCCCTGAATTTTCCGTCGGCCTGCTACATGGCAGAATGAAGGCGCCAGAAAAAGATGAGGTCATGCGCCACTTCGTTGCCGGGGACGTTCAAGTACTGGTATCGACTACGGTGATCGAGGTTGGCGTTGATGTTCCCAATGCGACGGTGATGATCGTCGAGCACGCGGAGCGCTTTGGCTTATCGCAGCTCCACCAACTTCGCGGGAGAGTGGGACGGGGTGGCAATCAAAGCTTCTGCATACTGCTGACCGCCGACAAGACGACCAGCGTGGCGGAAGAACGTCTCGGCATCATGAAAGAGACCAACGACGGCTTTCGCATCGCCGAAAAAGATTTGGAGTTGCGCGGCCCGGGCGAAATCATGGGCACGCGGCAGGCGGGACTACCGGAGTTTCGTGTCGGCAATCTCGTCCGCGACCTGACCATACTGGAACAAGCCAAGAACGAGGCTGCGTTCTACCTCAACGAGCGCGGTGGATCTGCTGAAACGTCAAAAATGATAAGGCGCGTGTGGAACAAAGCGCGTTTTGGCCTGGCCGCGGTTGGATGATATTTTCTAAATCTCAAATGGCCCAGGTTTCGAATCAAGAGATGCTTGTAAGCGCGACAATACTGCGTCTTCCGCGTTGTAGTTGAATTGTTCCGGATCGACGTTCTCGGGCGGATTGGCCCGCTCCCATTCAATCGTTCGGCGTAACGCCTCGTCGAATGACACTACTTCGGCGTAACCGAGCTCTCGACGAATCCTGCCCGAATCAACATCGTATTGCTGTCGCAGATCCAAGGTTTCGTTGCGTAGAGACTCAGGCAGACGCTGGGCCGGCAGCGCAATTACCTGGCCTTTCCAGCCAATAACCTGCGTAATCTTCTTCACCCAGTCAACTTCCGTAAAAGCCACCGGGTAGCAGACGTTATAGGTTCGGCCCGCTGCGCGTTCATTCATGACGGCAAGGACGATAGCGTAGGCGACGTCTTCAACATAGCCGCGGGCCCAACGCCATGCCGCATGAACTTCGTCCAGAAGAATGGCGGGACGGCCGTCATCCATCCGCTTGATGTACTGGTGCAAACGATGCTGGGCGTCGCCGGGACCATGCGTCGCAGGCAAGCGCAGGATCGTGACAGGCAGCTCCGGATCATCCATGACCGCACGCTCTACCGCGGTCTTGTTGTAGTCGAGACCGGCGTGGGTCAACTTCTGCCGCAAGGGCGAATCCTCAGTAAGCGGCACCGGATCAGGGTCGCCGGGCTCTGTTCGCCAGATTCGTCCGAATGCCCTGTACACGTCGCCGCTGCTGATCACAACTGCGCGCCGGGCTACTCCCTTGAAGGCTTTGACCCTTTGGGCGTCTTCCTCGTGGAAAGGGACCATATCGAGCACGACTTCAGGCTTGATGTTGCGCAAAGTACGAACATGATCGGAAAAGTTGATGAAGTCACCGTGAACGTGTCGCACGCTCGGCGGCAGTTCAGTCTCGGTTTGACCGCGATGAAAAATGGTTACGTCATGGCCATGCTCGGCAAGGTTTCGCACCACATGGGGCCCGACAAACTTTGTGCCACCCAGTACCAGAATCCGCATGAGCGAATCGTAAATCGCCAGCAATAAATCGACAAGATGGTAAGTACGGGTTCAATCCGTACTTGATTTAGATGGGAATTTGCCTTTTCATCATTGACTGCGCTTCTATTCGACAGAAGACTGAGTTCACTGAACCCGTTTGGAGCACGGTTGCGAATCATCGCCGGAAAATATCGTGGCCGCAATCTGAAGAGTCCGACGTCTCTTCAGGTGCGACCAACATCGGACCGTCTGCGAGAGACGCTCTTCAACGTCATCGCCCCGCGTATCGAAGGCGCTCGCTTTCTTGATCTCTGTGCCGGCTCAGGAGCGGTGGGCATCGAAGCCCTTTCGCGCGACGCGAGTTATGTGACCTTCGTTGATCGATCTCGCAAGATGTGCGGCTTGGTTGAGGCTAATCTGGATCTCTGCGGTGTGCCGGAAGAGGAAACGGACGTTGTTTGCAGCGAGGTCGAAGACTTCCTGCGCCAAGCCCCGGCACGCAAGCGCGGCCCCTGGGACATAATCTTTTTCGATCCGCCTTATGCGACAGATTACATGCGCGCGCTAAACCCCTTGCGTTCGGAATCAAAGCTGGTTGCCGCCGACGGACTCCTGATTATCGAACATCATCATAAGAACGACCTCCCGGATGCGATTGGAGAACTACGGCGTCGAAGGGTTCTCAAGCAAGGCGATTCGTCGCTTAGCTTTTATGAGAACTGAAAGCCCCGCGTCCAACCTCAGGTCGCCTGCGTTTCGCCCCTCAACTGATTCATTGCTAGAATCCTTTCGTGTTAGTACTCGGAATCGAAAGCTCTTGTGACGAAACTGCGGCGGCGATCGTGCGCGATGGCCGCGAGATTGTCTCCTCCGTCATCGCTTCGCAGGTGGAAACGCACAAGCGTTTCGGCGGCGTCGTGCCCGAGTTGGCTTCGCGCGAGCATCTGGACAAGATCGTCCCCATTGTCGAAGAAGCGTTCACTCGCGCGCAGCTCGCCAAACCGCAAATCGACGGCATTGCAGTTACTGCGGGCCCGGGGCTGGTTGGGTCGCTGCTCGTGGGCGTCTCGTATGCCAAGGCAATGGCTTTCGCTTTGCAGAAACCGATCGTCGGTGTCAATCACATCGAAGGACACATTTATTCGGTCGCGTTTGATAACCCTCCGGTCGAGTATCCTGCCCTGGCTTTGATCGTTTCCGGTGGCCACACGAACCTGTTTGTCGTGCCTGAGCCCGGGAAATACAAAGTTGTCGCACGCACACGAGACGATGCTGCCGGTGAAGCCTTCGACAAAGTCGCTAAGATGTTGGGCCTGGGGTATCCCGGTGGCCCAATTATCGAAAGGTTGGCGCGCGAGGGGAATCCTCGAGCAGTACGTTTCACCCTTCCGCGCATGGGCGATGGCAGCGCGGATTTCAGTTTTAGCGGATTGAAGACCGCGGTTACAAAACACGTGCGCGAGGCTGGATTACAACCCCTGCAGAACGGCGCAGAGCCTTCCCAGGAAATAAAAGACCTGGCCGCAAGTTTTCAGGGCGTGGTGGTGCGTTCACTGGTCACCACGATGGAGAAAGTCGCCGAGGAATACCGGCCACGAACCCTGGTGGTAGCCGGCGGCGTAGCATGCAACGGCGCATTGAGGGACGCATCGCGCGAAGTGGCAGGCCGTCTGGGCGTCCCTGTCTACTTCCCTTCACCGCATCTTTCCACCGACAACGCCGCGATGATTGCTGCCGCGGGAACCGTGAAGCTGAACGCGGGTGAACGAGCCGGTTGGGACTTGAATGCCGACGTGACGCTGCGGCTGCAAAATGTTGATGTGAACGACGAAGAACTGAGGCGGGCCGGCGTTCACTACCGTCTGTAGGAATCAACCGGTAGTCAGCCGAACGTCGGTAAGGTCAAAACATTCCCTGTCCCAGGGTTAGAGGCGGCGGCGGGGTGTTGGCGGCAATCCGGCCAGACGAGCCTCGCCGAAATCTCCAACTGAATCCGAGGATGATTCCTCCATCCCCATGAGTATTTCTGGCGACGACGGTCTTGGCATAAGCAGCGTGTAGGGCAAGGGATCGATTTACGGAGTATGTAAGGCCGCCCCCCAATTGCGTGTAATCCGCCCTTGCAACCCTGTCATGGATAAGGAACTGCGCCGGAGTTAACATAACGCCTGCCGGGAATTCAAAACCTCCATGAGCCTTTTGCCAGGCACCCATGAAACGAAGAGTAATTTTCCTGTTAGCAACCCATCCAACCTCCCAGTCAGCATTGCTATGATTGAGATTCAAGCCGGCGAAGCGTCTAAGTATTGCCAAAGAATACCGCGCATGGACATAAGTGTTCGGCAAGATAGGGCTCAACTCCCGGCCGACACTAACCCCGATCAGTAGCTCTTTGAAGCCTCGGCCGACCGCTGAGTGCCCCCGAACTTGATAATCATGAGTAGGAACAGTGACGCCGATGAAGGGAGTTATCACCAGAGGCCGCTTGACCGCGTTGTAGCGGAGATCCAGATGCGCATCCTGAAATGTGGGATGGAAAAAGCCGTTATCGAGCGGACCGTGGGGACGCAGGCCTATGGGGCCTTGAGGATGATCCCACTTGGACGCGATATACGCCACGTCAAAGTCGAGCGCCAGGTTGTCCGTAAGGCCATATTCCAAAGCCATGATCGCGTCATGCGTGTGAATACGGCCTCTATCCTCTACGTCGCCGCCGGCATCAAAGTGGTCGCGCACATCAACCTTTTGGTAAGTGAATGACACCGAACCCTCGCCCTTCGGAGGTGTCCATGCTTGAGCAAGCACACTGGCCGTCAGCGCCAAATGGATGGTCAGTGGCGCCAAACAGACAATTGCCTGAGCAATTCTTTTGGCAAGCATAGCTCTCCCTTAAGAGTCGATAGGTCAGGTGCTGTCAGGCTTTCTTTGCCAGGAGGCGTACTCTCGATCGCATTGCTATATCAATTGCGTCGAGATACTGATCGGCGCTGTGCGGATTCTTTACCACATTTCCGTACTGCTTCCGGGCTGCGGCCACTTCAGCTTTCGTGCCGTTAGGGACCACAGGTATGACCAGTGGCTTCGAAGACGAGTTCCCGATCTGCTTTTCCAGGCCGGCAGCCTCGGCAAGATCGACAAGGACGAGGTCGTATTGTCCTGACCTCAGTGCTTCGCTGAGCCTGTCGGCACCTGGCGCCGCGTAAGACTTGTGGCCCACCTTCTTTAACATGGATTGAAGCTGTGTAGCTCTTTGAGAATTGGAAGGAATATAAATCAGAACTGCCGCCGGGTGTAACGGGCGCTGAAACCTGATGCCGCGACCGATTCTGAGTGCCTTGTCACCGCATGCCTCGGCCCCCGGAATGCTGAGCAACACAACCCCTGCGATCGTTACAGCGGCAAGAATGGTTCTTCGCATGTGACATCTCCTTTAACGGTCTATCCAAAGCCTGCTTTACCTGATCAGCGCGAAGTAAGCGAGGAGTTTCGTAACGTCGACCGGATGAGCGTGACTGATGACGAATCGGATGCTATGCCCCTATCCTGCTAGAGTCAAGATTCTCCCGAATGCCTCCACAGATTCTACTATCGCGCTGAAACCAACATTTTATTCCCCCGATTAGTAACGCGGGAAAATGGAGCGAAAGCTCTAACAGCTCGCAACAAAAAGTCGCGAATGGTGAATGGCAAATGAAAACCCTTACTTCAATCCTTCTGCCAGAAACAGATCTCTGAACGCAGTCCAGTAGGTATATACATAAGACTTGCCATCCGGCGTAATCTGAATGCCCTCTGGTTCCACCAGGAGAATAAACCCAACCTGATCGGGCACAATCTCCTTGCGAAGTTCTCGACGCCCACTGGAGAGATCAATCCGGTAGATGTTTATCTTGAGAGCGCCAGACCCCCGCACGTAAAGAGCGCGCCCGTCGGCGCTCCATCGGATTGGAACCTCTCCCACTTCAAGGCCGGGGATTGGGATAGATTCGGCTCCATCCCTCGGAGACAGATAGTATCTGCCATCCGGACCTCCATCCGGGGCCCAGGCGACGAGACGCTTCCCATCAGGTGAAACCAGGAGCGCGATCACACCTTCCTCCGTAACGGGATTCGCCGGGCCGCCCGATATGTCCTGGACATACGAGCGCAACCCATGGCCCGGCTCCAGAGCGGTGAAAAGGATTTGTTGTCCGTCAGGAAACCACGTTGCATAGTGATACTCGCTAATGTCACCGCGTGGAAGCAAGCGCTGCTGCCCTGGGCCCGTAGGCATCAAGACAAGCTGCGGTTGTGAACCCTCTTGCACTGCCAGGGCCCATTTCCCATCAGGCGATAACGCCAGAGCTTTTCCCTGGCCAAGCCGGATCGGCTCATTAGATCCGTCCATCTTTCGGAGATATACAAAACGAACTCCACCAACGGCCGGGCTCCAATCGTAGAAAAGCAGGCTCTTTCCGTCAGACGAAATATCAGCCGCGGTGGACGAGTCAAACCATGCCAGATCTCGTTCCTTCTCAGAGCCATCAGCGAATACAACCATGCGGGTGCGCGGGATCCCGCGCTGTATCAGGACGCGCCCGTCACGAGAGATGTCCCTCAACCCTACATTACCGTACCCGGGAAGAACCAGCCGCACCTTACCGGAAAGCGTGAGTGCATAGATGGCATTTACCCTGTCCTTGCCGGCAGCAATCCAGATTTCTTCGCCCGTCGGAGACCAGGCAAGGCCCCCAAACGAAGTCCATCCGCTCGATACTGTTCTTTTTTGGCCATTGCGATCCACGGACATTACCGAACCCCCGGGATCGCCCAGGACTGGTTGATCAACGAATACAACCATGTCTCCCTTTGGTGATACCCGCATGGGGCCAATCCTGCCCGCAGCTTTGTAAAGAACTGTTCCGATCGGATATTCAAGCTGGTATTGTCCCTCGTCATTTGCGCGCACTATGGCGAGTTGCTGTCCATCCGGAGCCCAGTCAGCCGAGTAAACATGTTCCATGATCTCGCGCGGTGTGCCTCCAACCAACGGCACCCGCGCCAGCGTCCCGTCATGGCATCCGAACATGTCGAGCTCACAATCAAGCAGAATGGCCATCTCACCAGTGGAAGAGATTGACTGGATGCCGGCCTGAAGTTTAAGCGAGCTCGATTCTGGACTTTCTAAATGAGTAGTAAAAAGTTCTACCGGCTTTCCGTCAAAGGCTGCGCTGTAGATCAGCGTGTCGCCGCCTGGGGCAAATCTCGCCCCGGTAATGGCGCCGCGACGGAAGGTAAGCTGGCGAAACGTTGGTTGGGTAGTTGGTGGCACATTCTTCAACCCCGCGTAAAAGGAGATGAGGGAGAAGAGGGCGATAGCAGCGATGATGATCACAAGCATTCCGCGACCAACTGCAATACTGCGCGTGCCAAGTTTGCTTTCGCTAACGAGCGACTCAGCCGTTGAGGATGTTCGCGCGATCCCTCCGGTGGAATCATAAACGTTCCCGCCGCTACTTCTCGTGGCTGCGCTTCCATCCTGCCGTCTCGCTGGAGCCAGGCCATCCAGTTTCGCTTGCAGCTCCAGCTCCTGTTTGAGCCGCTTCAAATCGATCTGCAACTCTTTGATCGTCTGATAGCGTTCTTCCCGATCTTTGGCCAACGCCTTCTTCACTATCCACTCGAGTTCAATTGGGATCTCGAGCGAGTACTGCCTGAGCGGCGCCGCTTCCTCTTTAAGGATTGCGGCAATCACATCGCTGATGGTGGCGCCCTCGAATGGGGGGCGAGCAGCAATCATCTCGTAGACCACTACGCCGAGGCTGAAAATGTCAGTCCTTGCATCTACCACGAGCCCCCTCGCCTGCTCCGGCGACATGTAGGTGGCCGTACCCATTACCAGTCCGGACTCCGTCTGAACTTTGAGCGCGGTCGAAGCTTCATCCTTACTCGTGGCGGACGGAGTTTCAGTCAGCTTGGCAAGTCCAAAATCCAGGACTTTCAAGTAGCCGTCCGTGCGCAGCATGATGTTGTCGGGCTTAATGTCTCGATGCACGATCCCGGCGGCGTGGGCAGCCTCCAGAGCACTGCTGACTTGAATGGAGACGTCGAGTGCTAAGCGTAGAGTAATCGCCGTCTCAGCCATTCGCTGGCGAAGGGTTTGGCCCTCAACAAATTCGGTAACGATGAACTGTGAGCTGTTGTCCCGGCCAATCTCGTAAATAGTTACAATATTGGGATGGTTCAATGCTGACACGGCCCGCGCCTCCTGCTCGAAGCGGCGCAGCCGATCCGCATTGATAGTGAATTGTGCGGGCAGCAGCTTAAGTGCGACATGGCGTCCCAGCCGCGGGTCCTTAGCCAGGTACACTTCGCCCATTCCACCAACACCCAACACGGACACGATTTCATAACTGCCGACAGTCTGGCCGATTGCTAATCCGGTATGGCCCTTCGCAAGTAGTTCCGCTGCCAGGTCGGAGGCTGGAGTCTCAATAAAGTCTTGCGCTTGCTCGTGCGACGAGATCAAGGCCTCGACTTCACTGCGCAGCAATTCGTCGCCTGAGCACGCCTGCTCAAGGAACCCGCCTCGCTGGTCGGGTTTCTGTTCCAACGCCAGGTGGAACAGTTGCTCAATCTGCTGCCAACGTTCAGGTTGCATTGGTAGTAAAGTCACCCCTGAAGACACCGGGGCACTGGAGGTTGAGCCGCAAAGGCGACCGTCATACTTCCCCCAACTCCAAACGCGAGAATGTTTTCGGAAACCTCTAACAGACTGTCAATTACCGCCGCTAATTTCTTTTCGCAGCCAGGCTTTCGCCAGGGTCCAATCGCGCATGACTGTGCCGGGTGAGACAGCCAGGACCTCAGCCGTTTCTTCAATGCTTAATCCACAAAAGAACCTCAGTTCGACTATCTGACTTTTGCGCGGGTCAAAGTCGGCCAGGTGGTTAAGTGCCTCATCGAGCGCCACCACATCGCTAGCGCGCTCGGGCGATACAATTACTACTTCGTCTAAAGGCATTCGGAGGGCGTCGCCTCCACGTTTGGCATAGTGACGACTGCGAGCGTGATCGACCAGGATACGTCGCATCGTTTGCGCCGCGATGCCATAGAAGTGGGCGCGATTCTGCCAGTGTACCTGACTCTGATCGATTAGCCGGAGATACGCCTCGTTGACTAGCCCCGAGGTTTGCAGCGTGTGACCCCTACGTTCCCGGCCCATGTAGCGGCTTGCCAGGCGATGCAGTTCCTCATAAACCAACGGCATTAACTTGTCCAGCGCCGCCTGGTTTCCATTGCCCCAATCGACTAGCAACTGCGTCACTTCATGTGGTGAGGGTGTCATTAATCACCCCTGTATCAGATGAGACTGGCTGAAGGCGTCGCGAATTATAACACCTTAAATGAATCCTCTACTGCGCAAACGGGCTTTGATGAAAAGAAGTAACTTCATACCGTTAGAGGTTTTTGAAGTGTTTCCCGCGTTAGTAGGTGAAGGCAACACAGAGCTACCACAATGCAGAGAAAGCCCGCAGGGTCACCGCTCATCTGCCTTAGCTCTTTACCGATACGACCCGAGGGCCATTCGCAAACTTGCTCCATAGAAAGGACTATGATCATGGAAAAGATAATCTCTAAGCGCAAACTCGCACTTGCAGTGGGCCTCTGCGCGGTCACCCTTCTTGGTATCACCGCATATGCGGTGACGACAACACCTCTGGCGGCAGGGAGGATTGACTTTTACGCCCCCTTGGCCGGACCGGCCGACGTGAGAATGTCGAAGACTACTATGTCACCTGGAGAAAATACGGGCTGGCATTTGCATCCGGGCACGGTGTACGTCGTGGTAACCAAGGGCACTCTCACCCTCGAGAGTGGTTGCGGCGAGGTCAATGTATACCCGGCCGGAACAGCTTTCACTGAGCAGGAAACCAACGGGGTCCATCGGGGGGTCAACTACGGTTCGGACCCGCTTGAATTCTTCGCGACAGGGATCCGTCCGGCTGGAAGCCCAGGGCGCATTAACTTCGATGGTCCGCGATGCGGTCCGCCGACGAGCACGGATCAATGCAAGGATGGTGGTTGGGTGAACTTCAACTTTCCCCGTAGCTTCGAGAATCAAGGTGATTGCGTCAGCTACGTCGAAACCAGGAAATAGCGGATGGCGTTCACTGGCACGCTCTGCGATATGCAAAAGCCCCCGACCCACCATCGGGGGCTTTTCCCATTAGATACTCAATTGAATATCTGAATCCCTCACGGCCGTTAGAGGTTTCGAAAACAATTCCCGCGTTAGTAGGTGAAAGAGGAAAAACGCGCTGCTGCACACAACGGCAAGCAGGAGGTTCTAATGAAAGTCCAAATGAAACATCGCCGCTATCGGCCCACCCTGATACTGGCACTCGCCGGTTTGATGAGTTGCGTCATCTTCATGCCGGGACCGGGAGGCATAGCCTCCGCACAAGTCGCTACTCCAAGTTGGAACTACACCGGGAGCCTCAACGCAGCCCGCGCTCTGGACACTGCGACACTGTTGCCCAACGGCAAGGTCCTGGTCATGGGGGGACGCGACTTCAACCCCGGCGGCGGGGTTGTCAACAGCGCGGAGCTGTACGACTCATCATCAGGGACGTGGACTAGCGCTGGCGTCAGTACCAGCCGCTTTGCACACACCGCAACGTTGCTGCTTAACGGCAAGGTCCTGGTGGTTGGTGGCTACGACGGTAGTCGTCCTGTGAATCCTCTAAACAGCGCTGAACTGTACGACCCGGCCACCGGAACGTGGAGCATTACCGGCAATCTCAATACGCCACGCGCTGGTTTTCACACCGCGACGCTGCTGCCTGACGGCAAGGTCCTGGTCGTGGGGGGCATCGTCGACCGTGACGGCCACACTACCAATAGCGCGGAGTTATACGATCCGGCTACCGGCATGTGGACTAGCACAGGCAGCCTGAATTCACCCCCGTCTTCGACGGCAATGCTGCCCAACGGCAAGGTCCTGGTTTTTGACTGGGACGGCAGCGCGGAGCTTTATGATCCGGCCACAGGGACGTGGAGCATCACTGTTAACCCCAGTCCGTTTAGATATTCTTACACCGCAACGCTGCTTCAAAACGGCGAGGTTCTGCTTGCGGGGGGCTTTGAATACGATTGCATCGGCGGCTGCCCTTCGAACAGTGCCGAGCTGTATGACTCCGCCACAGGGACTTGGACTAGCACCGGCAATCTCAACCTGGCCCGCGTGGGTCAAACAGCTATGCTCCTGCCCAGTGGTAAAGTCCTCGTCTTTGGGGGCGGTAACCCTGGCAACAGTGCCGAGCTGTACGACCCTGCCACGGGAACGTGGAGCATCACCGCCAGTCTCAATATGGCCCGTGTCGCTTACACAGCAACTCTTCTGAGCAACGGAAAGGTCCTTGTCGAGGGCGGCAACGTCTCCGGCGGCCCTGGTACCTTGAATACTGCCGAGCTGTACGACTCAGGCGCCGAATCGGCTTCGACACCAACTCCGACGCCGACGGTCACACCAACACCAACCGCTACTCCTACTGCGACACCCACACCTACATCAACTCCCGCAGCGGTGGTCAGTCCCAGTTGGACCATCACCGGCAGTCTCAACACAGCGCACAACTTTGGTCACACAGCGACGCGCTTGCCCAACGGCAAGGTTCTAGTCGCTGGTGGCGCAGGTGATAGCGGCAGTCTCAATAATACAGAATTATATGACCCTGCTACGGGAACGTGGAGTACCACCGGCAGTCTCAACACCGCGCGCGATTCGCACACCGCCACGCTGCTCCAGAACGGCAAGGTACTGGTTGCGGGAGGGTTCAGTTGTGGTCCACCGCCCCAAGTTTGCTCCCAGCTTAATAGCGCGGAACTATACGACCCGGTCGCAGGGACATGGAGTAGCACAGGGAATCTGAACACGGCCCGCGATTCTCACACTGCGACATTGCTACCCAATGGCATCGTCCTGGTCGCCGGAGGTTTCCTCAATGGTGGTGAACTCAATAGTGCCGAGCTTTACGATCCGGCCACTGGGATATGGACCAGCACCGGCAATCTCAACATAGGCCGATATCGTTACACCACAACCTTGCTTCAAAGCGGCAAGGTCCTGGTCGCCGGAGGTGTCAACAGCAATGGCGCACTCAACAGCGCGGAGCTGTACGACCCGGCCACCGGGATGTGGACTAGCACCGGCAACCTCAACACTGCCCGCGAGCTGCATACGGCAACCCTGCTGTACAACGGCAAGGTCCTGGTTGCCAGCGGCTTCGTAGACTTTGCTCTGGGTCGCGTTACCAACTCCGCCGAGTTGTACGACCCGGCGACTGGGCTATGGACCATGACTGGTAATCTCAACCAGGGTCGTGCTTTTCACACCGCAACGTTGTTAACCAGCGGCAAAGTCCTGGTCGCCGGGGGCTTCTTTGTCGATGGTCTTCCAAACATCACCAACAGCGCAGAATTGTATGATCCGGCCACTGGGACATGGAGCAACACCGCCTCACTCAACACCGCACGCCGTTTCCACACTGCAACTCTTCTGCTCAACGGCGAGGTCCTGGCCGCAGGCGGTTCGGGTGGCAATACCGCCGAGCTTTACGACACTGGTATTAATCCAATCGAAGACGCGCCCTTCTTCGTTCGCATGCAGTACCTTGATTTCCTGGGACGCGAACCGGAACCCGACGGACTGCAGTTCTACCTGGACATCTTAAACGGGTGCCAGGCTGCAGACACCGAGTGCATAAAGTACACCCGGGGAGCGATCTCGGCCAACTTCTTCCGCTCGCCGGAGTTCCAGCGCAAAGGTTCCTATGTGATGTACCTCTACATGGTCTCGCTGGGCCAAAGGCCGGTAACCCCGGCCGAGCTAAATGATCAATCCAAGATAGACCGGCCGCACTACGGGGAATTCATAGCGGATTTGCAGAGCATCTCTGATCCCACAGATGACCCGGTCATCGGGGAAGCTAAGAAAGTGGCCCTCACTGACGCCTGGATGCAGCGGACGGAGATGCAAAACAGATACGGCGGTTTGTCCAATGCGGCCTTCGTGCAGAAGCTGCTGGACACGGCCGGCGTTACTCTGGCAAATCAAAGTGCTCTGGTGGACGACTTAAATGCCGCTCGCAAGACCCGCGCACAGGTGTTGCGAGCGATTGCGGAGAGTGCGGAGGTTAATGCCAAGTTCTACAAACAAGCGTTCGTGACCATGGAGTATTTCGGCT
>DASXRU010000250.1:0-30036 GCA_036506395.1 Pyrinomonadaceae bacterium | reverse complement strand
ACGCCATTGCAAGTACAGTCGTCTGCGGTTCATGATTGTGTAATTCATCGACTTACTCCTTCAATTCTTTAGCCCCTAACAGCGGTTTAGAGTTCAGCTTCAGGCTGTCACTGCTGCGAAGACAAGTTGAAGCGGAAGGCTGAACATCGTCGTAACTTAACGCGGCCGTATTGCCGCATAGACCATTTCGAAGTCAGTTTAGAGCGCTACGACTCCGGGCGGCATAGCATATCCATGTGTTTATTTTTCGGATGAAGAGTGGAGTTAGACTCCCTCTTCCCAATGGAGAGGGCGAAAAGGGAGAAGAAGAAAGGTCCTCTAATAGATGAGACGGCTGCGGAGAGCTTTGCTGACGGCTTCGCTCTTTGAGTGGACGTGGAGTTTTTCGTAGATCCTGCGGATGTAGTCGCGGATGGTGTTGACGCTGATATTGAGATGGTCGGCGGCTCCCTGATAGCTGTAGCCTTCCACCAGCAGTTTCAGCAGCCGCACTTCCTGCGGCGTGAGTTGTTCGTCGAACTTTTCCGTCCGATTGGTCTTTTGAAACAGGGTGACTACTTTCCGCGCGATCTCAGGCGACATCGGAGATCCGCCATCGCGCGCCTCGCTGATTGCTTCCAGCAGTCTTGCCGGCGGCGTCTCCTTCAATAGATAGCCGCACGCGCCATTGCAGATGGACTCGAAAACCTTATCCTCCTCGGCGTAAACGGTCAGCATAATGATCTGAACGGAAGAGTATTTCTCGTGCAGCAGCCGCACGCCGTCAGAACCGAGCATGCCAGGCAAATGAATGTCCAGGAGCAGCACGTCGGGCTTCTCGCCGTCCGCACGGCGTAGCGCATCTTCCACCGAACGGAATGTGCCCACACACTGGTAACCGGGCGTGCCGCTGATCAGCATCCCCAGTCCTTCGCGCGTGGCCCGGTCGTCCTCAACAATCGCCACGCGAATTGGTTTGTCCGGCTGGCGCTCGGTGTTGCTTGAGATCACAGGTGCTCCTTTTGGAGTAGCCTAGACTTTTAGTCTGTGACCTTGGGCGCACAACCACAGATTAAAGTCCATGCTACAAACGACGGCGCGATGCTACCTCACTTTTCTTAACAAAACGATAGCATGTTTATGCTACCGTTTCTTGAGCGGGATCGTCAGCTTCACACAAGTCCCACAACCCGACGATGATTCGACGCTCAAGCGGCCGTCAAGCTCCTCCGCACGGCTTCGCATATTCTCCAGCCCGTGACCACCAACACCTCCGTTTACAGAAGCCGCTCGAGCATGCGCCTCTGGGAACCCGCGCCCGTCGTCACGGATTTCCGCGCTCAGCCGATTATGCGAGACAGTAATATCGAGCGAGACAGAGTCGCAGCCGGCGTGGCGGGCAATATTGTTGATGGCTTCTTTGAAGATTAGAAAAAGATGACGGCGCTGCTCTGGATCGAGCTTGACCTTCTCCAATTCTGACGGGGCGTGAAAAGCCAACTTGATCTTTTGGGGTTCGAGCACGTCGGAGGCGAACTGCCGAACACGAGAGACCACATTGCCGAGGTCATCCTGCCGGGGATCGATCGCCCACACGATGTCTCTCATCGAGGCGACCAGAGAGCGCGCCGACTCGGCTATCTCAGTGAGCAGCGGAACGGACTGCCTGGCGGCGGTGTCTCCGACCTGTTGCTTGACCACTTCGCTCAAGATGGCCATACGCGATAGGCCCGAGCCGATGTCGTCGTGCAGGTCGGTGGCGATGCGTGTGCGCATGTTTGCTACCACCAGAAGGCGAGAGACGCGATAGCGGTAAAGCCTGTAAATCGCCAGCCCGATGAACAGCGCGGCCAGCGTCATGAACCACCAGCGCATCCAGATCGGGGTAGCAATCCTGAAGGCAACGGTGGCGGAGGTTGGACTCGTTAGGCCGTCGGCGTTAAGGGCGCGGATGAGGAAGCGATACGAGCCCGGCGAAAGATTCGCATAGTTGACTGTCCGTTGAGTTGTCGGCGCACTCCAATCGTCTCCCGCGCCTTCGAGCCGGTACTGGTAACGCAGATCTTCGCCGAGGCTCCCGCCGAGTCCGACGAACTCCACGCTCACCTGATTCTGATTAGAAGCAAGATCAAGCTGCGGCAAACTGGTCTCGCCCAACTCCGAAACGCGCCGCGCAACGCCTGCTACGCGCAAGCCCGTGATATAAACTGAGGGCGGCATGCTCGACTCCTGCCTTTCAGGAGCGAGACGCGACAAACCGAAATGTGAACCGAACCACAATGCGCCCTGCCGGTCACGAAAGGCGATTTCAACCGTGCCTTTGGGTAATCCGTCTGCGACAGTGAACTGTTTGACGCTTCGGGTTTCCGGGTCCAGACGATCAACGCCGTGCCCCGTGCCGACATAGATGCGTCCCCACTCGTCTTCCGTAATGGAGCGGATGTTGTTGCTCGAAAGGCCGTCGGCGGTCGTGTACTTCGTGACGCGCAAAATATCAGCCGTTATGTCATCAATTCTGTTCAAGCCGCCGAGCTGACTTCCAACCCATAACCTTCCGGCGCGATCTAAATAAAGCCAGATGATCCAACCCGGCGGCACGCCATCATCAACCGTGAAACGCTTGAAGCGGCCTTCACGGTAACGCAGAAGGCCGCCGCCTTCAGATGTAGCGATCCAGAGATTGCCTACCTTGTCCTCACGAAAGGCAGTGAAATCCGTGTTCGGCGGCACCCCTGTTTCCGCCGTGTGATCGTGCAGAGAATCGGTCGCGCGTTCCCACCGCATGAGGCCGTATCGTGCTCCCGTCGTCGCCATCCACACATCGCCGCGCGAGTCTTCATAAACGCGAAACACTTCAGGAGCAGGCAATTCGTCGCGCAGGGCGTAAAAGGCTTTCGGCTTGGCGGACGCCAGTTGCTCGAGGCGATCAACTTTCGGCAAGCGATACAGCCCATGGCCGGTCGGTAACCACCACTCACCAAGATGGTCTTGGATGATCGTCTGCCCCCAGCCCCAGCCATGATACTGAATAGGTGGCGGCGGTTTCGCAGCGAAGGAAGTGAAACGCGCGCCGTCGAATCGGTTGACGCGGCGTCCAAGGTTGCCCCTTGTGCCAGGGGAATTGATGACGAACAATTCGCCGTCGCGGTTTTCGAAGATGGAGTTGATATAAGGTGTGGCCAGGCCGTCAGCCGGACTGTAACCGGTAAAACCATTACGCACGACTTTCGTGGCGCCGCACTGCGAAGCCACCCATAAGTTGGCGGCGCGGTCTTCCGTGAGATCCCACACGTCGGAATCGCAGATTCCGTTCTGCGCGTTGTAGACGCGAAAGCTTTGCTCGTGCTTATCACTCGAGGGAAGAAATAAACAAAGACCGGCATTTGTTGCTACCCAGAGCTTCCCATCACGACTTTGACAAAGAGCCATGATCCACGCAGACGCCAGCCCGTCCTTTTTCAAATATGTTTGAGCGACTACCGCGCGCGACGTGTCAGGTTCGGCGAGGAGTCTGCACAGTCCGCCGTTTTGCGTTCCCGTCCAAATATTCCCGTCGCGATCTTCGAGCAGTGAGGTAATGCCTGCTTGAGGCAGTCCGTGCTCCTTTGAGTAACGCTCAACGTGGCCATCGGGCGCGAGCCGGTACAATGTGCCGCGCTCCGTTCCAACCCACAGAAAAGCTTTGCGGTCCTTAATGATGGCAGTCGCCTTCTTGTCCGCTTCACTCCCAGTCCGAGTTCCCAAATCTATTAAATGAAACTGTGCCTCGCCGTTCGGTGCCGTATTTAGCCGGTACAGCCCTTCACCCGTGGCGCACCAGATCACTCCCGTCTCGTCTTCCAACAGAACATTGAACGCTATCGGTTTCTCAGTCGGATTGTAAACGATGAACATCGGCGAGCCGGGATTTCGAATTTCGGATTGCGGATTGCGAATAGATGGTGACGCCGCCAATCCCGAATCAGTATTCCGCAATCGACTGCCCATCGGATTGAAGCGGCACAATCCTGATTCAGTCGCCAGCCAGTACACGCCGCTTCGTGTTTCAAGCAGGTCGTTGACGCGCCGGTCAGGCAACCCATCGTCCGTTGTGTAATTAATAAATCTGTAGCCGTCGAAGCGCGAGATACCGTCGCCCGCGATCATCCAGATAAAGCCTCGCGAATCCTGCTTGATGAGCGTCACCGCGTCGCGCGGCAACCCATCACTAGTCGTGTACGTCTTAACCGGCAACTGTTCGGCGTGACAGACTAGCGCCGTCAAACTCAACGCAAAAAACATCCATAATAACTGACAAATATTTCGCTTAACGATCATAGGTCGGTAATCTTCCCTGGCTGATGCTTATGTTAACACTTGCCCACGGATTGAGTCTCCGCGGTTCGAGCGTGAATAACGCAGACGCGTACATTGGACTTGGAGAGAGATTAAGCGTTCGCCTGGTTTGAAAAATAGTATGAGACAGCTGAAGTTAGAACCGCCTGCGGTAACGGGTAACTCACGAGCCATCCGCTACCGCAGATGGTTCTGACTGTTATGGCCCAAAGCGGTTGCGAGAATCGCCGGAGACAATGAAGGCCTTGACCATCTCGGCGTTGAGGTAGTTGCCGTTAAATTGATTCCGCTTTGTCAGCCAAAATTCGTAACCGGTGTAGTCGGTGTCCTGCGGGTCGTTTGTGTTGCGTCGCAGCAGCAGAAGTCGACCGTACCTTGAATCTTATTGCCTGAGATGGTTCCTTTGTACGTTGTTCTGAGTCCGCTGTCGCGATGGTATCGTTCGACTCTGACGGTATTTCTGCTGACAGTCACTAAGAGCGGTACACCCCCGGTCCAAGAGCTTTCGCTTCGCTTCCATTTATCGCAGTACGTTTGCCCCGCTGTCTCACACATGTCCCACTCGTCTCCGAGCGGTTGACTTTGATGTTATCGCTTCTTTCTACTGTAAACGAGCAGCACGAAGAGGATGACAATCCGTGTTCTATGCATCACGGCTGATGACCTCCAATCAGGCGGTTCGGTCGCATCTCATCACTGACTCTTGAACGCACATGGGAAGCCGCTGCAACTGAACGTGCCGTCACTATTCGCTGAACAGGAGCCTGTGGATTTGCGAGCTGGCACTGCTAGGGCTGGCGGGCGCTTCCCAAGCGACCTGTAACGATCCCCCTGACATTCTGCCTGTGAAAGTGCCCAGGGTTCTGGCTAAGGAAGAATTGGAGGTTTCGTCCACACCTTCGCAAAATTCTGTGTACTTGAAAGTGCCTGTTGCCTCCTCGCACGAACCGCCGATGGTGATGAGCATACGGTAGGATTTCCAAGAGCCTGTCATCTTCGCAAAAGCGGCCGCCTCATCGGCGCTGCAAGATTGAACACCAGGTGCAGGTGTCGATTTCGGGTTGGCGGGACGCTCCCCGGAGCCGCCGCTATTTCCGCTAGACATTTCGCTCCTGACTTAGCGGCTGTGAAGATGAGCGGCAAGTCCGGCTTCATAGATAAGAGCGGCAAAGAAGTAATCCCAATGAAATATGAATTGGCTGATCCCTTTTTCAAAGGTATCGCGCTCGTGTCCCTGGATCGCGACATTGGCTACATCGGACGAGACGGGACTGAGTATTTCGAGCCGTGAGAACTCGTCAAACTCGGACTGAGTATTTCGAGCCGTGAGAACTCGTCAAACTACTGAGATCAGGGCTGATGTCAAAGATATCAGCCGAACGATGAAGCCACGAAGGACTTTTTTATGCTAACGACATCAAATCGTCGTTGTGCCATAACTCTGATGACACCGGTTGTTGCCGCTTATCTAACGCACCAAGTTCGGCATTAGCCTGGTAAATGGATTGTACTGGCGGTCCTGGTCATCGCGACTCGGCCCGCAGATCCGGAAGGAACGGCCACTGCTTCGCACGCCATGACCAGATGATGAAGCACAGCAGGCCGAGGGCAAGCGTCCCCAGCCCGAAGAGAATGACTGTCCGGTCAGTCGTGGCGAAGACGAACAGCCAACCCACGAGGGCGATCAGATTCGGAAGGGGATAGAGCCAGACACGGTAGGGGCGAGTCAGCGCTGGGGCGTTTCGCCTGAGGAGGGCGACGGCGAAAATCTGGCCCACGAACTGGACGAGAATTCTTGTTGTTATCAGCGCGTCAATCACCATTGCCAACGAGAAGAAACTAAAAAGGATTGAGATGGTCCCGAGCACCACGAGGGACACATGTGGAAAGTTCTTCCGCGGATGCAGGCGACTGAAGACTTTAAAGAAATAGCCATCCAGCGCCGCCGCGTAAGGCACGCGCGAATAACCGAGTAGCAGTGCGAACACTGATCCGAAGGCCGTCCACAACACCATTGCCGTGAATACGGTCGCCACCCGCGTGCCGTAAATCCGTTCCATGAATATGGAGACGACAAAGTTCGCGCCGCGGTGCTTGTTGGCAGGGACGAGTTCGCGCCACGGCACCACGCCGATGATAGAAAGATTGATGGCCATGTAGATCAATGCCACGGCGATTACGCTAATGATGATCGAACGCGGGATGGTGCGGCCCGGCGCGCGCACTTCTTCGCCGATGTAGCAGACGTCGTAATAGCCGAGATAATCGAAGATGGCGATGCGCGAGGCCGCGCCCAGCCCGAAGAGAAAACCGAGCGAGAAGCTGAACGCGCCGGGTGGGAAGTCGAAGGCCAGCCGGTTGTTGAAGTGAAGCGCGCCGGTAAGAATCACCGCGAATGTCGTGACAATGGTCCCGGCCCACAGACTGACCGTGAGCTTGCCAATGGAAGTGATCTGGCGGTAGAGCAGGAAGATGTTCAGCGAGCCAAGGGCGATTATGATGAGCACCGTTTGCCCGGCAGTGATTCCCGACCAGACGTAGCCGAGATACTGACTGAAGCCGATATAGCCGGAGGCGATCTCCAGTGGGCCGCTCAGGATGAACTGCCAGATGAAGAGGAAGCCCATTAGGCGACCAAAAGTTTCGCGCCCGTAGCCCTCACGCAAGTAGATGTAAGTGCCGCCCGAGCCGGGCATGGCCGCGCCGAGCTCGCTCCAGATCATCCCGTCCGAAATCGTTATGAGCAGCGCCACGAGCCAGCCCAGCATGGCCTGCGGGCCGCCAAGCGTTGATAAGAGCAGCGGGATCGTGATGAAAGGCCCGATGCCGATCATGTTCGTCATGTTGAGGGCGGTGGCTTCGAGCAGGCCGAAGCGCCGCAACAGACGTGGCTCTTCTTCAGCGACACTAGTTGTTTCTGTTCTCGGCATCGTCTGCATCTGTCACTAGGTGTCATTTGGTGTGGCTTCGTGGATCGTATTTCATTTGTTGCTTAAGGAAACGATCCACCAAATCACACCAAACAATACTAAGATCGAAAAGATGTCGGTACATGTAGACTACGAAAGCTGCGGAAGGCCCGGAGGTTATTCCGACGAGCTCCTAAAGCAAGGTGTGAAAGACTTCGCTTACTTCAACGCAGCGATTTTGAAGCCGCCCGTGAAAGCCCGGCCCGGAAATACTTCGAGGCGATATTCAGGACGCTCTGGCGGATTGAATTTGGCCGCGCGTCCGGCAACTGCTGACAACAACTGTAATCGGCCCGGTTTCGTGCCGTCGCCGTCGAGCCGTATGAAGGGGCTGCTTGTCACGCGAAGACCGGCGCCTTTCGCATCCAACAATTCTGCCCACGTCACTTCAGCTTTAACTCCGTGCGATTCGCTGTTGCCGGCAGGTTGTGACCAAACGCCAAAGATCGCTGCTGCCTTCTCGTTCGGATAAGCATCGAGTGGTCCAAGCCCGAGCCAGCGAAGCGTATTGAATTCCGCGGCTACTTCAAACTCCATCCCCACCTGCGGCACCCAGCCCAATTCCACTTGCGGCGTTATCGTATATTCAACGCGCAACGAGCCGTCAGAATCAATCAAGTAAACGTAGCGCGCGGTGAACCAATTCTTCTCATCTACTCGATGATCGGCCTCGGCTTCAATGCACACGCCGGCCTTGCCTTCCGATACCTTCCAGCGCTTAACGTTAGTCTTGTATTGATCGAGATCGGGAGGCATGGGCTTCTGCGGCGGAACGTGACGATAGAGAAAGACCTCGCTGAGGCCAAGCGGGCGCCAGACGGTCGGGTGTGCGCCGTTGATGAGCAGACGGTTGGCCCATGTGGCAGAGGCGAGTTGCGCCGTATGTGAGTCGAACTCATAACGGGCTAAGCCAGCGCTCACCAGTGTTTTGGAGCCACGTTTTGATACTTGAGCCGGTGAGAGATTTTGCCGGCCTCGCGCTTCTAAGACGTCCGCGACTGTTTCGGTCATAAGTCGCACGGAACGCTGAGTGATCTCGGAGCCGTCTGCGCGGTTAAAGCGCAGATGTACGTAGTATGCTATCCCAGGCTCAGCTTTAGTAATCGCAGTCGTAGGCAGCTCAAGCGCTGCGGTGGTATGTGGCCGCGCGCCTAAGCGAGCATCGCCCCCTGCAAGCTCACGCTCGTCGGCGAAAAGCTTCCAGTGAATATTGATGGAGGAGAGATCAGTGAAGTCATAATCGTTCCTTACAGGCACGGTAATGCGCGGCTGGGCTGCTTTGAAAGGTAGTTCGGTAGCGGAAACAATGACAGGCGCGTATACGGCTTTGGTCTCCCAGTAGTCGCGTTGCGGAGTGCGATCCGGATTGACGATGCCATCTGAGCCGAAGATGCCGTGAGCGTCATAGATCTCGTCCGGGCCGGCGTCGCTGTGGCGGACCAGCTCATTCCCGCGCAGGCGATAGCGCTCAAGGTCTCGAATTGGATCGAGCACCATGCGATTGCGCACACGACGTCGCAAACCCTGATCGGCCCAGAGCCAAATCATGCCACCCGCGCCGCTCGGATGTCGCGCAAGCGCGCGCCAACGATCCTCGAGCCCCCCAAATCCTCCTTCGCCAAGTGCATGTGTGTACTCGGTGGTGATAATCGGACGACTCGGCCTGACGGCCATCTCGTCATACTCCGCTGCACTTCTGTAATGGGGCGCGAGGATATCTAGCTCGGGCGGCAGCGCGCTGTCATCTGAATTGATCGGCATCAGCACGGGGCGCGTCGGGTCCATTCCCTTAACAAAGCGAATCACTGCCAGGTGCAAGTTCGTTACAGGGTCTTCATTGCCGATCGACCAGATAATGACCGACGGGTGATTGCGATCGCGCGCGACCGTCTCGTACGCGCGCAGAAGTGCTGCGCCGGCTAAAGACGGATCGTGCATCAAGTCGCCGCCGTGGCCCATTGGAACCTCATCAATCACGTAAAGGCCCATCTCGTCGCAGAGTCGGATGAAGCCTTCATTGGGCGGATAGTGAGACGTGCGCACGGCATTGATGTTGGCAGCCTTCATCAGTTTTATGTCTTCGAGCCAGTGTTCGCGACGCGTGGCCCGCCCCACCTCCGGGTGCTCATCATGACGGCACACGCCGCGCAGTTTCACCGGTTGCCCGTTGACGAGCAGAACACCGCCGGCAGTCGAAATGTCGCGAAATCCTATCGATTCCGTGCGGGTGTGCGTGATGCGGCCGTCAATAAGTAGTTCAACACGCAACGTGTATAGATTTGGCGTCTCGGCAGTCCAGGCAGCGGGCGCTCGTACGTGCATCTGCATCGAGACGTCACGCGTGTTGAGTTCGCGCACGTGGTTGATCAAGTCTGAGATGGCGCTGGTGAAACTTGTGCGCTGCACCTCGCGCCCGTCCGTGCCCATCAGGACCGCACGCACCTCACCCTGGCGTTTGTCATCCTCATCACGTCGCGTGACGAGAATGCGCAAGCGCAGGTCGGCGTCGCGGAACTGCTCGTCGAGGTCCGTCACCGCCTCAACGCGGTCAATGTAAAGTTCGCGCGGCATGAATTCGAGCCACACATCGCGATAGATTCCGCCGAGTGCCCAATCATCGTTCTCGTCGAAGCTAGAGTCTTTCGTCTGCTGGCGCACGCGCACGGCGAGTGAGTTCTCGGCATTGAGCTTGAGGTGCGGAGTGGCATCAAAAACGAAACCGGTGAAGCCGCTGTCGTGACGTCCGAGCAGCTCACCGTTGAGCCAGACCTCAGCCGAATCCCAGACGCCATCGAAATGGAGCAGCACGCGTTTGTCTGCGAGCGAGGCAGGCGCGTGAAAGCGGTGCAGATAAAAACCCTCTGCCTCGGAAGATCGATCGTACATCGGCTCTTCGAACCCCTGCATAGCCCAATTCGATGGCACCGTAACACGGCGGAAGTTTCGGGCATCGAAGGAATCCTGATAGAAGTGGCTGAAGTGCTCGGCCTCTGCCGGACTCGCGGCGAGCATTAAGCGCCAGTCGCCACCGTTGAGCGAGATCCGGTCATCCGCATCGCCTGAGGATGAGGCAACACCTTGCGCGTGTGCATAACAAGTGGCGAGAGCGGAACAGAGAATCAAGAATACAGTGCTTAGGAATGCTTTCCTCATTATGTATCTCACCTGAGCGACGAGCCGGAACCCGGTTCTTAACCGGGGCTTAGAAAGCATGTTCCACGGAAAAGGCAGGGCGCCGGCGCTGCAACCAGAGACGAAATTGCGAAGGTGCTGCCTCGGCTCTGTAGCAGCCGATGTTTATAGGCGCGTGCACTCCATCAACAACCCTGCTTCGTCAAGGACCGGAATGCTGCCAGCCAGGCTCAATCGTGAAGCAATCACATTCCGCTCCTACGGAGCTCGTGGAATCGCTTAAGAAACTACTGTCTATAAACATTCCGTCCCTAACGGGACCGGGGCGGTGTACAACTACCCTTATTCACCTGGGCGGAACATTTGGGGATCGCCCGGCTTTTCTTTTGGCAGATCGGAAAAGTGATCGACACGGAAGCTGTGCCAGTAACCGATCCAGCGCGGGTCGCTCTCGAGGACAGCACCGAGCCGCTGGATCATCTCCGTGCGGAGCTTCTTGTGTTCCGGCTTAAGGGCCAAATTCTCAGCATCGATTGCCTTTAGGTCGTAGAGCTCATCAACCGTAGAAGAGAGATTGTACGAGTAGAGATGGTGTCCGCCCGCCGGCTCCCAGCGCTGGACCGCGCAGGCAAAGTTCACGCCCGTATGCCAGCCGCACTCAAACAGAAAATCCCGGCCGGAAGGCGTCGCCGTGCCTTGCAGATCCGGCAGCAGCGAGCGTCCGTCGAGCCGCTCCTGCGGTTCCACTCCTGCTGCTTCCAGGAGTGTGGGCGCAATGTCCAGATGAGCGACTGGCGAATCCACTGTCTTATGCTTGATACCGGACTTCGCAGGCATTTTGAAGACAAGCGGCACGCGCAACACATCCGGAAACAGATACACCCCTTTGTCCACTAGACCGCGTCGTCCATTCATTTCGCCGTGATCGCAAGTAAAGATGATGAGGGAATCTTCGTAAAGACCGCGCTTGTGCAACGCGCTAACAAATTGGGCCAGGGCGGCATCAACCACCTCCATCTGGAGCGCGTTGGCGACGCGGTAATCGCGCACGGTCTCTGGATCGTAAAGACCCCAACTCTTCTGGTAGAAATTGTATATCTTTGGCTCGTCGGAGGCGGGCTGCCAATCGCGTGCGCGCAGACGTTCGTAGCTTTCAGGTAGTGCAGAGAAGGCGCGACGCAATTCCTTCTCTCGCTGCTCGAACCCATCCGGGATGCTAAACGGCTGATGCGGGTCGAAAAAGTCTAATTGCAGATAGATCGGGTGTGTTCCGTTCGAGTCGTCGCGGGCCGCGTCGAGCTTTTGGATGGCCCGCTGGACGAGGTAATGGCTATACTGCGCCTCCATTGGAAAAGCTTTCCCGTCCGCCTGCTCAATCCAGCCGCCAAGCGAAGTACGCCTCGTTCGTCGGTCTTGCAGAAGACCCATGATCTCCTTTTTGTAGCGCTGGTTTCTGACGCCGAGTCGACGCAGATAGGCCAGGTAGAGTTCGTCATCATAAATCGGTGGCGCCCAGCGGTCCCAGGCGTTGTCGTTCTCGTCAAAGGCGTCCAAGAACTTCTGTGTGCCCAGATGACCTTTGCCGCAGTGCTTGGTCTTGTAGCCTGTGGCCTTCAGATATTCCTGAAAAATGACATCCGTGGACCGCAGGATAGTTTCATGACCGTCATGGGCGCGCTCGCCGTTCGCGGTGATGTAGGAATACCTGCCGGTAGCGAATGCCGCGCGTGCCGGAGCACAGAGGGGACTGGAGCAGAAGGCGTTCTCGAACACCACCCCTTCGTTGAAGAGCGAACGAATGGTCGGCAGGTTTATCTCTCTATGAAGCGGTCTTGAAGAGTGGTAATGATCGGGACTGACCATGTCCAGCATAATTAAGAAAATGTGAGGTCGCCAGCTCAAATCTCGGACGCGAAAAGGATGTGTTCCGGCCTTCTTGTTGATAAATCGCAGCGCAGGATTCAGCGTCTGTTCTTCGATGCGCCGGGCCACCTCCTGCGCCACGGCGTTTCCCGCCGCGACACCCAGAGTTAACAACCCCAAAAAGTTACGCCGTCTCATATCTCCTCTTAGGACAATCGAGCTGGGGCACTTTCGGCACTTAGAGTTTGTCGAACTGGATCAATAGGCGTCAATGCTTCGGCGTACGGGCGCGCATCTTGCCATCAATGTCGGGCCGCAAACCCGGAATAATGCGCTCGGCATTCTCGCGGTACAACTTGCGCAGCACTTGCGGCGGCAGGTTGATGGCGTTCACTTTCCAGTTGCCCTGAATTGGCGACGGATGGTCCATGTTGCGCGTGGTCGTTTCAAAAAATTTCCAGTGCGTATCGAAAAACTTCTTCGCTTCCTCATTAGTTCTCTTCCCGGGCATCGGCACTCCCAGATCAACATTGTCAGGGCCATAGACAACGTCGGAACCAAACAGTATGCGATCCCGGTACTTAATAAAGAACTCGCGGAGCCGAGCCGGGTCAACGCGTCCAATTTCACCCACGCGCGCTGCTGTATCAATATTGAAGTTCGGAAAACGGTCGAGCACCGCGGCTACATAGCGTATGTTTTCCGGATTATTGCCGAAGTGCACACCCACGAAGGTGGTTTCAGGATGACGCATCAGCACGTTGACCATCTCCGTTAGCAAGGCTTCGCGCGCCGGCCACTGATCGCCGTAAAAGCTCCACTCCGGATGCACGCCCAGTTCGCCATATCGTTCATTGTCCGCGGTAGGCGGCCGGAAGAACGCCGCCGGATCGCCGATGTGAAACCAGACCGGAATTCCCAGCTCGCCGCACTTCATCCAGACTGGCTCAAAGCGGGGGTCATCGAAACGTATCAGCTTCCCATCGCTGTCTTTGTAGCCAAGGCCGAGCGACTTGAAGATCTTCAGACCGCGTGCCCCATTACGATATGCGTCTTCCAGATCAGCCATCGCTAATTTTGCAAACTGCGGATCATTGACTTTGGAGAAATCGATGTTGGTGAAAACGATGAATCGACCCGGAGCGATTCTGTTATAGAGTGCGATGCGGCTTTTCAAATAGTCACCGAAACCACCATTGAGATCAACCATCTTCACAATGCCGTTCTCGTTCATGATCTCGACGGCTCGGCGAATGGTTGCCTCGGACACGGGACCCGGCGCGGTCGGAAACGGCAAAATGTGTCCGTGCACATCAATTACGCGGCGCTGACCCGATGCGGCGCGAGCTGCGTCGCCAAACAGAATAAAAGCGAGCAAGGCGCTCGTAAAAAGGACTGCCAGATTTTTCACTGTATCTCGCCTCCGTCTCAATATTAAGCGGATCAGCTTTCGGAGGATTGCTTACGACACATTTACTGATCCGCCACGAATTCCGAAATTGAATTCTTTCCGACGCTCGATTTCTCGGCTCATTTTCACTTGAAAACAATCTCGCCAAACCTATCGGGCAAGTGAAAGTCGTTTCTGAGAGTGGGAGACCATGCCAGCTCCAGAGCGGTTGGTAACCTCTCCACGCGATAGAGGTTCAAACGCCAGCGGTCTCCGGTGCGTGGCGGTATGTGTGGCGCTGTCACGATGTCTTCCAGAGGAAGAGCGATTTCGCAACTCCATCCCCGGTCGCCAAGCTTTCCATCAACCGTGCCATCGACGTGTACGGTCCACTTAATTTTCTGGCTATTCCAGCTTTGATAATGCAAAGGTTTGCGAACATCCAATAAGTAGATATCCACCATCGTGCCCAGCGGGTTCACTTCCAGCTCGATATAGCTTGTCTGACGCGGGTCGGCTTGAAGAAACACTTCCACGACCTCCTCCTTCCAGAGCTGCTCATCACGTCGGCGTAGCGTGGCCCAGACATTATCGTCCGCACAGCGAAACGCAAAATAGATGAAGTGGTCGTCATAGAGCACACGCGCTGTTGTCTCTAGTTTCGCAGGGGAGCCGTTGAGATTGATGGCAAAGTTGGTGATCAGAGGAGCCTGGGCCCATGAACGATCATCCAAATTTCCGTCAACTTGGATCGGTGTGGCTGCGCGCAACACTTCATAAACCGGGATTCGCGGTGATTGTGCAAAGCTCGTGACCGAGCAGATCGCCAGCATTCCAACCATGCTCCAACAAGATCGTGCTCGCCCTGTTTTCATCCACTTGATGCTATTTCTTCAGAGTGTAAGCGTACATGAGCACACCGTCCGTCCCGATGAATGAAACTTTAAGATCGGTCGCATCCGCCTCCAGAACTGTGAATCCATGTACGCCTTTTGCGAACAAGCAGCGCGGGTCAGTTTTTGGCTGTCGAAGTCCGGCGCCGCCACCGCCGGAAATGAAGAAGTGCAATCCGCCTTCGGGCTTCAAGTGCTCCAGGTCGTGATCGTGACCGGCGAGATAGATGTCTGCGCGTTCCTTGAGAAGCGGCAAGAGCGTCCGAATTAGTCGGTTGTTATCTCCGTGCGTGCCGGCTGAGTAGATCGGATGATGACCGTAAACGACTTTCCAGCGCACCCGGCTCTTCTCAAGCTCGTCCTTCAGCCACAGCTTCTGCGCTTCCGAGACTTCATTCGTGTCGAGCGCAAAGAATTGCACCGGGCCGGCCGTAAAGGTGTAGTAAGGCGCGGGCAGACGCCAACTTTGACTGCGCTCGGTGTAAAGAATCTCGGCGGCGGGACTGTCCCCAAAACCCCAGTCGTGATTGCCAAACGTAGCGTAGAACTTGATCCCGAGCGGGTCGTACAAAGCAGCCCACCATGTTTGCCAGCGGGGATCGTTCAGGCTCAGCATTCCCTGGTCGTAGAAGTTGTCTCCCAACGTGAGGGCGAAATCGAAAGGCGTCAGGTGATGATAGCGAAGCATCGCAGCCGCCACCTGCTTTTGTTCTGCCGAGCCGTTACCGAAGTCTCCAAAAGCGAGCACGCGCACAGGTTCTTGGGCAGGCTTGAGCGAGAAAATTGGCGGCACCATACGAAGGAAAGCGGGGAGCATTGTTCCCCTGGTCAGGGAAACCCAGCGCTCCTGCTCTTGCGCAAGTTGACGAAATGACGCCTCGTCGCCGCTCTGACGCGCCATCTCCATTCGCCGCAGGAGCAGCTTGCGCATTTCTTGAGTTTGCTCGAGCCGGACTTTATCCAGCGCCAGGATGGCGACGCCAACGTCTGGGTCAGAAGCCGCATGGTGTGCCAAAGCTCGGCGCACCTCCGGGCGTGGGTATTTGCCCAGCACGCTAATCATGACCCGCCGGACTCTGGCAGAGCGGTCAGTTTCCAACACCGAGATCAAAAAAGGAATCACGGCGGCGGGATCTTTTGCCGCGAGCGCGTTTGCTGAGTCAGCAAGCTTGGTTTCGTCGGTCTGCTTCAGGAGCGATAGGCCCTTAGCGCGCAAGCGAGGCGGTAACTTGTTCAAAGGAGCGTCTGAGGAACTGACCTGGGATTCCCGAATGGTTTGCAGCGGTGCGGGCCGATTCTGCCCGCGAGCAATGAATGCAGCTGGGAGGACGTACGCTGCCAGGGTTAGTAAGAGACAGGCACGCCATGCTGAATTCTGCTTGCAAAAGATGAGCACTTTGGGGTTCTTAACCATTATCGTTTGTCGAGAAATGTTCTCGAGAAATGAAAGGGCCGCTTGATTTTGATGCGGCCCTTCAGTTTATCTCAAGGCGAAACGGCTGGAGTAGTCTTCAGCTGCATAAAACAGACGTCAACTTATAACCGCTTACTACCACCGCAGTTTTCCTCCGACTTGAATCGTGCGATTGCCGCCTGCTGAAGTAATGACCCCGAATGTGGCAGGGACGGCAAGATCAATCCCGGGGTTGTTGTAGATGGGCGAATTGAAAATGTTACTAATCTCACTACGCACTTCTAGTTGCACATTTTCAAAGAGGCTAATGGTCTTAAAGAGAACCATGCCGTTCTGCGTTTGGCTCGGCCCGCGGAGCCAACCATAGCGTACTTGTGCTGGCGACGCCGTGAAATCCGGCAGGTGAGCAAAAGCCCCGGTGTCGAAATATGGATTGAGAGGCAGCTTGGTGACAGGATCTTTCAAGTCACCCGTTCGGTTGCTGACCGCCCCCTTCAAGTTTGGATCACGAATTACAAGGGGTCGCCCACGGCTTCCGTCAACGATTTCCAGCGGCTCGCCGCTGGTGTATTTCGTCACCCAAGTGACACCCCATCCTCCGGCGACACGATCCAACCATCCCGGCCACTTCGCGCCAAAGGTGCGGCCGTGCCCCACTGGCAGATCGTAAGTGGCGAATAATCTAAAAATATGGGTCCGATCATCCGTGGCCACGGTGCGGTAACGGCGCTGGTTGACAACACTGCTGGCCGTGTATTCAAGAATCTTGGAGAAAGCGTAATTTGAGACGAAGTTTAATCCCTGAGACAACCGCTTCTGCAAGCGCAACTGTAAGCCGTGATACTGCGCCCGCCCGGTATTCATGCTTTGCATGTTCACCTGGTCGAATTGTGGGAAAGGCACCCGCAGCTTGTTGACCCGGATGGTTGCACCCTGACCTAAAGTCGATGTTGCAGGTAGAACGCCCAGAAAGGGGTTTGGGACAGACGCGGCGGTGTCTATTGAGGTATTGAATCTATCCGGCAATTCGTTCAAATTGAAGTTTTCAAACAACTTCACCGCATGCGTGCCGACATATGCAGCCTCAAAAAGGGTCTTCCAGGGCAAGGCTCGTTGAATGCTCAATTGCCACTGTTGAATGTAGGGCAGCACGCGATCCTGGTTTACGAAGGTAATGCTGTTGCCCAGTAACGATTTTACTCCGAGACTGCTTCCCGTGGGCGAAAGCAAACCGTTCGGGAAAGGGTTACTTAGATTGACCCCGGGGATAACAGTGACATCGCTGTTGGTTGTGCCGACATAAGGAGTAACCGCACCAAAGGAGGCGGCCGTCGTCGGGGTCCCGCTATCGATATTAACTGCATAGCTGGAGTAGAAAATGCCGTAGCCGCCGCGGACCACTGTTTTTTCGTTTAGCGCATAAGCGAAGCTCACACGCGGCCCAAAGTTATTCCAGTCCGTTTTGCCTTGACTCCGGCTTTGCCCATCCTTGTTGACAAAGAGAAGTCCACCATGCGGAGCAGCCAGAGTGAGCGTGCCGCCACCCAGCGAAGCGGGGAGAGTCACTGGGGGCAGAGTGATCCCCAATTGAGCGTTCGGATCAAAACCGTAGGGAAGGCGGTCATAGCGCTCAGTAAACGGTGTCTCTAACTCCCAGCGCATTCCTACGTTCACCGTGAGTTTCGGATTGAGTTTGATGTCGTCCTGGAAGAAGAGACCCAGATAGTGGTTCTGGAGGGAGAGAGTGGAGTTAGAACCGATCCCACCGGTTGTCCGCGGCAGGCCAAGGAGCAACGAGGCCATTGCACTGCCCGATGAAGTTTCGGTTGAGCTGCTGGTGGGGTTAGATCGGGTGAGTGTCTTGTTAAAGAGGAATCGGCCATTGGCCGCCGTTCCGGGATTCGGTTCATTCCAGCGGAGCAGCCTGTAGTCAGACCCGAAGTGAAACGTCTGGTTGCCCGATAGCTTGTTGAAATTCGCTAAGAAAGCGTGGATGTCGTTGACGCTCCTGCGAGATCGGCTGCCCAAGCTGGGCGCGCCATCCACAGCTAAGTCGAAAACCGGCCACGCCTTGTTAAACTGGTTGTTGATAACGATTGCGGGCAGCTTGAGTATTTCCGGATCGAGACCGTCGCCGGCCGCACTGACATTGATATTCGTTCGCGTAAAACCGTAGCGGAAAGAGGCGACGAGAGTCGAGCTGAAGGTAATAGTATCGTCAATGGCCACTGAGTGGTTGCGCCGATAGTCGTTGGCGACATCCGTTTCACCTTCAGTAGGGAAACTGAATACTCCGTCGAAGAAATTCGGCGTGGGGGACTGAAAGTGGCGTAGAGCACTGAAGCGTACATACAAACGCTGGCGCGAGCTGATTTGCCGATCAACTCGTGCCTGATAGTTCTTCGTCGTCGTCGTAAAGGTGCTCGATCCAGCCCAGTTTATGCCGCCGATCGGAACGTTACCGCTGATAGTGGGCAGGGGATATTGAGCGAGTACCGCCAAGCCCACCGGATTGAGGAGATTGGATGGAATCTTTGCGCCCGCAAATTCCGCTCTTGAGACAAAACCGCCATTCGCATTGACCACCGTGCTGAAGGGATTGAAGATCTTGATCGGCTGGCCGTTGGGAGCTAAGGTTTGCGAAAAATCGCCGGTGCGCTCAAGCGCCGTCGGGACGCGAGCTTGTCTGGACAGCGGTCGAGCATTTTCAGTTCGCTCAAACCCAAAGAAAAAGAAAGTGTGGTTCCGGCCGTCATAGTACGGCAAACGCACCGGCCCACCTACCGTCACTCCTTCCTCATTAACTTTCGTGGGCGGCTTCGACTGCCCCAGACGGTTATTTGTCCAACTGTTAGCATTAAGAGCGCGGTTGACGAAATAGAGATAGAGTGTGCCGTGCAGATCATTCGTTCCGGATCGGGTCGTAACCGATAGCGAACCACCATTTGAACGACCCAGGCTGGCATCAAACATGGTGGTGTTTACCTTGAATTCCTGGACTGCATCCGCCATCGGCATTGTTACGGCGAGTCCGCGTTGGCGTGCGGAAATATTGGGGATACCATCGACCGTGACATCATTCCCGCGATTTCTGCCATTGCCACCATTGATCGAAATATCGTTCTGAGCATTACTCGTCACACCACCGCTGCTAGTAACTACGCCTGGCGCCATGTCGGCTAGATTCAGTGGACTCTGGCCCGCGGTAGGAAGTCTCTCCAGAAACTCGCGGGTCACCACCTGTCCGAGATCGCCGTTTGCAGTTTGCAGCTCCGGGCTCTCGGCGGTGACAGAGACAGTCTCCGTCACAGCGCCTACCTCCAACGCAAAATTCAGCGTGATTCGAGCCTGCACCTGTACGACAACGCTTCTCTGAACGGCTTTTTTGAAGCCAGGCGCTTCCACCAACACTGTGTAGCGTCCAGGCAGCAGGAAAGGAACGTTGTAGTTACCATCGTCATTCGAGCGAGCCGTGACGCCCGTGTTAGTCGCTTCGTTGGTTACGCGAATAGTCGCTCCGGGTACCAACCCGCCGGAAGGATCGGTAATTCGTCCGAGAATAGATCCTCTGACTTCCTGAGCCTTGAGAGGGGTGGCCGCTAGAGACAACACGCAAAGCAATGCCGCCATGGCGATACAAAACTCTAAGCGTTTCATCTTTCTACCTCCGCGCTGAGTTGTGTTGAAGTTAGAGCTGGCTTATCGCGACGCTCGACTCTCCCCCCTGCTCAGAATTCTGCAGAAAGGGGTCCGAACGCTAGCGGCTTCTACCACTTTCATTTTCACTTGTCAACCACTTTCTTTCGCAAGAGCCAACATATACGCGCAGAAACCTATGTTACGCGCTCGCCACTCTTTCACTATCTTTCGTATGCCGGTAACTTCCTGGCGATTTCGCTTGACTACGGTTTGATCGTAGTGATAATAACTGCTGGTCCTTGGTTACGAGCTGAAAGTCAAAATGGAGACAAGACATGTTGAGTGAAGAGCGTCGGCAGGAAATCGTTCATCTGGTTCAACAGCTTGGCAGGGTGGATGTGGCTAATTTGAGTCAACAGTTCAACACCTCCGAGGCCACCATTCGGAGCGATCTGAAAAAACTGCATCTGCGAGGTTTCGTGCAAAGAACTCATGGCGGAGCGGTGAATCCTGAACTGGTAAACATAGATCCCAGCTTGCATCAAAAGTTGAAGTTGCACGCGGATGAAAAAGACCGGATCGGGAGAGCGGCCGCCGCGCTTATCAACGACGGTGAATCGGTCATTCTCGATTCGGGCACTACCACACAGCAGATCGCCAAGCACATAAAGGCGAGAAAGAAATTGCAGGTGATTACTAACGGCGTCAACGTGGCAATGGAGCTGCTGGGCGCGCCGGGCATCCAGCTAATTCTTTTGGGCGGGCTGGTCAGACAAAACTCTTTCTCAGTAGTCGGGCACTTTGCGACAGAGATGCTTGAGCAGTTCTCGGCTGACAAACTTTTCATCGGCGCCGACGCCTGCGACCTGGACTTCGGCTTGACGACGCCAAATCTGGAAGAGTCGCAAGTCAATCAAGCGATGGTGCGGATCGTGAAAGAGAAGATACTCGTTGCCGACTCGAGCAAATTCGGAAAACGTAGCTTGGCCCGGATCATGTCCCTCTCTGAGTTAGATAAAGTAATCAGTGATTCCGACCTACCGGAAAATATCCAAGCCGAGCTACGCCAGAGCGGCGTTGAAGTGATACTCGCTTAGGAGAAGACTTCGACTTCACGTGCCAGCGAAGTTGTATGACGCAATCGTCGTCGGCTCGGGCGCTACGGGCGGCTGGGCCGCCAGGCAACTTGCGCCCAGTGGACTGGCTGTCATTATCCTGGAGGCGGGCCGGAAGATTGATCCGCTAAAGGAATATGCTGAACATACTTGGCCCTGCGAGTTGAAGTATCGGGATACGACCGAACGGCGCTGGCGATTGCTGCGTTGGGAGGCGAGAGATGTTTTCGTTTGTCCGAAGAATTTCACGGCTGCCCATTTTGCTTGCGATTGTGGTAAGCGCGAGCGGTTTATTAGGTTTTCTTTGGCCCATTCAGCGCGGCTTGTCTGAGGCAGCCATCGCGCCAACCGATGATCCTTTAAAGACTTTACAGATAGGACATCCGCGTCTGTTGGTTTTGAATCCAGAGTTGCCGCGCATCAAGCGAAACATCAAAGACGATAAGCTGGTTCGTTCCTGGTTTGACCGCTTGCAGGAGGAAGCACGAAAGATGCTTGCGGAACCGCCCGTGGAGCATCGGCTCGCACCGGATCTGCTTAGTGAAAGCCGCTCGGCACTGCGTCGTATCAGCACGCTCGCGGGTCTCTACCGTCTCGACGGCGACCGCCGCAAGGCCGCACGAGCGCGCGACGAAATGCTCGCGGCGGCCTCTCTGCCGGATTGGAACCCGCCCCACTTTCTTGACACGGCCGAGATGACCAACGCTTTAGGCATTGGTTACGACTGGTTGTTCGACTATCTCTCGGCTGGGGATCGCGCAACCATTCGCAAGGCGATTGTCGAGAAAGGTCTCAAACCTGGTTTGAAAGATTATGCGGAGGGTATTAGGTGGACTGTTAGAGAGAACAACTGGAATCAGGTCTGCAATGGGGGACTGACGGTAGGCGCGCTGTCCGTGGCTGACGAGGAGCCTGACGTGGCGCGGCAGATCATCGATCGCGCGCGCAAGTCAATTATGGCTTCCAGGCGGGCATTCGCACCCGATGGCGGCGGCGCCGAAGGCCCCGGTTACTGGAATTATGCAACGCGCTACGAGGTCTTCTTTCTCGCCTCCTTGCAGACAGCGCTCGCGACAGACCTGGGTTTTAAGCAGAAGACTGAAGGGTTGCCCGATACGGGCCTCTTTCGGATCTACTCGATTGGTCCGCTGAATCTGCAATTCAACTATTCCGACGCAAGAGAGAGCGTTGGCAGCGCCTCACAGATGTTCTGGTTCGCCAGTGAATTCAAACGACCGCTATATGCGCAGCACGAAAGCCGTCTGACTGGAGACAAGCCGGACATCTTTCAACTTCTCTGGTACGACTCATCAACAAGAGCAGCGCCTGAAGCAGAGTTACCTCTCGACACTCTCTTTCGCGGTGTGAACGTAGCCTTCTTCCGGAGTGCCTGGAGCGACCCGCGGGCAGTCTATGTCGGCTTCAAGGGAGGCAACAGCAAGTCCAGCCACAGCCAGTTAGACTTAGGCACGTTTGTGCTCGACGCTCAGGGCTATCGCTGGGCCTTAGACCTCGGCCCGGACAGCTACGAGTTGCCGGGCTACTTTGATTTCAGCAAACAGCGCTGGACTTATTACCGCAATCGCACGGAGGGACACAACACGCTAACGATAGATGGAGAGAATCAAGACCCGGCAGGCAAGGCTCCGATCGTGGCGTTTTCATCAAAACCGCGCCGCGCCTTCGCCGTGACGGATCTAAGTGACCCATACAAAGCACAGGTGACGCAGGCCACTCGCGGTGTAGCATTGCTTGATCGCCGGCAGGTTCTCGTGCAAGACGAAGTGCGGGCATCACGGCCTGTGGAGATCATTTGGAACTTTCACACTCGCGCACAAATCGCATTGGGAGGTGATAGGGCCACGCTCACCCAGGGCAAGGCCCAGATGCAGGCGCGCATTCTTTCGCCGGCGGGCGCACAGTTTCAAGTGATCTCCGCTAATCCGCCTCTGCCGCAAGCGCAACAACCCGACGTGCGCAACCTGATCATACGTTTGCCGGAAAAGACTAGAGACGTTCGCATCGTCGTGCTGTTCGCGCCTGATGCGAAAAGGAATATCTCCGTCCCGACAGTTGAACCTCTTGAGGCGTGGATTGCTGCCGGCCGGCTGAAGGTTAGCTCTGCACAATAGATACTGGAGCGATTATCACGTGGGACGAGCAGGTGAGAAAACTTGTTCACCGCTAGGGCGTTAATGAAGCAGGAATGTGCGCACCTCTTCCGCTTTTGCTATGGAGAACTTAATACAAAAGAGCAAATCCGACGGAAAGAGGCGCCCTAAGATTGCAGTTGTGGGCGAGCTTAACGTGGACTTGATTGCTGTTGGGCTAGCGAATCTGCCGGCACTGGGAAGCGAAGTTCTAGCGAAAGATTTTGAAATAACTCTGGGAAGCGCATCGGCCATCTTTGCGGGCGGCCTCTCGCAGCTTGGTTTTCCTGTCACTTTCATCAGCAAAGTCGGCGCGGACTATTTCGGGCAGTTCTGCGTGCAAGCTCTGCGTGCCAAAGGCGTGTGCACTGACAATGTCATATGCGATTCAGGTGTCAAGACTGGAGTCACCATTGCCGTCAGCACCGCCGGAGATCGCGCGTTGGTTACATACCCAGGAGCTATCGCGCAATTACGATATGAAGAACTTCCTCGTTCATTTTTGGAGAACCATCAACACCTGCACATGACTTCGTACTACCTTCAGGAAGGCTTGCGGAAATCTTTTGCGCGAATTTTTATTGAGGCGAAACAGAGTGGGCTGACCACCTCTTTTGATCCTAACGCTGACCCAGCGCGGACCTGGGGCAAAGGAATTCGGGGAGTGTTCCCGCACACAGATGTCCTCTTTCTCAATGAAACGGAAGCCATGCAATTGACACGACAAAGTAATGTAGACCAGGCGCTGCAGCGTCTGGGACAAACTGCTCCCTGCGTGGTGGTCAAACTTGGGCCCCGTGGCGCCGTAGCCATTCAAAATGAAGAGGTAAGTTCCGTGCCCGGATTCGAAGTAGAGGCCGTAGACACGACGGGCGCCGGAGACTGTTTCGCCGCGGGCTTCATCTCGGGCTACGTCGAGGGCCTGACCGTTCGGGAATGTCTGGAACTGGGCAACGCTTGCGGCGCTCTTTCGACGTTGCGACCAGGAGGGACGGCAGGCCAGCCGGATCATGCTGCAATCAAGAAGTTGCTTGAGTCAAGGGCCGTACAAAAATGATCCTTGTGGTTTCTATGAACCCCGCATTGGACGTGCGGATGAGCGTCGGTCAATTAAACAAGGGCGCGGTGAATCGTATCCGGTGTAGTAAGAGCTGGCCGGGCGGAAAAGGAATCCATGTTGCCAGCACCGCACGAGCTTTGGGCAGCGAAGTTGTAATGACAGGGCTTCTCCCTTCCCGCGGCGCTGAATACTTCTTGGATGGGTTAGCTAAGGAAGGCATCAAAGCCGACTTCATCAAGGTCGAGGGGAAACTGAGAACGTGCATCTCGCTTTTAGAGGAAGATGGTCAGATTGAAACGGAGCTGTTGGAACCCGGTTGCTCTATCGCGCCAAACAGTCTGGAACTCTTGAAAGGCAGGATAAAGGAGCTGGCCTCGTCCAGCGAGGTCGTAGTCTTCAATGGCAGCTTGCCATCGGGAATCCCCTCGTCGGCTTATGCTGAACTGGTCTCTGCCTGCAACGAACTCGGCTGCCAGACCATTCTCGACACCAGCGGCGAAGCTCTCAAAGAAGGAGTCAACGCGGCTCCTTCAATGATTAAACCGAATCGGGAAGAGGCTGGGGAGTTAGTCGGCTTTGAAATTGAAGGTATGGAAGCAGCTTATCGCGCCAGTCGCCAACTGGCCGACGAAAAGACAGCTTTGGCAGTCATCTCGCTGGGCGCTGAAGGAATCGTCGTTAGTAGTTCAAAGAGTACCCTGTTTGCAGTGCCGCCCCTTATTTCAGTTCGCAATCCGACCGGCTCGGGTGACTGTCTGGTCGGCGGCTTCGCCTTCGGGTTAGAGCGCCGCTTACCACTCGAGCAAACGATCAGGATCGGCGTCGCTTGTGGAGCAGCGAATGCTGCGTCAGACACCACAGGAGAAATGAAACTCTCTTTGATGAGGGAGCTTGAGAGTCGGGTCTTGATTCATGAAGGAACTGCTGCAACCCCTCTCGGCCGGTAAGGTCAAGCGGCTTCAGGCCCTGGCGGATGAGCGCGGGATCATTCGCGCCCTGGCTGTGGATCAACGTGTTTCGTTGCGCAATTCAATCGCTAAGGCGAAAGGCGTATCACCTTTGCAGGCGACAGACTTTATGCTTGCTGAATTCAAGACGGCCGTCAGCGAAGTGCTCAGTCCTTATACAACGGGAATTCTGCTCGATCCGGAATATGGGATCGAGGCAGCAACCAAACGACACCAGGCTACCGGGCTGCTCCTCGCATACGAGCAAACTGGTTATGACCTAACTCGCGATGGTCGCATCCCTCGTCTTCTGCCGGATTGGAATGTGAAGAGACTATTGGAATGCGGAGCTAGTGCCATCAAGCTGCTCATCTATTACAACCCTTTTGCCGACGCTAAGGTGAATGAAACGAAGCGCGCCTTTGTCGCGCGCGTCGGGGCCGAATGCCAGGCGCATGAGGCGCCATTTTTCCTCGAACCTCTCGGCTACGATCCACACGGAGTTGACGAGAAGGGTCTGGAATATGCACGTCAGAAGCCGCACATCGTAAAGGGAATCATGGAGGAATTCTCCAGGCCCGAATACTTCGTTGATGTTCTAAAGGTCGAAGTTCCGGTGAACATGCAGTTCGTCGCCGGAACGAGGGCTTATCGGGGAATCGCTGCATACGATCGGGAAGAGGCTAAGGACGATCTTCTCAGCGCCGCCGAAGCATCCCGTAAACCTTTCCTCTATCTCAGCGCCGGTGTCAGCGCTGAGGAGTTTCAAGAAAGCCTACGTCTGGCTGCCGCAGCAGGAGTCGGCTTTTCCGGCGTTCTCTGTGGGCGTGCCTCATGGCAGGGCGGCGTCTCGCACTACGCAGCACGCGGGAAACACGGTCTTCGGGAGTGGTTGAAGACGAAGGGTGTTCAGAATATACGCGCGCTCAACGACTGTCTCGCTGCGGCGATAGGTTGGCAGGCAATCCTGAAGTTGCTCGCGGTCACCTTGATGGCAAGCATATTGTGGCCGAACCAGGTGGTTACAGCGCAATCAACAGAAAGGGATTTTCGGATTGCAGCCGAGAACGGCGTGCGCGCTGAAGAAGCATTGAATCGCACGCGCAGGAATCTGCACGCGTGGTTAGCCCATGCTGACCCGCGAACCCTTTTGCTGCCAGATTACTTGCCGGCCTTCAAGCGCGAGAACGTCTACTACGACAAATACACGCCCCATAACTCCGGCGCAGACAACTATCCGTATCTGGTCGCTACGGCTTTCTTCACCGACCGAGCCCTTTATGAGCGGCGTCTGCGCGAGATGCTGCGCAATGAGATCAGGTATACAAATGTTCTGGATGGCATTCCCGGAGATCTGGAGTTGAAACAAAGGAAGTTAGGCCCGATGAGCATCTTCGGCGCTGCTGAGTATGCTAAGGACGGGCTGCTGGCAATCACTGAACTGTTAGGGCGCACGCCCTGGTTCTATCGCATGGTGGACATGACGGCTGCTGTGATGCAGCACGCGCCGGTCCCTACAGACTTCGGAAACCTGCCCGACAATGGTGCCGAGGTCAATGGTGATCTGCTGCAAACGCTGGCGCGATTGGCAACCATGACCGGCGATCGCCGCTTTCTGGAGTGGGCCGAACGCATTGGCGATGCGTACGTGCGTGAAGTCATGCCGCGCAATCATGGTCTGCCCGGATACACCTGGGACTTCAAAGAGCATCGAGGACCCGACCGCTTGCGCCTGCGCGACCACGGCAACGAAATCGTCGTCGGCCTGGTGCTCCTCTACGCAATTGAAGATTATCGCCGAACGGAGCGCGCCGCTCCTTACCGCGCGGCGATTACGGTTATGCTTGACCGTATCCTGCAATCGGCTAATGCGGACGGCATGCTTTACAACGAAATCCGCTGCTCGGATTTGGAGCCGCTTGATCGCGGCCTGGTAGATAATTGGGGCTATGTGTACGGCGCGATGTACACGTTCTATATGGTGACAAACGAAAGCAAGTATCGCGAGGCCGTCCTGCGTGCTTTGAAGAATCTGCCTAAGTATCGCAACTACGACTGGGAGCACGGCCGCCAGGACGGCTACGCCGACACCATCGAAAGCGCGCTCTATCTGGTGGCTCGCGAACCTGTGCCAGAAGCTTTGGATTTCGTCGAGACGGAGATTCGCACGCTTATGGCTTTTCAAAAGCCGAACGGTGACGGCTCAGTCGAAAGCGCCTATCCGGATGGCAACTGGGCGCGCACGCTGCTGCTTTATGCGATGCTGAAAACGCAAGGCTGTTATCTCGAGGACTGGCGCGAAGGCGTGCGGTTGGGAGCGCAGAGGAAAGGCAATCAGCTTTACATCTCGCTTCAGACTCAACGCCCGTGGCACGGCAAACTCCATTTCGATTTCGCTCGCCATAGCCGTGTGCTCAACTTTGATCGAGACTACGTCCGTCTTAACGAGTGGCCGGAATGGTTCACAGTCGACGAGAACACCCTTTATAGAATGCAGGACGCGAGGGGATCCGTTCGCGTTCTACTCGGCTCAGAACTAAAAGACGGAGTATCCATAAACGCTCCAGGCCGTTGGTTGCTCCAACCGCTTTAAGGAATAACGCTGCTGGGAAGCTCTGCCCTCAGAGAGTAGAGGAACAAAGCCCTTGGTGAACGCTCTAACCCAACTTCTGTCGTTGTCGAAAGAGGAGAAGCGCACCGCAGGTCTGCTTTTCACTCCGCGCGAGATTTTCCAGCAACCACCAACCTGGGAAAGGAGCGCTCAGGAATTCTTGAGCCTTCAGCCACAGCTTAGCGAGTTTTTGGAGGGCGCCGGTATCGGTCAAGATAGTGAACAACGACCGACGGTTGTTCTGATAGGAGCCGGCACGTCTCACTACGTTGGCAGGGCGCTCGTTCACCTACTACGAAAAGAGTGGCGGTGTGACGTCGAAGCTATTCCCAGTACGGACTTACTGACTAACTTTGATGATCTCGTCCTCCCGCGAAAATCCTACCTCTGGGTTTCCTTTTCCAGATCGGGTGATAGTCCTGAAGGAGTCGCGATCATAGAGACAGCTCTCCGCCTCTGCCCTGAAGTTCGGCATCTGATCGTCACTTGCAATAAAGATGGGAGCATGGTCCATCGGTTCGGCGAGTATTCCGGAGTTTTCTGTGTACTACTCGATGAGGCCACAAATGACCAGGGTGTAGCGATGACCAGTTCATTTACAAACATGGTGATCGCGGGCCAATGTCTGGCTCACTTTCGAGATTTGTCCAAGTATCAGGAAATTCTAAGAGATATTGTTGCGCTCGGCTGGGGCCTGCTTGAGACAACAGCTGACGTATCTGCTCAGCTTGCAGCGGAGCGGTACTCCAAAGTCTGCTTTCTGGGCACAGGGGCTTTGAATGCGGTAGCCCAGGAGTCGGCTTTGAAGGTCTTGGAAATGACCGCGGGCAAGGTACATGCGATCGCGGACTCCTTTCTGGGTATCAGGCATGGCCCCCTTTCGGCCCTGGACGACCGGACACTAGTAGTTTGCTTCCTGTCTGAAGACCCTGGCCGCCGACCGTATGAATTAGACCTGCTGGAAGAGATTCGGAATAAGCGGTTAGGTAGGAAACGGGTAGTGCTCTCTGTGAGTAATGGTGAAGGACTGGAGAGCCTGGCAGAGCAAGTCATTTCCCCAGGTCCGAGCATGATTTCAGATCAGTATCGCCCTCCCATTGATGTGATCTTTGGACAGCTCTTAGGTCTCTTTTCGTCACTTCAATTTGGACTTCAGCCCGATCTGCCGAGTCCGAATGGGGCGATTGCGAGAGTGGTCAGCGATATTAAGATTTATCGCTAACTAAATGAACTGTGTCTGAGAAACGTTTCTAGTTTATTGCCCAATTCAGGTTGAGTGATAGTTCGAGCCAGCGCCCCACGTGAAGATCTCGCTGGGAGTTGTTCGAGCAGAAAGGCAAACCATGGAAGTACGCCAACGCTTCGCCGGGCTATTTTTTCTGAGCTTGAGTCTGACTCTCTTTCTTAACGTAACCGCCAGCTCCGAAGAGTCTCCCGCCGCTTTCGCCTCGATACGAGACGGCGCCACCGTTTCCGCTGTTATCGATCTGAACGGGGATTGGCAATTCAAGGCCACGGACGAGACGGAATGGTTGAAGGCCCACGTTCCGGGAGTCGTCCAGAGCGACCTGCTGCGCTCTGGTCGTCTCAAAGATCCCTATTACCGCGATCAGGAGCTCGAGGCCCAGTGGGTCGAGAAGAAGGAGTGGGAATACCGTCGATCCTTCACTGTGGATTCTCAGTTCTTGAAACACGATCGCATCCTATTGGACGCCCGCGGGCTCGATACGATCGCCGAAGTCTTCGTCAACCAGACGCCGGTCGCAAAAACCAAAAACATGTTCATCGAGTACGAGTGGGACATCAAGCCTTTGCTACGCGCCGGCGCGAACGAGATTCACGTCGTCTTCCGCTCGATTCTCGAATGGAACAAACAGCAGATAACGAGCGAGCCCAAGGTCATATGGTGCAAGGATGCCGAGTTGATGGATTGCCGTAAAGGCAATGTGTTCTTCGCGCGGAAAGAGCCTTCGAACTTCGGATGGAATTGGGGCCCGCGGCTGCTGAGCTCGGGAATTTGGCGTCCTATCCGCATCGCGGCCTACGATACGGGGCGCATCACCGAGCTTACCATTCGCCAGGATCTTTCAAACCCCGCCGGTGCGATCTTGAACGTCACCACAAAGCTCGATCGGTTCGATCCCAAAACTTCCTTGAAACTCGAACTGGAAGTCATGCTCGATGGCCGCCGAATCACTTCAAGTCGTCTGAACGTAACATCGAACGAACTGAGCCGAGAGCTGACGATTGCACAGCCGCGTCTTTGGTGGCCCAACGGTTGGGGCGAGCATCCTTTATATGAAGTGACCGCGCGTTTGACGAGCGGCGGGCGTGAAGTTCACCGGCAGTCACATCGCATCGGGTTGCGCACGGTGCGGATCGTTCGCGAGAAAGACGCGCGCGGCGAATCGTTCGCGATCGAAGTGAATGGCAAAATCTTATTTGCCAAAGGTGTCAACTGGATTCCTGCGGACGCGCTCACTGACCAACTCACCGAAACCAACTACCGTCGCCTGCTCGAAGCTTGCGTTCGGCAAAA
>DASXRU010000249.1:0-13400 GCA_036506395.1 Pyrinomonadaceae bacterium | reverse complement strand
TAATTGTGGGCTATGACGATCAGGCTGAGATTGTGGCCGACTGGACCGATGACGCGAAACAGATTGAAGCTTCCCTGAAGAGTTTCCGCAAGAAAGGCGACCCGCATCTCTTCGACGCGCTAAGTGCGGTAAGCGAAGAAGCATTGCGCCCGCTGTCGGGCCAGAAGCGCGTCATCGTCGTTATCAGCGACGGGCTCGATCGGGGCAGCAAGACCAAATTCACACAAGCATTGAACGCGCTGCAAGATATGGACATTGCGGTTTATGCGGTACAGGCGCCGGACCGGACGCGGGGAGCGATGCGGCGCGATCAGCCCAAGCCGGTGCAGGTGATTGATCAGCTTGCATCCGGTACCGGCGGGCGCGTTTTTCCCATCGAGGAGGCTCGAGCCGCGGCTAAGAGTATCTGCGACGAATTGCGCAAGAATCGCTATATACTTTCCTATGCCGCTTCAGGCGTTCCCTTCGGCGACGCGCGGCGTATCCTGGTAGTGGGCGATTCCGGTATCAGCGTGCGCTCAAAGAGCGCCCAACCTCCTGACTAGCAGGTTGTCAGAACCGCCTGCGGTAGCGGGCGGTGAACCCAGCGTATCAGCAAGCGGGACCGACAGATCAACCGCCCGCTACCGCAGGCGGTTCTGACAAGGCCGCCGCGAATGGCGGCAAACCAACCTGGTAAAGAAAGCGCGGTAAACAAAAGTGGAAGTTACTAAAGCTCTGGCGGCTCTCCAACCGCTCTACCGTAAAGACAACATCGAGATCGTTACGGACAACGGCACGCGCATTCGCGGGACCGTGCACAGCATGAAAACAACCCAGGCATTGACCCAGCCGAGCGTCAAAATCGAGCGCGCCGACGGTGAAATCATCAAGATACCTTTTGTAACAATCGTTGAGATCATCGACCACAATCCTTCCGCTCGAAGCGCACCATAAGAATCCCGTCATCTGGATTGGCGAGGCCCAAACTGGGGATTCATTCCGGTAATTCGGGTTGCCGCCTTCGCTTTGTAGTACAATCCCGTCGTCGCAAGGTTTCACGGAGTTTAATGAGTTGACAATCACTATCGAAGATTTTGGCGTTCGGGTCGCAAGCGTGTGGCAGGGTTTGCGATCGACTACCCGTGACCTGGTTGAAAATGCGCTGTCCTCAACTACGGTGGGACCCGGCAGTCGCCCCCTTCCTTACGATGCACGCGCTGATTGGGAATTGAGTCGTCTGCTGACCGTGCTGGACGACCGAGCCACCGAAGCTCGCGAGTCATTAAGTAAAGAACAAGCCGGCAACCTTGAAAAGATGGCCGACACTTGCGTCCGGGTACTGCTGGATCGAACGCAGTCCGCCGAGGTCTTTGCCCAATTAGTTGAGCGAGCCCACGCGCGACGCGATTACAAGCGCATCGACGCTCTCGCCGACGTGCTGGCAAAGCGGCTGGCGCCGGCCGAGATATGCGAACTGGCACGGTCCGGGAATGTTGTGATTCGAGCGCTGGCGCACGAGTGTCTCGTGGCCGCGCCCACTTCTGTATTGATTGGATTGCTGCGCGACCCGGTTGATGCCAGTATTGCCCGTGAAGTGCTTGAGCGTCAGGCGGTCGACTACGGTTCCGAAGAAGCGCGACAGATAGTTAATTATTTGGAGCAGTCGGAACTGAGCGGAGAGTAAGAGCAGCGAAGCCCAGGTTAGTTACTTGCGCCGCAGTTTTCAGGCGGGACTAGCGGCGATTTCCGGTGCAATGTTTCGCAGCCGATCGACTACTTGCTCGATCAGCCAGTTCGGCGTTGAAGCGCCGGCCGTCAGCCCCACGCGCTCTACACCTTCCAAATCCTGCGGGTTAATTTCGGCAGGTGTCTCGATCAAAAAACTCTTCTGGCATTGTTCCTGACAGACGGCCAACAGCTTGACGCTGTTTGAAGAGTGCCGTCCCCCGATCACATAAAAAGCCTCGACCTGACCGGCCAGCGCCCGTGCGGCATCCTGCCGATCGCGCGTTGCCGAACATATCGTGTTGACTATCTCAGGTTCCGTGTCTGACTTGGCGCGCACGGCTTCGGCGACTTCAAGAAAAGTCTTCAGCTTGATCGTGGTCTGCGAGACCACCAGCGGCGCCCGCAGCTCAGGCAGCGATTCCACTTCCATAGCATCACGAACAACGTAGGTGTTACTGGGCGCGTATCCTACAACACCGATCATTTCCGGATGATCAGGATTGCCGGCGACGACGACGTCGCGGCCTTGTTTGGCGGCCCGCTCGGCCAGATGCTGCACCCGGGTTACGAATGGGCAGGTCGCGTCGATAACTTTCGCGGCCCGCTCCTCAAGTTCACGTTGGACCTGAGGCGTGACGCCGTGCGCGCGGATCACAGCAATGGTATCGGCGCCTGCTTCCTCGGGAGAGTCAATGGTTGACACTCCCCTGGCGCCCAGCCGTTCCATCTCCTGGGCATTGTGAATTAAGGGACCGAGCGAGCGGATAGGTCGCACGCCTTCGTCCACTGCGTCCTCGACCATCTCGACGGCACGCTCGACGCCGAAACAGAATCCGAATTCATCCGCTAATAAGACTTCCATGCTTTTTACGAGCGCTCTCTTTACGATCTTTTGTTTTTAAATGATTTTCCATTTGCCATTTGTCATTTCCCATTTGCTATTTCAGTCATCGCCGCACCCTGCGGACTCAAATGACAAATGGAAAATGGAAAATGACAAATGGCAAATCTATCTTATTTGGCCGCCTCAGTAGCCGGCCCCGGTTCTGCGCGTTTGCATGACTCCCGCCATTCCTGGCGCAATTGGTCGCTGCTTTCGACGCGCTCGTCAATCCATCCCAACTCCTTCTCAGCAAAACCACGCACGCCGCTCCAGAGGCTCTTTTCCAGATCCCCGAGCTTGTGCGCGACCTCGGTTGGCAGGATCGCATAGGCTGCATCGTTGATATATCTAACAGCATCACAAATCGGGTCGCCGGTATTGTAACGCGCGTCTTTTTCGTCTTGCATATTTGGACCCTCCCCGCGAACACGGGCTAATGCCTGGGTTTGGCCCCTCGGTTTCGCGGAAATCAATTCTAACATAAACAGGTGTTTGCTTCCTTGCTCCGGTCGCGCTACGCGCCTGGCTTAATTTTCCTTACGAATTCATTCGGGCGGAGGTTGCAAGAGAAACTGTGGCCGGAGGCTTCAGTCTGTGGAATCAGAGCTGTGGGCGTATATTCACCAGGGCAGCCCGCCAACCTCAATTTTGCCCGCGGGCCATTCGCGACCGCGGCAGGCTAGAGCCATAACATTGAAAGGTGAGGCAATCGGGCCGGAAGGCTGGTCGAACTCCACCGTTTCTGCCAACAGTTGCCAGCCTTGCCGCGCGTAAAAGGGAGCGAGACGCGGGAGACAGAAGAGCATACCGAACTCTACTTGAAGCTCGTCGTGCATGAACTCAGCGGCGCGCCGCATGGCCGAGTGCACGTGTCCGCGACCCTGGGCCTCCGGCACGGTGACAACACCGCCGATACCTCCGACCCTGACCTCGCGCTGGCTGGCGCGCACGGTTGTCTGGAGCACCCCGACGTGGCTTACGACGCGGCCGTTCTCTTCGACTATGAAGTGCCAGTCCTTCGGTCGCCACCGATAGAGCTTGTCAGCGACGCCGAAGATATCCTGGCCCCACTCAAATAGCGTCTGCCGCTCTGCATCGGTTAGGCTTTTTTCCAGACGGATTCGGACGCCCACGCTTTCCTCCGATAACTTCTTCAACCCTCTTTGGAGTGCGGGGACAAGGCCCCGCACTCCAAAGAAAAGCGATACCTACTTCTTCAAGTCCGCTGTCCAGTTGACCACGACCGCCAACGACGAAGGGGCAGTTTCTGCTATCTGGCTGACGAAGAGAAAGCGCTGGCCGTCACCCGCGACGGCATAACCGCTCCTGGGAATCGGCCTCACCGCTGAGAGATCGAACAGCGCTCTGGGAATGCCTGGCTCAAAAGTGCCGCTAGTCTTCACTTCCACTGCCATCATCTTCAGGTCGCTGGAAATGTAGAACAGCTCTTTTCCATCGCGCCGCCATTGCGTGAAGCCGCCGCCCTTAGTTGAGACCGGCCATTTGCCACCCGAAGCGGGAAAGGTCTGGACGTACACTTCCCGATTCCCTGACTCGTCTGAGTCGTAAGCGAGCCAGCGCCCGTCGGAAGAGAAACGCGCCGTGGTTTCGGCGAACGGCGTTTGCAAAAACGGAAATGGTTTGCGGTCTCCGTCGAGCGGGAGGATCCACAGATCCTCCCTGGTTTTCGGATCCACCTGTCTATAAAGGATGAACCGTCCATCCGCGGACCAGTCGGTGGGATATATCCGGTTATTCGACTGGAGCAACAATTCTTCCTGCCCGACGCCGCTCGCCAGCTTTTGATAGAACTGATAACTCCCTCCTCGATTGGTGGCCCAGACGATGCGGCTACCATCCGGCGACCAAACAACGTTGACGTTAGCCGAATCGGAAGTCAGCCGGGAGCTGGCGCCCCGCGCGATGTCTATCACATAGATGTCGAAATTCCCGGTCTTTGGATCTCGACGCGACACCGCCACCCGCTTCTCGTCAGGTGACAGTCTGGGGGACAGAAAAGTTCCCAGTGCGCCGATGGTTTCCAGCTGCTTGCCCGCTCGATCAAACCAGGTGAGTTGCTGGTTCTCGCGCTCTCCGCTCGGATCGTAGACCAGGGTGCCGTTGTCTGAAACGGAAAAGAACCCCCGGCTGTTGGCATTGACCCGCACCTGATCGGCGATGCGAAATGGCTCGCTCATGAGGGTGAGACGACTTGCATCAAACGGTTGCGCCAATAATGCCCCATCACGCGCAAAGAGGAGATAGCCTCCACCCCCAGCCGATGGCGCGTAGATCGCACTGGAATCAGCCGTGAACAAGCGCTTCGTCTCTTTCCCATCCAGCGACGCAAGATAAACCCCTGAGGTCTCCTGTTGCGGGGTCGTCGCGAGATAGAGGAAGTGATTGCCGTCAGGTAAAAAGGAGGGCCACCGGCATTCAATACCCTGAGGCGACGCTTCAAGCCCTGATACGGGCGCCGGCGCTCCACCTGCAGCCGAGATCCGATAGATGCCCTCCGATCGAAAAAAGAGAATGGTGCCCTCGCCGTTCCACGTGCCGCCGGCGCCTCTTGGACTGCCCGGGTTATCGCATAGCGTTTGTTGCGTCCCATCCGAAAGATCAATCTTTTTCAGCTTGCCGGCGGCCTGAAATCCTATTGAGCGACTATCCGGTGACCAGAAGGGAAATCCATTAGCGTCCTCCGTGCCGGGCAGCGGGCGCGCCGTGAAAGAACCCAGCGGGCGCAACCAAAGTTGACTCTTGCCTTCAACAAAGGAAACGAACACCAGGTTGCGGCCATCGGGAGAGATCGCTAGTTGGTTAAAGCCGGCCACCTTCTCCGGTCGTGTGATGGTAAAGCGCACAGCGACGGGACTCTGCGTTTCAGTGCGGCGGAAATGAGTCAGAGCGAAGGGGAGCACCGCGAGAAGTCCGATGAACAAGAGACCTGCCGCGATCCATGCCGCCCGCGCGTTGCCGAACAGTCGCGTGATGCCAGTCGTCTGGCGGCCGTCCGTCGCCGTGGTGAGGGCCGCGATCGCCATCGTATGACCGGAACTGGTTGCGGTTCCCGAAAGGCTCTCGATCGCAAACGCAAGATCACGCGCCGAATGAAATCTTTCTTCCGGATTCTTTTCCAGGCAGTGTTGAACCACTCGTTCGAGCGCCGGTGATATGGTTTTGTTGGTCTCCGAAAGGTCGGGTGGATCTTCACGCAGGATGGCACTCATCGTTTCGGCTATCGAACCTCCGCGGAAGGCGCGCTTGCCGGAGAGCATCTCGTAAAGAATTGCGCCAAAGGAAAAGATATCTGAACGATGATCGGCAGGCTTGCCGCGCAATTGTTCCGGCGACATGTAACCCATCGTGCCCATCACCAAACCCGGATCGGTATCGACGCGACGGGTCGGCACTTCGGTTTGCGACAGGTTCCCGTCGGCGGCGCCCGTCAGCTTCGCCAGGCCAAAGTCGAGTATCTTGACGCGCCCGTCATTGGTGATGAAAAGATTTTCCGGCTTCAGATCGCGATGGACGATTCCTTTCGCGTGTGCAGCGGCGAGGCCATGCGCAATCTGCAACCCGTAATCCATCGCTTTGCGTTGCGACAGCGCTGTGCCGGCCGTCCGTTCACGCAGTGTCTCCCCTTCCAACAGTTCCGAAACGATGTACGGGGCGCCCTGGTGTTCGCCGACGTGGTAAATGACCAGGATATTGGGGTGATTGAGCCCGCCGGCAGCCTGCGCTTCCTGCTCAAAGCGGCGCAAACGATCTGCATCTTCTGAGAAAGCTGCGGGCAGGACTTTGATGGCTACGTCGCGGCCCAGTTGAGTGTCGCGCGCGCGATAGACCTCGCCCATCCCGCCCTCGCCGATCTTGGCCAGAACGCGGTAATGGGAAATGGTCGCGCCATCCAGTGATGAATTATCCATTGCGCTATTTTATCTTCTCATATTCCTTCTTTGCCTCAGTCAACATTCGAGGACGGCGTCTTTTTCAGATACTTGTTATACCAGGCCAGGTAGCGCTCCAAACGATCACGGACGTAGCTGGGACGCTGGATTCCGTGATTCTCGTTGGGGTAGATCACCAGTTGGGTATCGATGCCAAGGCTGCGCAGTGCCTGGTACATCTGCTGGCCACCCTGGACGGGCACATTGAAATCGCGTTCGCCACCGAGAAACAGCGTGGGAGTCTTGATGTGATCAGCGTGCAGGAATGGATAGGAGATCTTTACGTAAGTTTCCCATGCTTTCGGGTTCCAGGGGGGACCAATCTCATGATCGTATTGGATGATGTATTGATCGGTGCCGTAAAAGGCAACGGTAAAGGCAGTGCCGGCGCCACTGGTCGCTGCCTTAAAACGGGGATCGCTGGCAATCATATAGTCAGTCAGAATGGCGCCATAGCTCCAGCCACCGACGCCCAGTCGATTCGGATCAGCAATTCCCATCTCAATAACGTGATCTACTCCAGCCTGTAGATCTTCGACTTCGTAATGACCCCAGTCAGCAAAGATCGCGCGCGAGTATTTCTGCCCCCGTCCGGCGCTGCCCCGGTAGTTCACCGCCAATACTGCATAGCCATTAGCCGCAAACCACTGTCGCTCGACGCTCCAGGAATGCGCATCCTGGCCGTTTGGACCACCGTGAATGCGCAGCAATAGGGGAACCTTGCTGCCCTTTGAATAAGCAACCGGATAGGTCAACAAACCATGTACTTCGGTGCCGTCTTTACTCTTGAAGCTGACTTCTTCGCTGGGAGCGACCTGAATCTCGGCAAATAGAGCGTCACCTTGATGAGTAATCTGTCGCAGTGCGCTTTCTTCCATGGCGTAAACTTCGGTAGGTTTGGTGTCGCCACCCGATAACACTGTGGAGTGTCCATTGACAGTGGTCCAACTGGAAACCACGATAGGCGGAGCAATCAAACGCTCAACGCTGCCGCCGGAAACGTTTAACCGCGCGGGATAAACCGAACGATCGTCCGTGACCAGAAACGTAAGCCACTTTCCATCAGCGCTGAACCGCGGGCTGGAGACTCCGCGATCCAAGTCTTCTGCGGCTTTCACACGTGTGGGGGCGCTGCTGCCATCAGCGTTCACCGTTGTTAAGTGCTCCATGCTATAGGCGCCGTATTTCTTCTCGTCACCCTCAAGAAACACGATCCATTTGCCGTCCGGACTCCACTCGGGCCGCGAACGTCCGCCACGGCTGCTAAGGGGCGTCAACTGCTTCTCAGTCGCCCCCGCATTTGCCTGGGCTACAAAGACCTGGCTCGAGGGATCGCGATCAGGGTCTTCGACGTGATTGCTCATGAAGGCGATGCGGCCGCCATCCGGTGACCAGGAAGGTGAAGACTCGTCGGACTTGCTCTTGGTCAGACGATCCAACTTCTTCGCCGCAATGTCGAACAAGTAAATGTAGCTGTGGCGACCGGAGAGAAGATAACCCTGGCCGTCCTGTTTATATCTATAGCGATCGATAACGATTGGCTTTGGGACTTTTGGCTTGGCGCCGCCAGGGCCATCAGCGCCTTCGGGCGAAACTGATGGGGTTGGCTCTGCGTCGGGATCGGGATCGCCAATCACCAGCGCCAGGCGTTTCGAATCCGGCGACCATTCGAAGCTCTGCAAACGTCCCTTCAACTCGGTTAACTGCTGTGCCTCGCCGCCGCGGCGATCGAACAACCACACCTGGTTACCCTTCGCTTTTCCAGGCCGCGACGAAGTGAATGCCAGATATTTTCCGTCCGGGCTCCATCGCGGGGAGGTTTCGCCCTCCTGGCTGAACGTAATCTGACGATCGTTCTTGCCGTTGTAACTCACCAGCCAGATATGCGAGATGCTCTTGTCCTCTTTGACGTCGACACCGGCGACGACATAGGCCAGCAATTCGCCGTCGGGCGAAAGTTGCGGGTCGCGGACATCTTTGAGACGGGACAGATCGTCAAGCTTGAACGGTCGCCTGGGAGACTGCGCTATCGCAGTCACCGAGACGAGAACCAGCAACACAATGGCAAGTATTTTTCTGAAAGACATCATTCGTATTTCCTCCTGAGACACGATCGCTCAACTTATTTGATATCGCTCATAAGCACTACATCACGTTGCTCCGGTCCGCGCGAGAGCGCCAGCCATTTGCCGTCACGCGACCAATCGAAAGCGTAAATTCGATCCGACTTGAGGTCTGTCAACTGCCTGGGCGGACAAAACGATCCCTACTTTGCTTGCTATCTTCACTGCTCTTACTGCGGCAGTCCTACGCGTCGCTGCAGCTCCTGGAATCTCGGGTCCGGGCGCACGAAGTCGAATATGTCCTCGGCGAGATAGACTTCGCCCATTCCGCCTTCGCCAATCTGCGAGCGGATTTCGTAACGGCCGAGTTTGGTGCCGGCGGCAATGCTCATTTCTTCAAATCCGCCATCCAATTAATGACGAGGTTCATGGGCGCAGAGCCCCCTTCGCCGAGTGAGGCGACGATGAAGCGTTTGCCGTCGAGTGTAACGTCGTAGTGAGCAAACGGCCCGAACCCCGTATGCGGGTCAAACAATAATTGGATGTTGCCGATTTCAAGGGCGGAACCGTTGGTTTTCACCTCCGCCGCCATCAGCTTGCCCTCAGAGAGAAAGAAAAGCTCTTTACCGTCCTTGCGCCACACAGCGTCCTCGCCACCGTTCGTCGAGACCTGCAACTTGCCGCCCGGCCCGGGGAAGGACGTGACATAGACTTGCCTGCTCCCCGACTCGTCCGAGTCGTAGGCGACGAAGCGCCCGTCGGGGGAGAACCGGGCGCGTTGCTCGTTGAACTGCGGTGTCTGTATGAATGGAAAGGGTTTTCGCTCACCCGAGAGTGGCAAGACCCAGATGTCGTCTTTGCCACTCGGCCCGTCCGAGCGGTCCGAGCTTGTAAAGGCGAGGAAGCGCCCGTCCGCTGACCACGAGGTGGGACGCTTATATTCGTTGATTGCCACTTCGCGATTCAACTTCTCATCCCGCGCGCGATACACCTCTCCCACCCCGCCCGCGCCGAGTTGCGAGCGGATTTCGTAACGGCCGAGTTTTGTGCCGGCGGCGATGCTCATGTCATTTCTTCAATCCGGCGGTCCAGTTCAAGACGACAGTCAGAGGTGAAGGCGAAGATTCTTCGACCGCCGTGATCACCAGAAAGCGCTGCCCGTCGCGTGTTACGTCGTAAGTTGAAGATGCTATAAACGAGATCGTAGCGATGCGCGTATCAAGTAACGGCTTAGGAGTTCCGGCAGTGAAGTTGTTTCCGTCTTCGTTTACTTCAACGACCATCAGCTTTCTGTCCAGACCAAGGTAGAAGAGTTCTTTCCCATTCCCACTCCATCGCGGCTGGCTACCGCCGTTGGTGGATACCATCCATTGCCCGGCCGACGGCGGAAACGGCCGCACATAGATTTGATTGACTCCCAACTCGTTCGAGGCGTACGCGACCCATTTTCCATTCGGTGAAAAGCGACTCTGAAATTCGATGAAAGGCGTTTGCAGAAATGGAAAAGGCTTCCGATCTCCGAACAGCGGCAAAACCCATAAATCAGTGTTCGTTTTCGGATCAACCTCGCCATACAAAACAAAGCGGCCATCGGGCGACCACGAGTGCGGACCTTTGATGTTTGCCGACTTCAGGAGCAATTCTTCGTTGCCGGCGCCGTTTGAGGGCTTGACGTACAGATCAATGGTTCCCGCCCTGCTCGAGTTAAACGCGATTTGGCTGCCGTCTGGCGACCAAACCGGACTTGCGTCGCTTGCCGGATCAAACGTGAACCTCGTCTCACGTTGCTGGTCAATCATCCATAGGTCGGTTGTACCAGATTGATTGTCCACGCGACTGGCGACCACTCGTTTGTCGTCCGGCGAGAGCGCAAGGCTGCTGATCTGGCCCGGTGTTCCGATTCGCCCGATCTCTTTGCCGGTGCGATCGAACCACACTAGCTGCGCGTCGCCGAAAACTCGACTCCGATATACCAGAACGCCATTATCTGAGGCCGAGAAGAAACCGCGCCCATTACCTGCGTTGAAGCCGACTTGTTCGGCAATCGGAAACGGATCACCCGTCAATTGAAGTTTGTCTGCATCAAAAGGCTCGGCCATCAGGGTCCGCTCGCGCAGAAAAAGTAAATAACCAGGCGGAGCATAAGCCGGTGTCGAGTCAGCATTGATCAGAAACTTTGATTCGCTTGCATCGATCGAGCCAACGTAAATCGCAGACTTCTCTCGCAGAGCGCTGCGCCCGAGATAAACAAAGTGGCGGCCATCCGGCAAGAAGTGCGGCCACGAATGAACAGTTTGGTTTCGCGTCGTATCAAGCGCAGTAACGACGGTTGGTTGACCGCCGGCACTCGGAATCCGATAAAGAGGTCCGCTTGTTGATGCGCCGAAAATGATGACGCCTTCGCGGCTCCAAGCGCCACCACGGACCGCCGTCGCATCAGCCAGTGTTGTAGCCGGCCCTCCCGAGACCTCGATCTTTTTCAGTTTTGAGCCGGTGAAAAATCCGAGATAGCGACTGTCGGGAGACCAGAATGCCTGGATTCCTTCTTCAGTGCCAGGCAACACTTGGGCATCGAGGGAATCGAGCGACCGAATCCAGAGCTGGCGCTTGCCATCCTTGCCGATCGCTGAGAAAACTATCCGGCGTCCGTCCGGCGAAATGAAATCATCAGCGCCGGAGAGAAGTGCCGTTTCCGGCGGCGAGACATAGAAGCGCGTCGCCACGTCTTCGGTTGTCGGCGCTCGGCGAAAATAAGTCGAAGCAAAAACTATTATCGCCAGCAGAACTGCGACCGCGGCTACAATCCAACCTGTCAACGCATGTCTTCTAATCCATTGCGGCGCGAGCGCCGGCATCGTTACGGTTTGCGTGGATGCGCCAGTCGATCCCGACAGTGCTTCGAGAGCAAAGGCCAGATCGCTCGCCGAATGAAAACGTGACTCGGGATTCTTTTCGAGACAATGATTCACCAGTCGTTCGAGTGCGGGAAAAATTCGCTGATTGGTTTCTGAAAGGTCAGGAGGATCTTCCTTCAGAATCGCGCTCATCGTTTCCGCGGCTGACTCGCCGTGAAATGCGCGCCGGCCGGAAAGCATCTCGTAAAGAATCGTGCCGAACGAGAAGATGTCCGAGCGATGATCCACCGGGCGGCCCTTGACCTGCTCGGGCGACATGTAGCCGACAGTGCCCATCACCTTGCCCGGATCGGTATCCACACGACGCGTCGGAATACTGGTTTGCGACAGCGCTGTATCACCCGCGCCGGTAAGTTTAGCGAGACCAAAGTCGAGAATCTTCACGCGCCCATCGTTGGTGATGAACAGATTATCCGGCTTGAGATCCCGATGGACGATGCCTCTCTCATGCGCGGCCGCCAGGCCATGAGCGATCTGAAGCGCGTAATCGATCGTTTTTCGCTGCGGCAACGTTGTCCCACTGAGGCGATGGCGCAAAGTCTGGCCTTCGAGCAACTCCGAGACGATGTAGGGGGAGCTTTCATGAGTTCCGACATCGTAGATCGAAAGAATGTTGGGATGATTGAGCGCACTCGCCGCGCAAGCCTCCTGCTCAAACCGATGCAAACGTTCCGCGTCATCGGAATACGTTGAAGGCAAAACCTTGACGGCCACGTCGCGTCCGAGTTGCGTGTCGCGGGCCAGGTAAACCTCACCCATTCCGCCTTCACCAATCTTCGAGCGGATTTCGTAACGACCGAGCCGTGTGCCTGCGGCAATCGTCATCGTGCTTAACGGAAGTCTCGGATCAGGATCACGTCGCTCGTCTGCGTGCCGCGCGAGAGGGCGAGCTGTTTGCCGTCACGCGAGAAGTCGAACCAGAAGATTTGGTCGGTCTTGAAGTCAGTCAACTGTACCGGCTTCCCGCCATCGAGAGGCAGCGACCAGATGTTGGAGACGCCGTTGATCGTATCTATGAAGGTCAGGGCGCGTCCGTCCAGCGTCCAGCGCGGACTGGCGATGATCTTGAAGCTGTGCGGGATGTCGAGCACCTTGACGGGGTCGCCGCCCGCGAAGGGGATGATGGCGACCTTGACGGGCGAGTTCGGCTGATCCTCGCGGTAGAAGCAGGCGATCAGGCTGCCGTCTGGCGAGACGGTCGGAACTCCAGTGTATTGATCGGTCAACCGCACGGGCTCTCCGCCGTCAATCGAGACCTTCCAGACCCTTGATGAGCCGGAGCGCGTGGAAGTGTAAACCACCCAACGACCGTCGGGCGAAGATTGCGGGTAGATGTCCCCCGGCCCTTCAGTGAGTCGTTTGAGATTGCCGCCATCCGGATCCATGCGCCAGATGCTCCTTGTGGATTGCGCTCGCGTGGACGTGAAGACAATGTAACGACCGTCGGGTGTGGCCCACGGGTAGGAGTTAGCGCGCGCGTTGGTGGTCAACTGCTTCTGATCCTTTCCATCCTGCCCCATGCTCCTGATGTCGGTAAGTCCGCTCTCTCGTGAGGTGTAAACGATTCTGCCGCTGGGCATCCATGACAGGCCCTGCGCTCCGTCATACCTGCCCGAAGAAATCTGCTTAGCGCGGCTCGCGTCTCCTTGCGGCGCCACCCAGACGCTCGAAGCGCCCTCGGTCTGGACTGTGACCAGCGCACTCGAATCCGCGGTCAGGCTCAGTTGGCTATAGTTAATCAGGTCGTTGGTGATCTTATGCACCTCGCCGTCGGGATAGGAGACGTGCCAGATCTGATTCGACGACGTCCCAGACTCCAACGCGATTAAGGCTAGGCCACTCCCGTCCGCGAGCCAGGCGACCTGCCCTACGGCCGGGG
>DASXRU010000248.1:0-8499 GCA_036506395.1 Pyrinomonadaceae bacterium | reverse complement strand
CACACTGATCGTCTTGAGCTTGGGAAATTTTTCAAACACGCCCGAATAGAGGATATTGGAGACGATCTCCATGTGGCTGACAAAGGTCATGGAAACCTGCAGAGCGGTCCTCGCGCCTCCCTGCAAGGACTCCCAGGCCGGTAAGGCTGGCAAGGCGGTCGAGTGCAAGCACAGCGGCACATCCAGATCGCAGCACGCCTGAAAGACCGGGTACCAATGGGGATCGTTGAAATATTTCAGCCCGAGGACGTGCGGGGCACCGTGCCAGGCCAACGCTTTGTGGCCGCGCTTCACGGCGCGATAGATTTCGGCAACGCACAACCCCACCTCCCACATCGGGGTCACGCACTGAGCGATGAATCTAGGCGAGTAGTCTTGCCACTCGTCGATGAGCCAGTCGTTGTAAGCTCGAATACAAGCGAGACGAAACTCTTCACTGCCCTCTTTCTGGAAATTCTGATTGGTGATCCCGATGATGTTGGGGAACAGCACCGAAGCGTCCACTTCCTCTTGGTCCAGTATCTTCAGACGCTCGGCGGCGACGTATGTGGAACGGGGAACTTCGTCCCAGGTTCGCACCTTTGCTTTCACGCCGGCGATGCGGGCCAGACCGCCGAATCCTTTCGAGGTCCCGCCCAAGGCCCATGTTTGACTGCCGTCTGGCAGGTCCACGATGTGAGGGATGTCATCGCCAAATTTGACCTTGGACATCCTGTTCGTCCAAACATCGGGTGCTTCTTGAACGTGATCATCAGCGGAGATGACGCCATACTTCATCTTCAGGGTTGCCATAGGATCTCCTTACGGATGACGAGAAAAGGGCCCCGCTTGACGGCGGGCCCTAGTGTCCGTGACATTACTGCTCCAGCCAGGTGCGCCAGAGGCCGCCCTTGGCGTGAGAGTACTCCTGCCCCGGACCGCGTTCCCAGTTCTTCACTTTGTCGCGCCAGACGAAGTTGCGATCATTGGCCCAACCGATCACGTAATAGGCCACGTCATCGACAAAATACTTCTGCGCGAGTTTGTTCCAGATCGCCAGGCGCTTGGCCTGGTTGGGCTCTTCCATGTACTGGTTGATCAACTTTTCATACTCGGGCGTGCAAATCCTGGCGACGTTGCCGACCGCCGGTTTGCCGCCGATGCAGCCAATGTACTGCTCGTTAGCGACGAGCGGCTCGCCAACACCGCCGGCGCCGTACACGGAAACGTTGAGCTCACCGGCAACAGTCTTCTGAATGAGCTCGGCTCCGGCCAGGTTCTGGATCGAGAGCTTAATGCCCGCCTCAGCCGCTTGACGAACCACCGCCTCCGCCCATGGGTCATCTTGACCTTGCGTCGATCCGAAAGTGATCGGCTTGCCTGAATAGCCGGCTTCCTTAAGCAGGCGCTTTGCCTCTTCAACGTTGCGCTTCCACTTGAAGCTGTTGCGGGTCTCCCAATCGGTGTTGGGCGGAGCCCAGGTCAGCATGGGGATGCCGAACCCAAACGTGGCTTCCTTCATGATCGCATCTTTGTCTAAGGACAGGGCGATAGCTTTGCGCACTCGAACGTCGGAGGTGGGCGCCAATTGGGTGTTCAACACCAACTGTTTAATTCCCGCCATCCCGATCGAAACATATTGCAGCCCTTTCAACTGGCCGCTCTTAATGCGCTGAACGAAGGATGGGCCCAACCGCTCGCTAACATCGAGGTCGCCTGCCTGAACGGCCGCGGCTCGGGACGTCGATTCGATGATGACGCGGAAGCGAATACCGTCGAGGTATGGAGCGCCGCCCCAGTAGTCGTTATTGCGGGCAACCTCATATTCCTGCCCGGGAATCCATGCCTTGAACTTGAAGGGACCCGTGCCAGGCGGCGGGCTAGCGCCGATCATCTTCTGCTGGCCAGGTGCAAGCGACTCCTTAGGTGCAATGTGCAAGGTTGATGTGTCGGCAAGAATTTCCGGTAGCAAGCCGCGCGGGCCGGGTGATATGAACTTTACAGTGTAGTTGTCCAACGCAACGGCATCGCGAACATTGCTGGATAACTGTCCGTGGCCAGCCGCGCCATTCGCTGGATCGATAATGTGCTTGGCGGACCAGACTACATCGTTCGCTGTCAGCTCTTTGCCGTCATGGAATTTTACTCCCCGACGAATCTTGAACGTCCACTCGCTCGAATTTGCGTTCGGCGTCCAGCTTTCCGCCAGCCAGGGGTGAACCTCGCCCTTCTGATCGAACATCACCAGAGGCTCGTAGACATTGTCTTTCACGTATTGGCCGATTGAGGTGTAAGCGACGAAAGGGATGGGAGTCCCGATGTCTTTCACGATGCCAAACTTGAGGATTCCACCGATGCGGGGTTTACCGGCCGCGGGGACCCGAGTCGCCGGGGCGGAGGCCGGCTCGGCTTGAGCAGATACAAACAGCAAAATCACCGCGGCAACAAATGACGCGCGCACGATACCTTTCCAAGTCCAGTCTTTCATCGTGATACCTCTTCCTTTCCGTTCTCCATTGATCGGTGAACGAGGTCATAATTTTTTCGTGACGAAGTGGCGGCACGTTAGCACCGCGGTAAAACGAGTGTCAAGATTGCTCGCGCCTGAGTCTTAACCTCTCATGCCGAGCGCTAAAATCTTCACGCGAATAAGTTTTGCAGAATAATTCTTGCGGCTTGTCATGGTTCGGCTCTCGTTGTACGATCCGGCCGCTTCAAGTGGGCCGATTCAAATGCGCTAATCTTTTCCCAAAACGGTCCCATGCGCTCGGAGGATTCGGCGATGCTCATGCGATACGCCGCGACGCGTCTCATGCAATTGATTCCGATGGCCCTGGTTGTCACCATGGTCGTTTTTTTCGTCATGATGATCGTCCCCGGGGATCCGGTCATGGTGATGCTAGGCGCGGTGGATGGCGCGAAAGTTTCACGAGAAGTTTATGACGCGATGCGGGTGCGGTTGGGACTGGACCAGCCTCTCATCGTCCAATACCTCAACTGGCTGTCGAATCTGCTTCAGGGCGACCTGGGCACCTCGATCACCCACCGCACGTCGGTGTTGGAAGTGATTCTTCTGCGCCTGGTCCCCACCATGTACCTCATGGTTGGAGGCCTGATAGTGGCAGTCATCATCGCCGTGCCCGCGGGCGTGCTGGCAGCGATTCACAACAACACCAAATGGGACCATCTGGCCACTGCTTTTGTCGTCGCCGGCATCTCGGTGCCGACCTTTTGGTTGGCTCTGGTAGCCATTTTGATTTTCGCTGTGTACCTGGGCTGGCTCCCATCGATTGGCTATACGCGCCCGCAAGAAGACTTCGTGGATTTCTTGAAACATATCGCCTTACCGATGAGCGTGGTGGCCTTGAACATTGCCGCCACGGTCCTGCGATTCCAGCGGCAAGACTTCCTTGAACAAATGCAGCAGGATTACGTTCGCACCGCCAGGGCGAAAGGCCTGAGCGAGAGGCTGGTCCTGTGGAAGCATGTGCTGCGCAACTCGTTAATGACAACGGTCACAGTGGTGGGTTTGCAGATGGCATATCTCAGTGGACTGATCACCATCGTTGAGTCCGTTTTCAACTATCCCGGCATAGGCTATCTGCTGTTGAATTCGATACGCACCCGGGACTTCGTTGTTGTCCAAGGCGTGGTCTTGTTCATGGTCTTTCTCGTGATCGTAGTCAACTTGATGGTTGATATGCTCTACACGGTGCTGGACCCGCGGATCCGGTACCGTTAATGGAGGACGGATCGTAATGGAAGCTCGAGCCACCGATGACTCCTCAATCTTCGAACGTCCAGCTGCGCAGGCATCAAGCGTCACGCGCGGCATCATCGCGTTCGCAGAAAGCGACCGGCGTGGCATGGTGGGCGGCATTCTACTCGTTCTCTACGTTCTCGTTGCCCTGGTGGGGCCAGGCATCTCTCTTTACGATTTGAATGCGCCCGACCTTGGCGTGCGCATGCAAGCCCCGAGCTGGGCGCACTGGTTGGGAACGGACCGCATCGGCAGGGACGTTTTAACCCGTATCATCGCCGGCTCTCAAGTCAGTCTTCAGGTGGCGGCGGGGGCAGTCGTGATGGCGTTGATCCTGGGCGCGCCGCTGGGCGCCTTGGGCAGTTACGTGGGCGGAGCCATTGATGCGCTGATTCAGCGTGTGATGGAAGGGATCATGGCCTTCCCGTCTCTGGTACTTGCGCTGGCGCTCGTGGCTCTGGCCGGACCCAGTGTCATCATGCTTTGGTTCGCCATCGCCTTCAGCTCTATTCCCCGCTACGCGCGCCTGGTCAGGAGTGGGGTGCTGACGCAGAAAGAGCGGGAGTATGTGGATGCGGCGCGGGCCATGGGACAAAGCACGATGCGCATCTTGGTAAGGCAGATTCTACCGAACATCATGGCGCCCATCGCGGTACAATTGACCCTCGACTTTGCTCGCGCCATCAGCGTGGAAGCGTCCCTCAGCTACCTCGGACTTGGATTGTCGATGCCGTACATTAGTTGGGGCACGATGATCAGGGACGCCCAGGACTTTCTAGAGGTGGCGCCTTGGTTGGCGATTTTCCCTGGACTGGCCCTGGCGGGGGTTATCTTGGCCTTCACCTTGGTGGGTGACGCCCTGCGGGACCGCATGGACCCGCGCATGCGCAGGAGCTTGAGTCGGAGAATGGTGTAGGCATCGATATCGTTTTGCGGATTGCGCCATCGACGCTCCAATAATTTTCGACGAGGAGGGACCATGAGCATTAAGGCAATTGATCACTGGGTCCTTGTGGTCAAGGACTTAGAAAAGACCTTCGCTTTCTATCGAAAGCTCGGCCTTGAAGCGGGTTGGCAAGAGCGTCCCGGCGGGCGGGGCACCCGTCCGATCATCCGCATCAGCGAGACGCAGAAGCTGAACCTCTACGTGGTTGATCGATATAAGATCGAGAGTCCCACTTTCGCCCCGGGCTACGCAACCGGGTCGGCGGACTTCTGCCTGCGGTGGGAAGGAACTGTGCAGGAGGCGCAAGACTTTCTCAAGCAGGCCGGCGTTCCAGTGCTCCAAGAGCCTGCCGCTCGCTCAGGCGCCCAGGGTTCCGGGACCAGTCTGTACGTGCGTGACCCCGATGACAACCTGATCGAGCTGATAACCTACGGAGACCCTAAATACCAATAGGCTAGCTAGATTGCTGACATCTTACGCTGCTCCGACCCGCTTGCTCGCCGGTTGCGTAGTGACGCAATGCTTGGCTGGGGTTACGGCTTCGGTTCTGAGGAGACAGCCGAAATAAACGCAGCACTTTCCCGGTCAAGCTCGCGTAGCGCATTTTGGATTAGGTCGACTTCCCTCGCTTCAAAAAACGGTTCTCCACATTGCGTGCATACCCACGCGGGGATAGCGTCCCACGAGACGTGATACCCGTTACGATCCAAACTAAACGGAGCCGTACCGCGCTTCATCCGCCCTTTGCAATGAATACATTCCATATCCTAACGCCTCCGTCTGAAATCGTCGGACCATTGAGTCGGATCAGGGAGATATGATGTGATTATAGCCAAATACTCGTCCTTCGGCGAACAGACGAGATGCACCGCGCGGGTGCCCTCACCGAAGCCCAGCATTAGACAACTATGACCGCGAGGATCGTTCGGATAATCCTCGATCAGCTCACCTTGAGTAACTACGACTTCCACTTCCTTGGAACTTATCATACGCTGCGGACGTGACATCTGACGAATCGCGTGCGGCAGGAACAACAACTGTCTTTGCGCTGCCTGCTGACCGACGACGAACTACTCAAGTACCAGAACTGTGCGCGCAGCCAAGCTGCGTCCATGAAATAATCTGCAGGCGCGCGGCGAGAGCCGGTCCTAAAAATTGCAGCGGCCTTCTTTTTCAAGCTCCGGCACCAGGGTCGCGTCGACTAGTTCTTGCGCCTTCAGCGCTCCTGCCGAAGGAGTCATCAATCCAGCCATCTGGATGCCAAGCTCGATACCTTCGATTTTTAGATGCGGGCGCGCCGGAATGACCTCGGTGATGTAGAGCTTATAGAGATATTCGATCTTGGCCGGCTCCAAATCTCGCCCGCTCTTTGCGACAAACGCCAACGCTTTTGCTTTGTCTTTTCTTGCGACGGCAATACCTTCGCAGATCCCGGCCATGAATTTCTTCACGTCGTCGCGGCGATTTTTTAGAAATGACGTCGCCACCGCGTAGTCCGCGCCGCCGCCGGCGAAGATTTTCAATTGCCTGTTATCGGTGAGTTTGTTTAAGCGGTCGATCTGGCCGGCTTTTTCCAGATCATAAACCGTATTTGCAGTGACCATCATGCCTGAGACCTGCCCGGTGAGGAGACTGTTCACTCGATCGGTGTTGCGTTCTTCGTCGAACGGCACCAGGGTCACGTCCTTCTCGGGATCAATGCCGAGTCTGCGCAACGCCACACGGGTCAACTGGTCAGGAGTTTCACCGGGCGGGGACGTGCCGATCTTTTTGCCTTTTAATTCGGCGGCGCTTTTGATCGAAGCCGCGGCGAGAAAAACGGAATAATTGTAGCCCGTGTTGCCGACGAAAGTCATCGGCCCGCCGCCGGTCGCCATGCTGACAATGGCTTGATTGGAGCTCACCACGGCGATGTCGGCCTCGCCCTTTTTCAACGCGGCGACCGATTTGGCGTTGGAGCCGGGATCCGTCCATGCGATTTTCAAACCGTTGCGATCGAAGATTCCCATGTCGCGCGCGAGATACATCGGCAGCTTGCTGATGTTCCACGGTGGATAATATACGACGCGGACGGTATCTGTTTGTGCGCCGGCCGTCTCGCAAAGCCACAAAACAATCGCGAGCCCGGTGAGAATCTGTTTCAGTAGTCTCTGCATGACGCGCATCTCCTATTGCTTGAATGTGACGATAAAATACGCCGGCGTGGACTTCGACGCAAAGTCGCCTTGATCTTTCCACGTAGATATGGCGCACATCTTTGTCAAGAATATTTATCCGGAATTTCGCCCGACAGCGATTGGGACTCGTAGCCGTTCAGCGCTGATGGCAAGCAGCAACCCGCGGGTCGGCGAGATCAAGTTCGAGGAGATCGCCCACCGCAGTATCACGCGCAAACTCGATGATAGCTGCTTTAACGATCACCTGTGTGTTTATCACACAAAGTGATCCTGTCTAGGAAATTCATTACGACCGAACTGATGTAGCCGTGCTCAGTAGCCAGCGGCGGGCGTTGGTTAGTTTTCTTGCAACGTAAAAGGTAAAGATTTGACACCGCTGGGATTTCGCTCAAATGGACTCATCATACGCCGCCGCTCATGTTTGCATCAATGCATCAAATCTATTATGCTTTGATGCATGCGTACTACGATCACTCTGGAAGACGATGTCGCTATGTCACTCAAGCGCTTGGAAAAACGGCGCGGGGTAAAGTTCAAAGCGCTGGTCAATGAAGCGCTTCGAGAGGGCATAAAGTGCATGATGGCGCCGGCCAAAAAGCGCAGCGAGTACCGCACCCGTTCAGTCGACCTCGGCTCGTGCCGGGCAGCGAACGTAGACAATGTTGCCGAAGTCCTCGCGGTCGCCGAGGGCGAATCCTTTAAATGATTCTGATAGACGCTAACCTTCTCGTCTATGCCCACGTTGGCTCTTTCCAACAACACGGCAGCGCACGCGCCTGGCTGGATGCACAACTCAACGGAAATTCGCTGGTGGGGCTACCATGGAACAGTTTGCTGGCGTTTCTTCGCATTGTCACCAATCCTCGCGTCTTTCAAAAGCCCGAGACCATGACCGACGCTTGGAAACAGGTTGAAGAGTGGCTTGACTGCGAACCTGCCTGGATTCCCGAGCCCACCGAACGGCATCGTGAATTGCTTGGCTCGCTCTTGGCTAGTTCAGGAATTCAGGCGAACCTCGTCCCTGACGTTCATCTTGCATCGCTCGCGATCGAGCACGGATTGATACTCTGCTCGACTGACGGCGATTTTGCGCGCTTTCGAAATCTCCGCTGGCAAAATCCGCTTTTGACTTGATCGAGCATCCGATGCTGGTCGATTTGCGCGACGCCGTTCAAAATCTCCCGCGAAGCGACCGACCCAGCGTGGCCTGACTCAAGTCTGCCGCGTGCTCTGAACTGCCGCTTGCCGGAGTTCTCGCGCAGTTCTGTCATGAATAAGTCATCCTGGATGTCACGCCGCGCTTTCGGCACTCCTCCTCGAACAAAGCCCGGATTTCCGGCTGCTCATCCTTGTACTCGATCTGCGGCCTGCGCCATCGCTCCGGATTCTTGCCCGCCGGCATTTGCCCTTCGCGCAGACCGAAGCGATCATTGCCATAGCGCAGGACGAGGTATCGCGCGGGTTCATTGCTGGGGTTGAAATGCTGATGGCCCGCCTGGCCGTTCGTCATCAGCGCGCCCCTTTTGAAGTTGAACCGCTCGAATGGCACTCCAGGCCCCGGCATCACTCCCGGCTTCCATTGGAGGTCGTAGCCTTCGCCGCTCAGAAAGAGATAGCTGTTCTCGTTGGTCAGACCG
>DASXRU010000247.1:0-14696 GCA_036506395.1 Pyrinomonadaceae bacterium | reverse complement strand
CAGCGTGGCCGCTAATGCCAGTTGAGCAAAGCCGAGATGCTGCAAAACGGCGCCGTCGTCCGGCCTGGCTGCGGCTAGTTTCTGCAGGACCGGCAGCGCTTGCGTCATCTTCCCCTTTTCGAAGAGCTGGAAAGCCTGCTGCCGCTCTTTCTCGTAGCTGTCCTGCGCGCGCGCCATTCGCGGCATCGCCAACAATCCTGCCAGCAACGCTATTTGGCAAAGCAGCGCAAGATTTCGGGCCGGCATTGCGAAGGTGAACATGAGTACCATTCCTTTCGAGGTAGAGTCGGCAGAATCAGTCAGGAGAAGACGAGGCGAAAGCCTATAAGCTGGCTTGGTTGGATGTCAACATGTAGTCTCGACTGACCTTTGTACGCCTTAAGTTTCGTCGTCTGCCTTGGCCGACGTAATCACATCGCTGTCCTCCGCAAAGACAAATCCAGCCGCCGCTTCATCCGGCACCGGCTTCCAACCGTCGGAGCTGAACTTGAAGTTCTCCGCGGAACTGGGCGCGAATGCATTTGCGTTCGTTTGCCACACTAGCCGCTCGACCTGGATATGCGGATGGTTGATGCGGACAACATTGAAGGAATTGGCTTCGCCGCGATGGCGAGTCGAAGTTGCCGTGCCGGCGGAGACTACCAGAGCGCTGTGACCGGCAATCCTGTACCGCATCGCCGTGTGACCGGTGTGGCCGATATGCAAGTGTCCCGCGAGTAGAACGTCGGCGCCGCATTCGGCCAGCGCTACCATCGCAAGTTTGGAACGACCCAGCAGATCCGCCTCATCATGGTTGTCCGGTAAATCGAAAGGATGATGAGTTACGACAATCTTCGTCACATTACCCTGGTAAGCGCACAACTTCTCGCGCACGCCCGCAATCTGTCGCTCGTTGATGCGACCATACTTGGTAGTCAAGGAGCGCGCGGTGTTGATGCCGATGACGGCAATTTCGTCGTCGGCGTAGAAAGGCTGCATGTCATCCGTGATGTAGCGTCGATATTTGTCGAGCGGGCGTCCGAATCGTGAGAAGACATTGTACAAAGGCACGTCGTGATTGCCGGGAACGACGATCTGGGGTTGCGGCAACGCATCGAGAAATTGACGCGCTTCCTTGAACTGAGCAGTGCGCGCACGTTGTGTCAAGTCGCCGGAGACAACCACAAGGTCAGGCTTCAGCGATATTACCGTCGTGACTACCGCGTCACGCACAGTGTGATCGACGCGCCCGAAATGAAGATCCGAGAGATGAATTATGGTTCGCATAACGCTTCAAAGGATGAAGGATGAAACGCGGCAGATAGGAGGGTCTTACTTCATCCTTCCGCCTTCATCCTTCATCCTTTCCCCCGCGGGACCAGCACCCGCAACGCTTCCGGCCGGATGCGATAATGCAATGGCGTCTCCATCAATGTTACTTCGCCATCCGTGGCCACGCGCAGGAGTTTGTGCCGGGTTTCGATCCAGACCTCTTGGGAGCACATGCTGTCCAGATCCTTTTCATTGGCTAGCGTGCCCAGCAGCGCTCGAATCGCGAATCGTACCAGACCCCAACGGCCGGTGCGGCGTGCCACATGCAAACTTAACTTGCCTGCGTTCAAACAAGCGCGCGCGCCGATACGCACGCCTTCCATTTCGTACTCGTTGTTGCCTATGAAAACAAATGGCGTGCGACGCCTTAGCTCCTTAGTATCCGCCACCAGCCGGATGTCGAGAAAAGGATACCGCCGCCACACGCTCAGCGCCGCCCAAACGAAGGCGGGCCACTTGCCCCAGCCCAGTCGCTGCTGTTGATGTTGCCGGCGATGCACGATACTCGGATAAAGGCCGAGGCTGGAATTGTTGATGAAAACGTGCTCGTTCACTTCGCCCACATCCACGCCGGCACTCGACCCGTTGAGAATTACATCTACCGCACCCTCGATGTCGAGCGGGATCTTCAAGTCCTTCGCGAAATGATTGAGCGTGCCCAGCGGCAGAATTCCCAGGGGAGTGCCGGTATCGGCAAGCACCGACGCTACTGTGCTGATAGTTCCATCGCCACCGCCGGCGATGATAGGGCTATGACCTGCACTTAGCTTCTGCTCCGTCAGGGGTCGCAGCTCGCTCCCTCTACGAACAAACGAGATTTCCGGAACCAGCCCGCGCGACGAAAACATCTCCAACAGACTATCGCGCAGAGCTTCCTTGTCACCCGTTCCGGACGCGTCGTTGATTATGATTGCCGGCTTCGCGAGCATAGCGGTTTCATGATTTTGGAACGACGCGCAGCATCCTACCTTATGCAGCGGAAAAGGCGAGCTTCATCTGAAGCTCGCCCTTCGAAATTCCAACCTGAAGCCTGCTCGCTACCGCTCCCGGCTCCGTATCTGTCGACCCACAAGGAAGAGTCCTGGCTTACGCGTTTGCCGGTTGCGCGTCGGGAGTACGCTTAGCGGTTGACGATCGGGCGCTTCCGGAACGAGCGCCGTAAACTTCTCGATCAGTTTCCGTCCCGCGTTTTCCGGCCAGCAGGCGATCGTCTTTGGGCTCCTTCTTGGAAAGGTCTATTCCAATCAGGTCCGTGAGCTTTACCAGCAGCATCGGCAGAACCACTTCCACTGCGGTCTTTGAAAGCTCGTCGAGAAAGCGGTCGCCCAGTGATGAAACCTCGCGCTCCAGCCGATCATAGGCCGCCGTCTCTTTGAATCTTTCAAACAAACCTGGCCCGGAGGGTTCCTCTTGTTCAGCGGATGCTGTAGAACTCGGCGTCGCATTCTGGCCATCCGGACGAGAATCGGCGCCCTGCGCCGCGTAGTATCGATCCGATGGCGTAATGGATCGCGCGGAGGGATTAACCCGTTTCATACTCGCCAGGCGATGCTCTTCCTGATGATCGTCATCCCCCTTGATGGCTGCGGCAATTCCGTAACCTACGAAAAAACCTACGCCGAGAGCGCCGGCGCTCCATACCACGGGGCGTTTGCGAAACTGTTCGCGCCAGTCCAGCGTTTCGCTGATCGTGTCTTTAACCGACTGATATTGGTTTACCACTGTGTCTTTGATCTCCGTGACGGTATGCGAGATTGAGTCGCGCGCTTCCTCCATGCGCCGCTGAAGTTCTTCCTTGGACGGCTCCTCTTCAGTAACTGCGCGCGTGCGTGCTTGTCCTAGAGTTCGTTCTTCAGCCATTGCTTATCCTTTCTGAGCTCGTCGATGGTTCGATTGGGCACCATGTCCTGCTTCGCCAGACGGCTCTTCATTGCCAGCACAATAATTCCCCCGATTAAGAGGTAGGCAGCGCCGGTGACTACGAAACCGAGCGCGTATCGGGCCGGCTGGCTTAAGGTGGTTTGCTCGAAAAGGATCGAGAGGCCAAATGCCACCGCCACGTTAAGCAGCGCGAATCCGATCGCCGCAATCACTGCACCGACACCAATCAATATTCCGCCGCGCACGTAGGCCTGGACGTCCTCTTTGACTTCGACCTTCAGCAGACTGAGCTTGGTGTCAAGCAACTGAGTAACATCGTCACCCAAACGCGAAAGTAATCCGGGAATATGCTCGAGCTCATTCCGCGGCTCCCGAGCCGTAGCCACGGCCGAGCCCGTGCCCTTATCAAGATCCGCCATTGCTGGTTTCTCCTTTCCGTTAAGCTCGAACTGTCCTCACGTTCCTGGACCGAAAAACGATCCGGGACAGGAACTGATCGGGTTAGCGATTTAGTTAGCGCCGGGTGCTGCGAATCAATAATCCGAGTATCAGACCGGCCGCGGCGGAAATCAGAATCGCCTGGCCCGGATTCTGACGCGTATATTGCTTCGCGCTGTCGACAATTTCGCCCGGGTCAACGTCCTTGAGTTCCTTGATCTTGTCACCCACCACAGTTGCCTTGTCCACTACGAAGTCTTTAGCCGTCGTAGCGGCATCGGCGATCTTTTGTCCGTATTCCTGCGCTGTCTGCGCCAGGCTCGGCGCGGTCGCGGCTCCGGCCCCACCGCCAGTGCTGATGGTAGAGGGCGTCATGCTTCTGCCCGCGGGCGTATTAGTGTCGCGTAGGGCGCCGGCATCGGTAGCGCCCGTGCTTGCTCCGCCAAATGTGCGGGGCGCGTTGGTGTCGGAGCCGAATGGATTGTCCGGGTTGTTTCTGTTTTGTGACATTACTAATTCTCCTTCTGGTTTAAGTTCGTTGATGATTTCGATGAAAAGCTACACTTCAAGACATCCACCAAAGAGCAAACATTGTGCCGACCTCAACTGCCTTGTTGAGGTACCCGCATAACAGGGTAATAGCGCTAGATCAAGCAAATTGCCGCAGGAAACTTGTTGCAAAAAGGTACGAGAACGCGGCGGGGAAGGGTCGGGAACGATACAGCGAAGCGGCGATCGATTAAGGAGCACTCGATCGATATCGCGGAATCCATCGCCCTACTTTTTGCGAGTATTTGTCATACGATTCGCCAAACTGCCGTCGCAGGACTGGTTCCTCGTAACACGCCACAAACAGATTCGCCAGGACAACGAAAACTACCGCTTCGATCAGGACGGGCGCCGACATAAAGAATATCCCCTCACCCAGTAATATCGTCACCACTGACACGTACATTGGGTTCCGCACATATCGATACAGTCCACCCACAACCAGATGTTTGGGTGGATCAATTGGCGCTAATGTGCCTCGCCCCGCTGAAAAGAAATCCCAAATGCACCAAAGTAATCCCGCCGCGCCGATTACTATCAAGGGTATGCCTACGTAACGAAGCCGCGGATAGCTCGAGCCGTGGCTTCTCGATGAGATGAGCCAGTACGGTATGAGCACCGCGACTGTTCCGGGCAGGAGGAAAGTAAAGAAGATACTTCGAAGTAACAGCATTAAGTCGTCTATCGAAATCCGCCCAAGGAGATGTCTGGATCTTAATCACCGCGTTCTTCCCGGCGATTGCGTTTTCCAAACGTCACAACGTGAAATACCTCCCTGTTCTGGCGCAATAATCCTCATAGGCCTCTCCATAAAGTCTTACCAAAAACCTCTCTTCCCGAAGTATCTGATAATGCAAATGAGCCACAGCCAGCAGGGCGAAAATCAGAAAGATCAAAGTTCCGTTTATCAGAAAGGTCCCGACGAACCAGCAATTCAAGAAAATATAAATAGGATTGCGCGAAAAGGCGAAAATTCCCATTGTCACCAGCTCGCCAGGCGTTTTCACGTCGAGTCCTACCCGCCACGAAACTCCGAAGGAGATAAAAGCCCAAACAAGAATAACGAAACCGAAGGTCACTAGTATCACGCCCATGACTCTTGCGGCGGTAGAATCAATCAACTGCATATCCAGTGGCGATGGGAAAATGTGAAAGCGAACGTGAAGCGAATATAAGAGCATTTCAATAATCCAGACCGCCAGCCCAACAAAAGCATATAGCTCAAAGGCGAGCTGAAATCCTCTCTTCCCGCGGCCGATAGCGATGGGATTAATGTTCTTAATAAAGCGGAGGTACAGTGCCCTACCCATAAGCACGAACAGGAAAAGTACTAAGCTCGTAACCTGAAAATAATCGAAGAAGCTACGCATCAGCTTTACAGCGCCCCAGCAGCATGTACGTATTAGACCACGCCTCCTGGCCTAAGCACTCCGACGGCGTATGCCCCTTGACAACATTTCCGGAAAGGTGGTAAGTAAGCACTTACTTCAATTAATGCGGCGAGGGACTCAAAAAGGTTGAGGAAGCAAATCAGTACTGCGACGGTTGATATGTCAATTCCCCACGGCGGCCGGATGGCCGGGGAAGAGCGGCGCTTGCAGATTCTGCGGGTGGCGATGCGGCTGTTTTCGCACCGCGGCTTTCGCGGCACCACCACCAAAGAAATTGCCAAAGCCGCAGGCGTCTCTGAAGCAATGGTCTTTCGTCACTTCGCCACCAAGGAAGATCTCTATACCGCCATTCTCGATTACAAAGTGTGCGGCGGCGGCTTGAAGGATCCGCGGGAGCTGGTGGCGGATGCGATCAAGCAAAAGGACGACCGCGCCGTCTTCGAAGGACTCGCCAACGGACTAATGAGCCACCATCAGAACGATACTGAGTTCCTTAGATTGCTGACGCATTCGGCGTTAGAGGAACACCAGTTGGCGGACATGTTCTGGGAAACAACCGTGCGGGAGATGTACGACTTTCTGGGCGGCTACATTCGTCAGCGCCAGCATGACGGCGCCTTTCGCGATATTGATACGGCGATCGTGGTGCGCTCTTTTGTCGGCATGATTATTCATCACTCGCTTAACAACACTCTGTGGGACAAGACCCGGCGGATTCTGGACATCACTAATGAGCGCGCGGCCAGCGAGTTTACAAATATTCTGCTGCACGGAATTACCGCTGATGGCGGCGCAACTCGAACGCGAAATAGCAGGCGCAGGCCGGCTATCGCGCGGAACGGATCCGGAAAGACCAAGAAGAAACAACTAAGATGATCTCTCCCAGCGGTTACAAATTCTACGCGCTCAGTCTGGTGCTGGCGCTGGCCGGACTTGCTCAGCTCGAATGCGGTGGTTCGACCGGGGCGAAGAAAACCGATCCGGCCGGCGCATCACCATCGCCGGCGGTTGTCGAAGTCAGCACCGCGCCGGCGATTCTGCGCCAGTTGCCGCGCTTCTTCGAAGCAACGGGCAGCCTTGCTCCCAACGAACAGACGGATGTCGCGCCTTCGATAGCGGGCAAAGTGGTGGCAATCGGCGTCGATCTGGGCAGCTTCGTCAGACGCGGCCAGATGATTGTTCGGCTCGATCCGATTGATTCGCGCTTACGTCTCGAACAAGCGCAAGCGCAGTTGGCCCAGGCCCAGGCGGCGGTGCGACAGGCGGAAGCAAAGATTGGCTTAAAGCCGGGACAGAGTTTCGATCCGACTCGTGTGGCCGAAGTGTCCGCAGCCCGGGTAGCTCTTGAGCTGGCGGAAACACAGTTACGCCGCGCGGAACAACTCCTGGAATCAGGTGACGTATCCCGCTCGTCATACGACCAACTGAAGGCTCAGCGCGACGGGTTGCGCGAACAATATGAAGTGGCCCTGGCCCAGGCGCGACAGAACTACGCCGCCGTCCAGGTAGCGCGCACGAACGTTGCGAACGCCCAGGCCCAGGTGGGGCTGGCGCAAAGAAGCCTTTCTTATGCGCTGGTCTATTCACCAATCAGCGGCTATGTCTCGGATCGTCCGGTCGATCTGGGCGAATACGTTTCCCCGACTACGAAGGTGGCCACAGTTGTCAGCATAAATCCTTTGCGCGTGCGCATAGATATTCCGGAGCAGGCGATTAGCAGTGTACGGGTTGGGGAAAGTGTTTCGGTCACGGTAAGCGCCTACACCGATCGCGCCTTTGCCGGACGCATAGCGCGCATCTCGCCGAATGTTTCCGCAACATCGCGGACATTAACGGTCGAAGCGGAGGTGGACAACGGAGATGGGCTGTTGAAGCCGGGTCAATTTGCGACTGTGAAGATCATGCAACCGCAATCCACACCGGCAGTGCTGGTTCCGCTTCGGGCTGTGCGGAGAGAAGCTGACGCCAACCGCGTCTTTGTGATCAAGAACGGACATGCGGAACAGCGTCTGGTGCAACTGGGCCAAACTGAAGGTGACCTTGTGGAAGTAAAAACTGGAGTCGCCGCCGACGAACTGGTGGCTACCAGCAACGTGGATCAGTTGAATGATGGAATGGTGATCCGTCAGTAGTCAGTAGTCAGTTGTCAGTAGTCACAACTAACAACTGACTACTGACCACTAACCAATCATGCAGAAATTAGCTGAAATTTGTGTGCGGCGGCCGGTGTTCGCGACCATGCTCATTTTGAGCTTGACGGTCGTCGGCATCTTCTCCTTCAACTCCCTCGGTGTCGATCTGTTCCCCAAGATCGATCTGCCCACCATCACGGTCAGTGTCGTCAATCCCGGCGCGTCGCCGCAGGAAATCGAAACTGAAATCACCGATAAGGTCGAAGGCGCGGTTAATACCATCAGCGGCATCGACGAGCTGCGCTCGACCTCGGTCGAAGGCGTGTCGCAAGTCTTCATCACGTTCCTGCTGGAGAAAAATGCGGATATCGCAGCCCAGGAGGTTCGCAATAAGGTTGATCTGATCGTCAACGACCTGCCGGTAACTGCCGAGCAGCCAATAGTCCAAAAACTGGATACCGACGCCGCGCCCGTGCTGCGCATTGCGGTCTCCGCGCCGCGCTCGTTGCGCGAGGTCACAGACATTGCCGACAAACAGATCAAACAGCGTATTGAATCCATCAGCGGCGTGGGCCAGGTGGAAATCATTGGCGGCCGGACGCGCGAAATCGAGGTTTGGATCGATCCGGACAAAATGCGCGCCTTCAACGTGACCGCAGCTGACGTGGCGAATGCGGTGCGCTTGCAGAATATGGAAGTTCCCGGCGGCCGAGTTGATGAAGGCGCACGCGAACTGACAGTGCGCACCATGGGCCGCATCGTCGATCCGGCTAGCTTCAACGATCTGGTGGTCGGTAACCGCGGATCTTACTCAGTAAAGTTGAGCGACATTGGATACGTTGAGGACGGCGGTGAAGAGCAACGTACGGAAGCGCGTTTGAACGGCCAGCCGGCGGTGACGCTGACTGTGTCCAAGCAGTCCGGACAGAACACAGTGGCCGTGGCCGACGCGGTTAAGGAGCGCCTGGCGGAAATTGCACCCACCCTGCCACCCGGAGTTAAGGCCGAAGTCGTCGGCGATCAATCCATCTTCATTAAGGCTTCGCTGCACGCCATTCAGAAGCACCTGGTTGAAGGCAGCATTCTGGCGGCGATCGTTGTATTCATCTTTCTCTGGAGTTTTCGCTCGACGCTCATCGCCGCGCTGGCGATTCCGACTTCGATCGTTGCTACCTTTGGCTTGATGGCGGCGATGGGTTTTACGCTTAACCAGATCACGATGCTGGCGCTGACGTTGATGGTAGGAATCGTGATCGACGACGCGATTGTGGTTCTGGAAAACATTTTTCGCTTTATCGAGGAGAAAGGCGTGCCGTCATTCCAGGCGGCCATCGAAGGCACGCGCGAGATTGGCCTGGCCGTTACCGCGACAACGCTTTCACTGCTGGCCGTGTTCCTCCCGGTAGGATTCATGGGCGGCATCGTGGGCCGCTTCATGTCTTCGTTTGGTCTGACGGCTTCATTTGCGATTGCCGTGTCTTTGCTGGTGTCGTTCACGCTGACACCAATGCTGGCCGCACGCCTTATCAAGCGCAGTGACGATGCGAGGGAAGGCGCCCTTGAACGCCACACCGAACCGTCGGACCACGGCTCGAAACAGTCATGGTTTTACCGCCCCATTGATCGTACTTACGCGGCGATGTTGCGATGGTCGATGGCCCACCGGTGGGTGGTGGTGCTGGCGTGCGCCCTGGTGATTATCAGCATCGTGCCGTTGTTTATGTTCGTCGGTAAAAACTTTTTGCCGGTGGACGATCAGTCGCAGTTTGAAATCACGGTGCGCGCCCCCGAGGGCTACACGCTTCCCGCGACCTCGGCTTTGACAGAGCATATTGCCGCCGACGTGCGCCAGCTCCCTGGAGTTACAGACACGCTGGTAACTATCGGCAGCGGCCAGCAACAGCTCGTAAATGTGGCTTCGATTTACGTCAAGCTCGCTGACATAGGGGAACGCAGTGCCAGTCAACAGCAGCTGATGACCCGCGCCCGCACGGAAGTTCTCAGCAAGTACCTGAAGCAATACCCGGAACAATTGCGCACCAGCGTTCAGCAGGTAGCGGCAATCTCGGGCGGCGGCTTTCGCAATGCGGACATTCAGTTCGTCATCGGCGGGCCCGACCTGCAAAAGCTGACAAAGTATTCGGAAGATCTGCTGGCCAAAATGAAGTCGATTCCCGACGTCGTGGACGCCGACTCCACTCTGGTGGTCGGCAAACCCGAAGTTCGCGTCGTGATTGATCGCGCCCGCGCCGGCGACCTGGGCGTGCGTATCGGAGACATCGCCCAGTCGCTGAACACGCTGGTGGCCGGGCAAAAGGTTTCTACTTTCAACGCCGGCACCGACCAGTACAACGTGCGCGTGCGTGCTATCGGCGAGTTCCGGGCCAGCGTCGACGCCTTGAAACAAATGATTGTCTCTTCGTCAAAGGTCGGTTGGGTCAGTCTCGACAATCTCGTTCGTCTCGAAGAAGGCACCGGGCCGTCGGCCATCGACCGGCTCAATCGAGAGCGTCAGGTGACTTTGCTGGCGAACGTAAGGACCGGCGGTTCGCAGGCCGCAGTGATCGGCAAGATGAACCAGTTCGCCAAAGACGAGCACATGGACTCGACCTACAAGAGCGGTCTGGCCGGCCGTTCGAAAGAGCTGGGACGCGCGGGCTATTACTTCATGCTCGCTTTCGTGCTTTCGTTCGTCTTCATGTACATGGTGTTGGCGGCGCAGTTTGAATCGTTCATCCATCCGGTGACGATTTTGCTGACGTTGCCGCTGGCTATCCCGTTCGGCATCGTGTCGCTGCTGGTGACCGGGCAGACGGTGAACATTTTTTCGGGACTCGGCTTGCTCCTGTTATTCGGCGTGGTGAAGAAGAACGCGATTCTGCAAATCGATCACACGAATGGTTTGCGGGCGCATGGAATGGAGCGGCTCGAGGCAATTATTCGCGCCAACCGCGATCGGCTTCGTCCCATCCTGATGACGACCATTGCGCTGGTGGCCGGCATGATGCCGCTGGTTATCTCGAGTGGACCGGGATCCGGCACCAATCGTTCGATCGGAGTGCTGGTGGTGGGCGGCCAGTCACTTTGTTTGCTGCTGACGCTGCTGGCGGTGCCGGTGTTCTACTCGCTCTTTGATGACCTGGCCAGGAGCCATGTCTGGGGCCGCATCGGGGGTGGATTCACAGGCGCGTTTGGTTGGGCCAGGCGCAAAGCAGCGACGGCGACCTCGTCGTTGTTGGGATTGGTATCGAGGCAGTAGGGCAATGAGTCGAAATCGAAAATGGAATTCCTGAATATCAAGCTCGTGTCACAAAGTTTCCTTTTGCCGCTTCGCCGCCGCACAGTGCGGAAAGGCTCCGCCTTTCCGGCGGGCACTATTCGAAATGTTGGCGAGGCTGCGCCTCGCCATGGAGGCATAGCCTCCCAATATCCAAAGTGGGATGTGACGGAAAGCTGGAGGCTTTCCGCACTGTGCGGCGGCAGAGCCGCGAGCGGGATGATCAGCGGAACGTTGGCGGCGGCTTTCCTCCTAATCAGTTTCGTAGCCGCACCGGCTCAAGAGCCAAGTCCATCTTCATCTCCGACACCTTCAGCTCCGCAGGAAGTGCAACTCCCTCCGATCGCGCAGGATTTTCGCGCCAGCGCGAACAAGCCTTTGCCTGATCTGGCACGCATCGGGGTCGATTCCAGCCAGCAACGCCCGCTGACGATACGTGAAGCGCTGGAGATGGCGCTCGCGAATAACAAGGACATCGAAGTCGCGCGCGATAACGTGCACGTCGCCGAGTTCGATTTGCTGGGGGCGCGCGGCGCGTATGATCCGAAGTTCGGTTCGCAGACCTACTTCGAACGCATCAAGACGCCGGCCGCCAGCTTCCTCAGCGGCGCCACCAGCGCGGTGGAGACAACTGATTTCACCGGCACGGCGCGTCTGGAGGGACTGGCGCCGAAGGCCGGCGGCAACTATCGGGTAGAATTCTCCTCCATTCGCCAGACCAGCAACAGTCAGTTTTCCGCGCTCAATCCGCAGTACCCGACGGCGCTCACTTTCAATTACACGCAGCCGCTTTGGCGCGGACTGCATTTCGATTTACCGCGGCGGCAGATCGAAGTTGCAAAGAAAAATCTTTCCATGACCGACGCGCAGTTTCGTCAGCGGGCTATTGAGACAATCACGAGCGTGCAGCGGGCCTACTGGGACCTGGTGTTCTCCCTGCGCAATTTGCAGGTGCAACGCGAGGCCGTTAGCGACGCCCGGGCGCAGCTCGAGCACAATAAGCGGCTGGTGGCGGAAGGGACGTTGGCGCCGATTGATATCGTCGCCGTCGAAACGCAGGTGGCGAATTTCGAGCAGGCGGAATTCACCGCCCTCGAAGATGTTTCCCGCGCCGAGAACAATCTGAAGAATTTGATTGCTGAGAACCGCCAGGCGAGTTTGTGGAACGCTTCTATTGTTCCGGTTGATGCCGTGGACCTGGTAGTGCCGGACGTTTCTCTGCCGCAGGCCATGACAGCGGCGATGGAAAACCGTACTGAGCTCAGGCAGTCCGATCTGGTGCGCGAGATGAATCAACTGGACCAGCGGCTTTATCGCGACCAGACTAAACCTCAAGTCGATTTCGTTGGCAGCTACGGTGTCGTGGGCACTGCCGGCACTCTGGTCTCGACCACAAATCCGTTCTCCCGCTCCAGCGATGAAGTACGTAATCGCGTCAACCAGTTGTCTGTACTGGCGGGGTTGCAACCGCTGCCCGCGGTGCCGGCCAGCACTTTGCCACCCAACTTAATCGGTGGCTATCCGCAATCACTGCGAAATCTGTTCTCGGATCAATTCAACAATTTCCGCGTAGGGCTCTCGATGAGTCTGCCTTTGCGTAACCGCACCGCTGAAGCTAATCTCGGTCGTTCGCTGGTAGAGGGAAAGCGGATTGCGACTCAGCGCGAGCAGTTGGAGCAATTGATTCAGGTGGATGTGCGCAATGCTTTGCAGGTGTTGCGGACTGCGGAAGCGCGTCTGCGCGCGGCGGCGACCGGACGCGACGCCGCGGAGAAGCAATATGCCAGCGAGCAGCGCAAGTTTGACACGGGACAATCGACAGTCTTCCTGGTGCTGGAACGCCAGACTGCGCTGGCGACGGCGCGCGCGAATGAGCTACGGGCCCAAACGGATTTGAATAAAGCGATTGCCGAACTGCAGCGCGCCACCGGAAACGCCCTAACCGCAAACAACGTAACTGTGAAGATTCAGTAACTCGCCCGCAACAGCCCGGATTTGTTTAGAGTCGGGCTAATGCCCGACTAAGCGGGCGGTAGCCCGCTTCTGAACAACGTAATCCACCAAATCACTACAAGGAGGTAGCAACCCTTGCCCGAAGATCCATTCCTCGAAACCTGGAACATTCATGATCGAATCAATCTCTACCTGCTGGATTCAATAGAGCCGGCAGCGCTCATCACCTACTCGGCTTCGAAAGGCCGCAGTGTGGGGGAGCAGTTTGCGCATATTCACAACGTGCGCTTGATGTGGTTGAAAGCGGCGGCGCCGGATCTGTTGAAAGGTTTGACGAAGATCGAGAATCACCAGGCAAAAGATAAGAAGCTGTTGCAGAAGTCCCTCAGTGCTTCAGGCCGGGCCATTGATGCGCTGCTAAGCCAGAGTGTCGCAGCAGGTGGGAAAGTGAAAGGCTTCAAGCCGCACGTGTCAGCTTTCCTCGGCTACCTGATTTCGCACGAGTCACACCATCGTGGACAGATCATGCTATCGCTAAAGCAGGCCGGCCACCGGGTGGAGAAGAAGGTTCAGTACGGGATTTGGGAGTGGGGTGTGCGTTAACCACCGCGCGTTAGCGAAGGTCGGATTTTCCGACGGCTTTTATTCCCACCACAGTCCATAGCGGCCAGTGATCCGAAACCTCGATCTTTCGATCGATGCCGTGGTTCACTGGCTCCAAGCCGCGCAGCCAGATCCAATCAAGCTTCAATTCAATACTGATTAGCATCTTCGTTAAGAACGTTGGTTCCTTATCAAACGGTGTAGTGAAGCCGGCATCCTGGAATAGCTTCGTCGTTTCGTCGGCAGCATTCACTTCCCAGGTATTGAAATCGCCTAGAACGATGGCCGGCATCGTCTTCGGATAGTGCGTCAGATCATCAAGCACCGCGCGCATTTGGTCCAACTTGCCGGGTACGGGTATGCGAGTCTCAGCATGAACTGAATAAACCCGGATATTTGCTTCACCGATTTTCACCGTCGCGCCCAATGCCGCACGTCTTCGGCCTCCCGGGCCTTCGTGCGGCAGCACCAGGCGTTCGATGTTGGTTAACGGATATCTGCTAAGAATTGCGACGCCGGTCTCTTCCTCTTTATCGCTTTTGGCCGCAGGCGGCGCGGCCCAGGCGTAATACATTCCCAAATCTTCAGCCAGGGCGCGCGCGGTGTTCGTATAGCCGGTGCGCTTCTTGTTGCGATCGACTTCCTGCAAACCGATGATTGCGGCGCCTCCGATCAACGTGTCGCCTGTCAGAGCTTTGGATATCTCGCGCAACTCATGACCGCTGCGCCAGCGAATGTTATATGAGACGATTTTGATTTCGGCGGGTGTTGCTTTTGACGTAGACGACCTGGACGGGTTGCCGGTCTTAAGCAGATCAGAGCCAGGCTTTGGAGTCTGTTTTTGCGCGAATGAAAGGTCAGCCAGGAAAGAATAAGCCATGATAAGAGTGATGAGAAAAAGCAAAAGCGTTGACTGAGGTTGGCCGTTTCCGCTTGTTCTTTGCTTCATGATTTCACCTGCCCCGGATATCCAGCCTCAGTCCGTCACTGGCGGCAACCACATCGCCGTCCCAGAGCTTCTTCGCTTCCGCCTCAATGTCGATGCCGTCCCATACGGGATAGAGATGCGTTAACACGACTCTGCGCGGCCTGGCCAGTCGCGCCAGGTTCATCGCGTCTGCCAGGTTCAGATGCGTCGCCAGAGGTTTGTCCCTCCAGAAA
>DASXRU010000246.1:0-12574 GCA_036506395.1 Pyrinomonadaceae bacterium | reverse complement strand
GATTATCTCGTACTTTCCATCACCGTCCAGATCGGTTGCAGTCAAGTTCGTTACTTTCATCGAACGATAAAGTGACGCCGTCGTACCGTGCTGCGTATAGATTCTTTTCACGAGATCCAGGGTGGCGGCGCGTTCGCTGTCAGTAGGCGCGCGCCGGGCGCTGGCTTGTTTACCCATCGAGTTCGAACTGGTAGCCAACGCTTTTACCTGGCCGCCGAGGTGCGCCGAGGTCGAAGTCGATACTTCCGCGTGCACGCTGTTGCAGCCTTCGCTCCACTTTTTCACGGTGACAGTCCCGGCGCTACCGCCGCCAAACGTCAAACGGTACTGCCGCCCGGTCTTGAAGTACTCGTCAGCGAACTTCTTCTGCCGATCTTTCTGATCATCGGCAAAGGGCTGGTGCAGTTGCTTTCCGTCAACCATGACTACCGCATCCATGTTGAACTCCCCCGCGTCTCCTGAGACGGCAAAGATGACAGCCGGTTGGTTCCGCTGTGGGGCCACAGCCATGCGTGCCGCAGCTTCATGTTGTCGCGAACAGAAGAGGACCGAAAACAAAACGACGGCAATCAGCGCCGGGGCGAATGTTGTTATTGAGATCGCAGGGCAATAGCTGTTCTTATGCAAGATGTGTCTCCTAAGATTTCTATTCTCCGCCTCCGTATTGATGCGGTTTCGGAACTTGGCGGCCCCGTTTTACTGGGAGCGCGGGCGCCCTCGCCCGCATTGCGCCACAAGCGAGAACTTTTCCAGGGTTAGAAGTACGTGTCTTCCTTCTTCGCGCTTCGCGCTCACTGCGGGCGAGGGCGCCCGCGCTCCCAGTGATACGCGAAGCCTTTGACTAAAGTGAATGGTCCAATATCATACCTCAATGGCCGAAAACAGTCAGAACCTGGGGACAATCGATCTTGAGGTGCGCGATTCAATCGCGCGGATCCGCTTCGCTCGACCTGAAAAACTAAATGCGCTGTCAATGTATATGAAAGAGGAGCTGAAGCGCATGCTGAATGAGTTGGCGAGTGACGACAGCTTGCGCGCTGTGATCATCACCGGAGCAGGCGAGCGAGCATTTTGCGCGGGCACGGACATTGCCGATATGGCGCAGCTCGATGAGCAGGGCGCCAAAGACTTCGCGGAACAGGGACAGCGGCTGGGCGATCAGCTCGAGCATTTCCCGGTTCCGATAATCGCTGCCATCAACGGCATTGCCGCCGGCGGCGGAACTGAGCTGGCGCTCGGCTGTCACCTGCGCATCGCCTCGAAGAATGCGCGCTTCAGTCTGCCCGAATTGAAACTGGGAATAATTCCCGGGTACGGCGGCACGCAAAGATTGATGCGAGTCATCGGCGAAGCCCGCGCCTTGGAAATGATGTTAACCGGCGGGACAATTTCCGCTGAAGAGGCGGAACGTTACGGATTGGTAAATCATGTGGTTGAGCCCGCCCAGTTAATGAATGAAGCTGAACTCCTGGCGCGCGAGATTGCCAAGGTTGCGCCGCTGGCAATTCGCGCTTGTCTGAAAGCTGTTATTGGCGGCAGCGAGTTGAATCTCAAAGAAGGCCTGGCGCTTGAGCGGGAGCTTTTTGGGGCGCTCTTCGCCACCCAGGACGTTCGCGAAGGCACCAGCGCTTTCCTGGAAAAGCGCGCAGCAGTGTTCAAGGGCAGATAGGCTTGCAAACAATCATCACGTACTGATGTAGTCTAGGTCGCAAGCTTCGCGTATTACTGGGAGCGCGGGCGCCCTCGCCCGCAATGAGCGCGAAGCGCGAAGAATGAGAAGACGCGCCTTCTATTTTGGAAAAGTTCACACCTGCTGCGCAATGCGGGCGAGGGCGCCCGCGCTCCCAGTAAAACCGGGCCTCCAGGTTCGAAACTGCCTCACCCCGCCACAGCCTGTTTGCTTGTCTCGGCTCATTGCGTTCACCTATACTGCGGATGGTCTAACTTTACTTCAGATTTCAGTAGTCCACAGTCTCTGTGCAGCCCAAAACTCATCAAGGCGCGTTGAACGGCAAAGGCTTTCGCTTTGCCATAGTCGCCAGTCGCTGGAATGATTTTCTGACCTCGCGGCTGGTTGAAGGCGCGCTCGATGCGTTGGAACGCCTGGGCGTGGCGGAAAAATCAGTAGCAGTTTATCGTGTGCCGGGCTCTTTCGAGGTTCCGCTGGCGGCAATGAAAGTTGCCCGGACAGGCAAGTTCGATGCGGTCATCTGCCTGGGCACTATTATCCGCGGCCAGACTCCGCATTTTGAATACATCGCCAGCGAAGTCGCGCGCGGCATTGCCCAGGCGGGAATGGAAACGGGCGTGCCGGTATTGTTCGGCATCGTCACCGCTGACACACTGGAGCAGGCAATCGATCGGGCGGGAGTAAAGTTGGGAAACAAAGGCTTCGAGGCTGCTACCGCAGCCGTCGAGTTGGCAAATCTTTACCGGGAAGGTTTTGGCAAAGGATGACGGATGAAGGATGAAGGATGAAAAGCGGGATGTTTGCTCAGCAGCTTCATCCTTCATCCTGATACCTTCATCCTAGATTTGATATATGGGTTCGCGGCGTAAGGCGCGTGAATGCGCCTTGCAAATGCTCTTTGCGGCTGACGTTTCGGAGGCGCGTGCGGATGAACTTGTGCGCACCTACTGGGCTGAACTTTGCGATAACGAGATGGAAGACTCGGCCCGCGAGTTTGCCACCCGTTTGGCCACCGGTACCCTGGCGAACCTGGCCCAACTGGACGAACGCATTCGTTCGCGCGCCGAGCACTGGCGGATCCCGCGCATGGCCATCGTCGATCGCAATGTGCTGCGACTGGCTGTTTACGAATTCCTGTACGAACCAACTCCTCGCACCGTTACTATCAACGAGGCCCTGGAAATTGCCCGCCGCTTTTCCACCTACGAAGCAACCCAATTCATTAACGGCATCCTTGATGCCATCAAGCGCGATCTCGATGAAGAGTTTCCGCAACCACAAACTGTCACCAGCGCCGAAGAGATGGAAGATGATGACGACGATAGCGCGGAGCCGATGGCCGAACCGTAAACCGCGTTTGGGCCCAATTCCCAAATGAACGACTTGCAGCACCAGTTTGTCACCGATGCCGAAGAGCTGGTCGAGAATCTTTTTCGCGCTCTACAGCAATTGCGCGCGCGCCAGTCGGTCGGGCGCATTCGCCGCCAGTTGACGGGACAAATATTTCGCCAGGTGCACACCTTAAAAGGCTCGGCCGGCGCTGCTGAGAAGGAATCGATAAGTCGTCTCGCGCACGAGTTTGAAAGTGTTCTCGATGGAGTACGGCTGGGGCGGATTGGGATTGATGATGCTATGCTCGACACATTTGAAGATGCCGCGCACGCAATCTCAGAAATGCTTCACGCTCCCGACGATGGAGAGGCGGCATCGGCATCGGACGCATTGCTCGATCGCTTGCGAAAAATAGCGGATTTCGGCGGGCCGGAAGCGTCGCTGCCAATAGTCTATTCCCGAGCCCTTCTTCCCGCGGACATGGCCCGCTCGCTCAGCGTGTACGACGAGCATCATCTGCGCGAGGCAGTGGAAGAAGGCGCGCGCGTCTTTATTGTCTCTGCGGATTTTCCCATCCCCACATTCGACGAAGAATTTCGAGACCTGAGCGAGCAGTTAGCTGCCGGAGGTGAAATTCTGGCGACTATTCCCGCAACGCAAAGCGCCAGTCAGGGAAAGATTAACTTTCGGGTGCTGTATGCGACCACCCTGAACGCCAAAGGAATCCTCGCACAGATGGGTTCGCCGGACGACGTGACGATTGCTGAACTGCCCTTTGAGCGTAGCGACGAAGCGATCAGTTTAGCGGAGCAATCTGCCACAGATTTGCCGCGGATTGCCGACGCCACGGAAAGGGCCCCGTCACCCGCCGGAAACGTACGCGTAAACCTCGCCGAGCTGGACGATCTAATTGCCAGGGCGAACGAGCTGTTCAGGGATACAACGAACGCGCTCGAGTTGGCTGCCGCTAAACCCGGAAGTGGCGCAACCGTGAAGGAAGCTGGATCCGGTCTGGCGCACATTCAGCAGCAATTTATCGAACTGGAAGATCGCCTGATTAAATTGCGCATGGTGCCCTTGGCCCAAACCTTCGAACGCGCCGCGCGTGCGGGCCGGGTCGCCGCCCGGGCAGCCGGCAAATTGGCGACCTTCGAGATACTCGGTGGCGAGGTTTCCATCGACAAGTCACTCGCGGATGCGATCGCCGATCCCCTGATGCATCTGGTGCGCAACGCCGTCGATCACGGCATCGAGCTGCCGGATCAACGCCAGGCGGCGGGAAAAAACAGTCGCGGGCGTGTGCGTTTGTCCGCAATGGCCGAGAGTAACCGCATTGAACTTTACGTCGAAGATGACGGCCGGGGCGTGGACTCCGCGGAAGTTGCTCGAGCAGCCGCAGAGCGCGAGATAATCGCAGATCCCTCGGGGGTAACAATGGAGCAATGCCTGCGTTTAATTTTCCGGCCGGGCTTTTCCACCACCACTGCGGTTTCGCATACTTCGGGTCGAGGTATTGGGCTGGAAATAGTTGATCGGGCAATGGAAGAAGTAGGCGGGGAGGTGCACGTGCGCACTGAGCCGGGCCAGGGAAGTACGTTCCTGATGATCTTACCGGCCACACTTGCGCTGGTCACTTCGATCCTGGTGCGCGCGGGAATGAATAAGTACTGCATCGATGCCCGGCATGTGGTAGATACCGGCGTGCTGGAGACTGATAGCATGATAACGGCTGAAAAGATGAAGTGGCGCGAGAAAGATGTGCCGCTAGTGAGTTTGCCTGAATTGCTGGGTCACGAGAATGGTGCAATTGATACGAGTGAACCGGGGCCAATGAGTTTTCTGGTTATTCGTCTTCCTTCACCCGGCGAATTTGCCCCACCAGCCAGGAGGAAGACCCGCGCAACCAACGAGCACCTGTCTTTAGCAGTGAATAGTATTGAAGGCGAGCACCAGGCTCTGGTGCGCAGTCTCGGTCGACATGCCGCCCGCTGGCGAGGCGTAGCGGGAGCCACTGAACTGCGCGATGGGACTGTGGCCCTCGTACTCGATCTGGCGCAGTTGCTGGAAGCTGTTAGCAGTGACCGGTGAACAAACTCGCAAAACCCCCAACAATCCCCCGACCGTCCTAGGCCCAATCCACTTTCGGGTGCATCGTGTGCCACTGGGTTGCACGCTCGAAAGCGAGGGCGACCCGCAGTGGCGCTCCTTCGTCGTAAAGCCTTCCCGTAAACATGATCGCTTGCGGTAGTTTGTTGATGAAGCCGCAAGGCATACAGACCGCCGGATGGCCGGTTAGATTCGTTACCAGCAGGCTGGTACTGCCCGGCGCCGGCGACACGAAGACATCCCAGTTGGACATCAGCTTGTCCATTTCGCGCATCAGCAAGGTGCGCGCGCGCTGGGCCCGCAGGTACTCCACCGCGGGAATGAAGCGGGAAGAACGAAACGTGTTGGGCCAATCGCCTGGATCCTGTCCGGACAATTGATTGACTCCGCCACTGCGCGTCAGATCATCAAAGGCAGTCGCCGCCTCGGCCACCAGAATGATGCGCAAACTGCCAGTGGAAAACTTTGGCAACTCGATCGCTTGAAGATTTGCCCCGGCCTTTTTCAGAGCCTCCAAAGCTTCTTTGTACATGGCGCGTCGCTGTTCCATTAGCTGTCGCTGCTGATCGTTTGCCGGCTGAAAACCGGCGCCGTCAAATTCAGTCTTCAAATAACCGATGCGCAGCTTGTCCAGCGGGGTGTCCGGCAACCAATTGAACGGCGCGTTGCCGACGGTGATATCCCGATCGTCCGGACCGTAGATAGCGTCCAACGCCGCGGCGCAGTCTTCGACACCGCGACAGATGGGTCCAATCTTGTCCATGGTCCAACTGAGGCCCATGGCGCCGTAACGGCTAACGCGACCGTATGTGGGCCGGAGCCCGACCACGCCGCAGCGCGATGAAGGTGAAACGATCGAGCCCAACGTTTCCGTGCCAATGGAAAAGCCAACCAGGCCTGCAGCGGTTGCTGATGCCGGGCCGGCAGACGAACCGCTTGAGCCGGCCTGGGTATCATCAGGCTGCCAGGGATTGCGCGTCACGCCGCCAAACCATTTTGGTCCCTGGGCCAATGCGCCCATTGAAAGTTTCGCCACCAACACTGCGCCGGTCGCTCGCAGACGCTCGATGACTGTAGCGTCGTAGTCGATCATCTGGTTGCGATAAGGCTCAGCGCCCCATGTCGTGGGGATGCCTTTCGTGGCAAAGAGATCTTTAGCGCCCCAGGGAATTCCGTGCAGCGGCCCGCGATACTTGCCGCGTTTGATTTCCTGTTCCGCGGCCGTCGCCTGGGCCAGTGCCAGGTCTTCGGTAAGCGTAACGATGCAGTTCAGCTTTGGGCCATATCGTTTCAGCCGCGCCAGGTACATTTTCGTCAGCTCAACGGGCGAAAGCTTCTTCGTGCGAATCAATTCAGCAAGCTGTGGCACGGTTGCGAACGCGAGGTCTTCGACTGACTTGAACTGCGGCGCCGGTACTTTGCTCAGCTTGAACTTGATCGCGCGCGGGTTGAATTTCTTCCCCGGTAGTGCGGGATGAAATGCAGTGGCGGGCTCAGTGTCGAGGGGAATATCAATCTTCCGCAGCGTTTCGTATCTTTCCAGGTTGGTGTTGACGTTGTTGAGCGCCATCGCTTCCTGGGCCTCGGTTAATTCGATGCCAATCAGCTTCTCGGTATTCCGCAACATCTCTTTCGTGACGCGCAAAGGCGTTGGCGAAGGCGACGGCATTGCCGTGGGCGATGGGGACGGCAAAGGGGACGGCGAGGGCATTTGCGCCACTGCGTTCAGCGGAAGATTTGCAACCGCAACTCCGGCAGCGCCCAGAGCGGGAAGAAGCGCGACGAATGCGCGACGATCGATGTCCTCGGAAACCTTTTCGCGTTTAATAGGTGGAGTTTTTTTCTTCATAGCGTCCTTAAGGGAAAGATTTCATGTTAAAGAACCTACAGTCACTCAATACAGAATTCGCCACAGATCAGCACAGATAAACGCGGATCAGAAAACCCTGGGATAACTACCTGAAGAACAGCTGCAGTCTTAACTGATTAGTCATCTTATCTGCGTGTATCTGCGTTAATCTGTGGCTAATTCTTTCTCATTTTATGGCGTCGCCGTACTTCAGTTTCAGCAGCTTCGCTTTGCCAACCCGGTAGATGGTAACGATGTAAAGATTGTCAAATTCAGTCTCAGGAATTATGGGAAGCTGCGGGCCGCCGAGCGCCGCAATGATTTCCGGCACAGTGTTGTTGTGTCCCGAAACCAGAACGACTTCACCGTTGTGCTGCGAACGGATCTGTCGCGCCACTTCGGCGGAGTTCTTTGAATTGACCTCGGTAACCGGTATTCCCAGCTTGTCCGCCAAAGGCTTAACGGTTTGCTGCGTACGTTTGTACTGCGTAGCGTAGATTGCGGCGATACCGGACTCGCCGAACATTCTGACAATCTCCTGGGCCCGCGCCTGTCCCGCCAGGCTCAGATCGGGATCTGGATTATTCGGCTCGATATTCTTTTCCGCGTGTCGAATCAGAATGATAGTAGTCAGCGGCCGGTTGAAAGTGGAAAAGTAGCCGAAGACGACGACCGCCCCCAGCAACGCGAACAGCATTAGAAAAACAAGCGCGGTCTTCATACCTGCGCGTGGTTCGATCTTTTCTTCTGGCATAGATGTGCTGTGTAACGCGAACTGTTAGTTTGCGATTGGCCGCATACGATAGCACTCACCGGCCCTGAATTCGAGGATTTTCAGCCGTTTTGCCGCACTTCCAGGTCATCGGCGGGCCGGATGCAAACAGATGCGGAAGGTGTTAGTCTATTATGTAATCAAACTTCATAAGAGCCGTTGTATTCAACTGGCGCCAGAGCGCGCTGCCTTTTCATTCAAGCGAGGTAATTGAGTTGGCACAGCAAGCCGCAAACGATCTTTCCGAAATCATCGCCGAGAACTTTGGCGCGAATGCGACCTACGTAGAAGGGATGTTGAGCCGTTGGCGCAACGATCCGGCCTCGGTTGATGAATCGTGGCGGGCCTACTTTGCTGAGTTGCTTGGCGAATCAGGAGCATCGACCGCACCGCCACCTGCAAAAGCCGGCGGCGTTACATTACCCCAGGCCGATGGCAGCGGCGCGGCAGCAACATCGAGCGGCGACGGACACAAATCGGCTGTTGGTGTTGGAGCAGCGAAAACTCAGGCGCCCGCCATGGCGCCAAAGCCTGCGCCATCCCCAAAAACGGCAGAGCCCCAAAAAATCCCGGCGGCCGAAGTCATTCCCATTCGTGGGGCCGCGCTTAAGATCGTTGAGAACATGGAGGCCAGCCTCGCTGTTCCCACTGCTACGTCGCAGCGGCGCATTCCGGTGAAGTTGCTGGATGAGAACCGTCGCATCATCAACAAGCATCTGCAAGAGAACGATGGCGGTAAAGCTTCATACACACATCTGATCGCCTGGGCTCTCCTGCGCGGGCTTGACGAGTTTCCGCAGCTCAATGATGGTTTCGATGACGGCGATGGCAAGCCGGCGCGCCTGCGACGTGAAACAGTGAACCTTGGCATTGCCATCGATCTTGAAAAGAAAGACGGCACGCGAACTTTGCTGGTGCCGAACATCAAGGACGCCAGCCACCTGCAGTTCTCTGAATTCCTGAAAGCCTACGATGACGTGGTCCAACGGGCGCGCGAGGGCAAACTTCAAATTTCTGACTTTCAGGGCACGACGATTTCGCTTACCAATCCCGGCACCATCGGCACGGTCGCGTCAACGCCGCGTCTGATGGCCGGGCAGTCAGTGATTATTGCCACCGGCGCCATCGAGTATCCGGCGGAATACCAGGCGATGGCCCCGGAAGCTTTATCGCAGCTCGGCATCAGCAAAGCGATAACGATCAGCAGCACCTACGATCACCGGATTATTCAGGGGGCCGAGTCGGGAGCGTTTCTGGCGCGCGTTCACGAACTGCTAATCGGCGAACACCGCTTCTACGACGACATCTTTGCCGACCTGGGAATACCGCATCCTCCGCTGCGCTGGGCAGTAGATCGCAATCCATTTCTGGCCGGGGCCGACGAAATGCGCGAGCAGTCGATCAAACAGGCCGCGGTCATCGAACTCATCAACGCCTATCGCGTGCGCGGCCACTTGATCGCAGACATCGATCCGCTGCATGCGATGCCGCTTCTGGATCACCCGGAGCTGGATATACAAACCTACGGCCTGACGATCTGGGATCTGGATCGCGAGTTCATGACCGGCGGACTCGGTGGCGTGGACAGCGCGACGCTGCGCGACATACTGGATCTGCTGCGCCGTGCTTATTGCGGCAAGGTTGGCATTGAATATCGCCATATTCAGAGCAAGGATGAAAAACGCTGGCTACGCGAACAGATCCGGCGCGAGTTTGTTAGTCCTGAGCCGATACCTGTCGAAATCAAGAAGCAGATTCTTTGGAAATTGATTTCGGCGGAACAGTTTGAGCGGTTTCTGCACACCAAATACCTGGGCCAGAAGCGATTTTCGCTGGAGGGGTGCGAAACGATTATCCCCATGCTCGACCAGTTGATCGAAGGCGCCGCCGCGCGGGGAGTAGATGACATCACGCTCGGCATGGCCCACCGCGGGCGTTTGAATGTACTGGCAAATGTCGTCGGGAATTTCTGCGAGCGCATCTTCACTTCGTTCGAAGGCTCCGTTCATCCGGAATTCCCCGCCGATGAAGGCGACGTGAAATACCACCAGGGCGCAGTGGGCGAGCGCGAGACCGCTGATGGACGCAAGGTCAAACTAACTCTGTCGCCGAATCCCAGCCATCTGGAGTTCGTCGATCCGGTGGTGGAGGGCATGGTGCGCGCGAAGCAGGATGAGATGTTCGGTTCAGGTATGCCGCGCGAAGAAGCAATGGATCACGCACTGCCGGTGCTGCTACACGGTGACGCGGCATTTGCGGGCCAGGGCATTGTGATGGAGACGCTGAACCTGGCCCAGCTCAAAGGGTATCGCACCGGCGGCACGATCCACATCATCATTAACAATCAGATTGGTTTTACCACTTCTCCCGAAGCTGGCCGCTCGACGATTTACTCGACGGACGTGGCCCGCATGACGCAGTTGCCAATCTTTCATGTCAATGGCGACGATCCGGAAGCCGCTTATCGCGCGTTGCGCATCGCCCTGGCTTATCGGCAGGAGTTCAATAAAGACGTGGTGCTCGACGTGGTCGGATTTCGCAAGCTGGGCCACAACGAAACCGACGAGCCCAGCTACACCCAGCCGCTGATGTACGCCCGCGTGAAGGCACATCCGGGCGTGCGCACCAGGTACGCGCAGCGCTTGATTCGCGAAGGCGTGATTGATGAAGCCGGTGTGCAGCAGTTAATCGAAGAGCGCGTGAAGCGATACGAAGATGCGTTGGCGCGCGCGAAAACGGTGGCGGCGCAGCAAAAGCCCGCACAGACTTTGTCTCCAGCCGTTGAAGATCGCGATGGTTCCGAGACAATCGAAACAGGCGTTGACGCGGCGATGATCAAGAAGATAGCCCAACAGATCGCCATCGTGCCTCAGGGCTTCAACATCAATCCGAAAATGGTGGGACAGTTGGCGCGCCGCGCCAAAATGGGCGAAGGTGCGGCCCCGATTGACTGGGCCTTTGCTGAAGCCGTCGCGTTCGGTTCGCTGGTGCTCGAAGGCACGCAGGTTCGTTTGAGCGGTCAGGATTCGGGCCGTGGTACGTTCAGCCAGCGTCATGCAGTCCTTTACGACACTCAAACGGGCCAGGCGTGGGCGCCGCTTTCCGAACTGTCTTCGGAAAAGAATCCGCAGGCGCGCTTTGAAGTTTTCGACAGCTCGCTTTCTGAAGAAGGCGTGCTCGGCTTTGAGTATGGCTACACAGTTGTCGCGAAGGACGCGCTGGTAATGTGGGAAGCGCAGTTTGGCGATTTCGCGAACGGCGCGCAGGTGCTTATCGATCAGTACATCGCCGCAAGTGAAGATAAATGGAAACAGACGTCGCGGCTGGTGATGTTGCTGCCGCACAGTTACGAAGGCCAGGGCCCGGAACATTCGAGCGCGCGCATAGAGCGCTACCTCCAGCTCTGCGCGGAAAATAATTTGCAGGTTTGCTATCCCTCCACGCCCGCTCAGTATTTCCATCTGCTGCGCCGCCAGGTGCGGCCTGGGTTCGAGCGCCCGCTGATCGTTATGACGCCGAAGAGTTTGTTGCGCCTGCCCGCCGCGGGTTCCACTGTAGCTGACCTGACAGGTGGCGGATTTCAACCTCTGTTCGACGATGCGGAAGTCAAAAATCGGGAACAAGTCACGCGCCTGGTGTTCTGCAGCGGCAAAGTTTTTTACGACCTGAACGAGGCGCGAAAGAAATCTGGTGAACAGCGCGTCGCCATCATTCGACTTGAACAGTTTTATCCGTTTCCGCAAAAACGTCTGCGCGAGATCAGCGCCGGCTTTCCCAACGTCACTGAGATAGTCTGGGCTCAGGAGGAGCCGAAGAACATGGGCGGCTGGACTTTCGTCGAGCCTCGCCTGGAAAACCTCCTGCCCCGTTGTGACCGCCCGCGTTATGTAGGACGAACTGCCTCGGCAAGTCCCGCCACCGGCTCGTACTCAATCTATGTTCTGGAGCAGGCCCAATTAGTTAAAGAGGCGCTTACGATCGAGTAACGGACTCCTGTCAGTCCCTTTGCGGACAGCCTGTGGCCTTCACAATTTGACCGCAAGATTCGGATAGATTGGCACCCAACCAGGCTCTATTATGACGACATGAGTCGGACGAACTTTATAGTTGGTCGATTAGTAGTTTCCCCTCTCCCATCTGGGAGAGGGGTTAGGGGAGAGGGCATGAGGTGTACAAGCCCCCACCCCGCCCCTCCCCCAGCGAGGGAGATTGCAGTCCGACAAACTGAAGTTTGTCGGACTATCCGATTGAGGTGCTTTTCATGACAAATCAGCAAGAAATTCTGGCGCAGGATTCGGAAATGTGGACCGCGGTGATGGCGCGGGATAATGCCAATGACGGCCGCTTCGTGTTTGCGGTCCGCTCGACCGGAATTTACTGCCGGCCATCTTGTCCGGCGCGCCGGCCTCGCCGCGCGCAGGTGCAATTCTTCCTGCTTCCGGAAGCCGCCGAACGGGCCGGCTTTCGCGCCTGTCGTCGCTGTCGCCCGCAGACAATTCGCGTGACCGATCCGGCGCTCGAGTTGGTCAGCCAGGTTTGTCGCGCTATCGATAGTCAGCTCGAGGACGCGCTCACTTTAACGGCGCTCGGTGCGCAGACGGGAGTCAGTCCGCATCACCTGCAGCGCACCTTCAAACGAGTGATGGGAATTTCGCCACGCGAATACGCCGAAGCGGGCCGGCTGGGACAGTTTAAGTCACGCGTCCGCGAAGGCGCTTCTGTCACCGGCGCGCTGTACGACGCGGGTTACGGTTCCAGTCGCGGCCTGTATGAAAAAGCGTCGGCAAAAATGGGGATGACGCCGGCGACGTATCGCCGCGGCGGA
>DASXRU010000245.1:0-31932 GCA_036506395.1 Pyrinomonadaceae bacterium | reverse complement strand
ATGAAGCGCGCTTTCGGACTAAGAATTTGCGAGCCCGATGCGTCGCGATAGCCGGCACTCCAGTCGCTCCAGGTTGCGTCCGGTCTGTCACTATTTCCCGAACGCGTTTGCAGCTCGAGCGGGCCGCGCCCGCGCCACCAGATTCGTCCCCACGATGCCAAAAGCTTGGCATCACGAACAGGCGATTCGTAGCTTCCTTCGCCGACAATGTCGCGGCCGAAGCGGAAAAGCTTCCCCTGGTTGCTGGAGGCGGCAAAAACATCGGCGGCGCGAACCACGAAGGAAGAGATTTGGCCTTCGCTCGATTGCAACAGCAGTGTGTCGCGACCGTCGTCCGTGACCGAATAGATGCGCCCCTTGTCGGACGTGCCAATCAACACGCCACCCTCAGGCGCGGCCACAACGGCGAACGCGGTTATCGACGAAGAGCTCCAAAGAACATCCGTCCCGCCATCGGGCTGAATCCGGAATACAACGCTGCGCGCACTGGAGAGATCGTTCCGACTCCGGGCCGGCTGGGGCTGTTGCGGTTGAGCTTGCGCGCCCGCTTCCTCGCCCGGGTTCGTCATGGTCACGCCGCCCGCGCCGCCCACGCCGCCCGCGCCGCCCGGCTGATCTCCCGGCGATGTCGGATTTATTTGGTTAGGGGCACGCGTCGTGGAAGCGGCCTCGCTTAAAGCCAGAGCATAAATAGATCCGTCCGCTGCCGGAGCAAGGGCGTGAATCTCTCGCAACGAAGCGTCGAAAAGCGCGAACGCTTTACCGTCCGGAGAAATTCGCAGCACCAGGCCGCCGGGGTCGGTGCCGGCGATCAAGTCCCCCTGCTTGCTAACGGCGAGCGAGATGACGTGCGTTTGGTTTGTGCTTATCAGCAGCGACGACTCTGGTTTCGCACCCGCGGCGCTGACGCGATAAAGCTTGCCATTGTCACCTGTGCCGACAGCGAGTGAACCGTCGGGCAATACCACAAGTGACCAGATGTATTTGTCTGGGGGATCGAAATAAACTTCCGCATGGCCATCCGCAGTGATGCGATAAACCTTGCCGTCCGGCGACGTGCCGGCGAAGAGCGCCCCATCGCGGCCGACAGCGAGGGCCGTCACGTCCAGCTCGGGCGCGTCGTAGAACATGGCGCCGTGACCGTCGGGGGTGACACGGTAAATGCGGCCATCGTGTCCCGTCCCCAGATATATGTTTCCGGCAGCATCACCCGCACTCGACCACACATAAGCCTGTTCGGTGTTGAAAAGCTCGCTGAAACGAGGCGCGAGCATCAATGTGCCGGCATCTGTAACTGAGACACCGTGCGCTTCACCTTTCAAGAGCTCAGTGCGCGAACTTAACTCCCAGACGACAGGCTCGCCTGCCCGTGAAGACGCGGCGAAAGTCAAAAGGGATATCAGTGAAAAGCAAACCGTGGAAAAGTTTCTCAGCATGTGATCTTAGTTTCCTATGTACTTTGCATAAAGAGTGCGTGCGGTCGCCACGTCATCGGTGCCGCGTATGATGGAGCGCGCATCCCTGAAGACAGTCAGCTCGTAACCGTCAGCGTTGAAACGCAGGAGATAATCATTGACCTTTACTTCGCCGGAACCGCGCAGCCGCTCGTTTAGCGCTGCCAGATCCACCTGAGTTGCGCGCGTGGGCGAGATTTGCACTGCGTTGCGACCGCATAGAACTGCTGCGAACTCGCCTGCGTCGGCCTCGAGAGTTTCAAAACGGCCCAGCGCGCAGGTCGGGCAATCAGGCGATGGGGGGCCGAGGGTGACTCTCCTCCACTCGTTCCGCCACACGTCGAACTGCATCAGCGAGCCGTGCAGACTGTCGATGTGACCAGTCAATAGCTTCAACGCCTCACTTACCTGCACGGCTGCTACTACGCTGATGATCGGCATGATCACACCGGCAGTGTCACAAGTCGGCGCGCTTGCGGCCGGCGGAGCTTCTTCAAAGATACAACGCAGACATGGCGTCGCGTGCGGGCGTACAGTCATCGTGACGCCGTAGGAACCAACCGCCGCGCCGTAAATCCAGTTTTGATTGTGCTTCACGCAAGCATCGTTAATAAGATAGCGGGTCGCGAAATTGTCCGTACCGTCGAGCACAAGGTCGCACTGGTCAATGAACTGCTCGACGTTGCTATGGTTCACGTCGACAACCTCCGGCTCAGTATCGATGTCGGAGTTTATCTCGGCGATGTGATTCGCACAGGCGATAGCTTTTGGCAGACGCTCCTGCGCATCGGCTTCCGTGAACATTGTCTGGCGCTGCAGGTTGGAAGCTTCAACGAAATCACGATCGACGATGCGTAAACGGCCCACACCGGCGCGTGCGAGGGCTTCGGCCTGCGCCGACCCCAGCGCCCCGCAACCAATAATCACGGCGCGCGATTGTGACAGGCGCTCTTGCCCATCTTTACCTATGCCGCTGAACAAAATCTGACGGCTGTAACGGTCAGTGATCATTTTCGATTGTCTCTTGTTTGGAGTACCGCCTTCAGGCGGGCCTTTCACTTGCCGGCTGAAGCCGATACTCCTACCCAAACTTCGGATCTTCGGGAAGTCAGCTGCTCCTCAGGTCAAGGGCCCGGGTTGCCGCTTCACGCATCACATTTACCGGCGCATCGTTCCCAGTCCACAGCTCGAATTGCTTCGCAGCTTGCGCCAGTAGCATTTCCAAACCGCCTAGTATGGCGCAGCCTGCCTTGCGAGCCTCTATTAGCAAACGCGTCTCCTTCGGATTGTAAACGAGATCATAGACCAGCCGCACGCCGGCAAGCTGTTCCGCGACTGCAGGTGTCTCGTTCCGACGTTCACCGGCGGTACCCAGAGGAGTCGCATTCACCACGACGTCAAAATTCTGGAAGGCAGCATCCTCCAGTTGATGGCAGTCAACGCCAAATCCTCTTGCTATCGGTGCCGCAGCCATGGGGTCGCGGATGAAAAGACTTACCGCAGCGCCTTCCTGCAGCAAACTCCAGACAGCGGTCCGCGCTGCTCCGCCGGCGCCAATAATCGCGCACGAGAGTTTGGCAAGTGGGCCCAGCGCGCTTCGAAGCGGCGCGACAAAAGCAACTGCGTCAGTGTTGTAACCCTTCAACGCATCAGCTTCGACGACGATGGTATTCACGGCGCCGATTTGTTTGGCGGCGGGCTCGATCCAATCGAGGTGCTGCACTACAGCGCTTTTGTGTGGCGCCGTAACGCTCAGCCCGCGCAGATTCCAATCAATTTCACGCGACCGGGGATGCACCATACGCCGTATGAAGGCGCTGGCGTCAATCGTCTCAAATGGAATGTAAACAGCATTCAAGCCGGCGGCGTGGAATGCGGCATTCTGAAAGTGGGGTGAAACGGAGTGGGAGACCGGTCGCCCCATCAACCCGAAGATCTCGGTGTGCTGATCGATGCGATCAATGTGATAAACCTCGCGCAACTCCCTGGCAGTCAACTGCCCGGGCGCCGTCGCGCTCTCATCGTCAAGCGAGCCGTAGGTAAGGAACGCTCCCCGCGATGGTCCCAGAATCCTCGTCATGATTCCGGCCGGGCCCATAGCGATGGCAATCATCTCGCGAGCTTCGCCGCGCGCGCGTGCGAGCAGGCGAAATGTCGGAATGCAGTCAGTCGCGTCATCCGCCCGGGCCGCAATTTTCAAAATGCCCGCCGGGGTCGTCGCCAGGTCATCGTAGATTCTGTTGAGCTCCGCAGGCATGCCGGAAAAGTCATGGTACGAGCAGATGACCCGGCGCCAATTAATCGCGCCGGAAAGTTCTCCCTGGGCGGACAGGTCCCGGACAATGTCAGCTTCGATGTCAACAAAGACTTCCCTGAAAGACATCAAGCGGCGAATTTCTGAGCGCCAAAACTCCAGTCGCTTGCTTCGCTCAATTGTCTGGCGCCCGCCCTCGTCCGCTGAACGAAGCGTGACGATTACGGGCCGCGTTGCGCGCCGAAGGAGATCGGCGCACGCTTCAACCAATCTGTCCGGAGAAATGTCACCCAGGCAATCGAGCCGCAACTCAATAATGTCCGCCACCTCGGCGGCGCGTGCGATCGCTTGCGGCAGCTCGCCGGCGTGTTGCTCGCAAACTACTGCGCAGATTCTGGCTGGATTAGTGGTCTTCATTCATTGCAGAAGAGCAGGCGTGATGAGGGAACACGATTGAGTTCAGCCGGCGAATAGCTCGTGCGAAAGGTATCGCTCCCCAAAGTCACAAATAATGCTGACGACGCGCTTCCCCTCCCCAAGCTCCTGCGCCAGATTCAGCGCCGCCCAGGTGATCGCGCCCGAAGAAATGCCACAAAAGATTCCCTCTTCCCGTGCCAACCGCCGCGACATTTCCATTGCGTTGCCGTAGTCGACACGCACAACCTCGTCGACGACTGCGGGATTGTAATTGCGCGGCACAAAGCCGGCTCCGATTCCCTGAATCTTATTGAAGCCGGCATCACCGCCCGAAATGACCGGCGAGGCTTCCGGCTCGACTGCTACCACGCGCACTCTTCCATTGAGCCTCTCCTTCAGGACCTGGCCCACCCCGGCGATTGTCCCTCCCGTTCCCACTCCGGAAACGAAACCGTCGATACGTCCATCGGTGTCTTCCCAGATTTCTTCCGCCGTGGTCCGGCGATGGATTTCGGGATTCGCAGGATTATCGAATTGGCTCGGTATCCAGCTATCCGGGGTGCGCGCCGCAATCTGGTTGGCTTTCTCGATTGCTTCCTTCATGCCGCCCTGGTCCGGAGTCAAAACCACCTCTGCGCCAAGGGCTGTCAGCACGCGACGCCTTTCCACGGTGACCGTGTCAGGCAATGTCACGATCAACCGGTAGCCTTTGACTGCCGCGGCTAAAGCGAGACCGATGCCCGTGTTTCCGGAAGTCGGTTCGATGATCACGGTCACGCCCGGTTTGATGCGGCCGGCACGCTCCGCGGCTTCGATCATCGCCGCACCAATGCGATCCTTGACCGAATCCATCGGATTTTGCGATTCGAGTTTGACCAGCAGTTCGGCAGATGCGGGCGCGGGAATCCTGTTAAGGCGCACCAGCGGCGTGTACCCGATCAGCTCCAGCATGTTGTTCGCGATTTTTGGCCGTTGGGGCATACCGCAGCCGCATTAGAAGTGAATCGATATTGACGAAGAATTCGAGAGACTATACCGCCCGGTCACAATCAGGCGCAAGCAACTGTAAAGCAAGGCACTGATGAACCGGTTGGAGGAAATTGTACGAGGCGCAAATTAAAGCGCCAAAGGCGCGAAATGTAGAAGCCTGGGCCAACGGCCCAGGTTTTGGTCCATTAAAGAATCGCAGCGCTGAAAGGCGCGAAAACGTGCTGGGCTCTTTCCCCCTTCTCCCTCTCCCAAAGGGAGAGGCAGAAATGAAACGAGGGATGAGATAAATAGGTCACTCGTTCCTAAATTATTTCGCGCCTTCAGCGCTCTAAAGTTTGTGAGGATCACATCTTTCCTGGGGCGATGCCCCAGTCTTTTTCATTTCGGGCCTTTGGCCCTCAGACTGTGCTGCCGACCCACCGCTTAATGGTGGAGGCCCCCTACTCTTCCCGCTCCGACTCAAGATGTCGGGTGGGCGCTTCGGCGCCAAGGTGGCGCGTGGTTCCCTCAGTGACGCTTGGAGGCGTCGGCACAAGCTGGGCCGTGTTCCGGGGTGGCAGCGCATTCAAAGGTTGCGGCGATGAAAGCGTGTTAGACAACCTCGCAGAGGACGCCGGCGAAGATTTCTCCTGTTGCTTGACCTGCGTCATTTGCGCAATGCCTTTGCCCAACAGCGCGAATGCCGGGATCAGCATCCAGAACCACCAGACCTTTCCTCCCATCTCTCCTCCGAATAAGCCGACAGCTATTGCGACCATAAGAAAACCTATCCCCATAAATACCTGTCTTATGCCATCAGCCATAGAGGGTGGACCACCGTGCCGCCGCATGCGCCGAGCGGCGCGGGATTCGTGAAATGAAAGCGGCCTGGCCTCCGGCAATTGCCCGGTCAGCGCCTGCGGTACGAGGCTTATGTTAGCGCCACACGATCGGCAAAAACTTGCCCCTTCCGCATTCTGCGTAGCGCATTTTGGACAGAACATTCTGGCCTCCTGTGATTGACGAAGTGGTTCAGACGCTGAGCCGGGTCCATGTAATCAAACGTACGAGACGATGCGGCTGTTTCAACCTTCTATTTCAAGACTGCTGATTCCCTCCCTTAACCCCGGCGAATATCAGGAGGGCGCGGCCATTTACCGCTCCCGCCTAAACCCCTCTTCGCAAGTGGAGATGGGGAAGATTGCGTGCCTCCGAGTGAAGGGCGACCGCCCGCTGCCGTATCGCTTCGTACAAGACTATGCCGGTTGCCACCGAGACGTTCAGTGATTCGATCCTGCCGCGCACGGGAATGCTTACCAGCGCATCGCACCGTTCACGCACCAGGCGATGTAAACCCGCGCCCTCGCCCCCAAAGAACACTGCCGTGGGAACGGTCCAATCCCATGCCGTGTATTCGGTGGCAGCATCCGCTGATGTCCCTACTGTCCAGATATTTCGCTCTTTCAACTCTTCGATTAGCCGCGTCAGATTCGTCACGCGAGCGACCGGCAGGTGCTCCAGCGCTCCAGCGGCCGTCCTGGCAACCGTTTCGGTTAAGCCCACTGCGCGCCGCTCACTGGTAAAAACTCCATGCGCGCCGGCACATTCCGCGGTGCGCAGGATAGCGCCGAAGTTTCGCGGATCGACAACACCATCCACGACTACCAACAGCGGCGGATCATTCGAGCCAAATCGTGATCCTATTCTGTCCAGTAGTTCGTTTGCCTCCGTATATTTCGCTGCCGCAATTTTCGCAGTGACTCCCTGGTGATTGGCATTTGCTGTGGCCCGGTCAAGGGCAACTCGCGGAGCGTGTCGCACCGGAATCCCCTTCGCGCGCGCCAGACTAATCAGCTCAGTTAAGCGATTATGTCGCGCGCCCTCGGCGATGGTCACCATTTCGATCGCGCGATGCCCGGCGCGCAAGGCCTCCAGCACCGGAGCAACCCCATACAGCTCTCCTGCCGGTGTTGCGATGCGCGGTGATTTGGATATCTTTGCAGTAGTCGAAGTTGATTCTCGCTTCGCGCCTGGCAAGTCGGATCTCTTTGAGCTTTTTCCCATGGCCAGTCAAATACCCCGAAGCTTCAGGTAGTGGCGCAGACGCGAGTATCGGGTGAACTGGCTTTCATTGTCACTCGTGGTCACAGCCTTGACGTTGTGTTTTCCGGGTCGCGCGCGATGCCAGCCACGCGCCTCTGTTTGTTGCTCCAATGGCCAAACTGCGTTCAGCAACTGCCGCACACCAATGTAGGAATCATCAAACTCCGCCGACGGCGCCCGCTCCCGCAGCACCGCCAGCAGCAACGCGAAATTCCGGGAGGCAAGCAAACCCTTGCGCTCACGCAGGCACGAGAAATCAAAACTTCCAGCCGCAATCCGCCAGCCACTCTCCTGGTCTTTACCGTAGATATGGAGCACGCCATCGTCAGCGCTCAGCTCTCGGGAATCCACAAGATCACGCTCACCACCGCGAAACTTGTTCTCTTCGACTTCGACCTGCGTAACAAATAACCTGCCGGCCACAATCAGAGAAACATCAGCCCAGGGAATGCTAAGCAGGGAATCTGAGGCGGGTTCGCGCCCAACGATTACATCCTCCTGTAGTTCAAGGGCGCGAATTCTTTTCAGGGGCAGTTTCTCAACTGCCAGATCGGCGTCCGGCACGATTGTGGTTTCGACCCCGAGCGCTCGCAGTCGTTCTTGTACCAACGAGGCTTCTTCCACAGTTGCGGCGCGGGCCAGGGGCAACGCTTCGCCTTTACTGAGAATTCGCTCCATGTCTTCCGATTCCAGACGCAGGAGGGCTGCTACCTCAGCAAGTTGCTGCTGCGGCAATTCACCTGCTTCGCGCCTGGTAAGAACGTTGTTATATCCCTGTTCCCAAGTCTCCAGCGGCCGGAGCGTCGGTTTTCGCAGAGCCGCGACGCCCTCGGTGCTCGGCAGTACGGCCTGGCAATACAAACAGCTTGTTCGCGTGGGTGGGTTTGCGCGCAGGCAAGCTTCACACGTGACCATTTCCTTCGACGAAAAACCGCGTTGTTCCGCTTGCGGCGGCAGGTCGTTGAGCATCGAAAGGGGATCTTCTTCTTGTGACAACGGGTATGCTCCTTTCGCTGGATTATACGACGATGGCGTGCCCTTGTAATACTTTGGCTGAGGTTGGCGGGGATGCTATTCAGTTTCACGGAACCGTTTTAAGGGTTTCAAACTGCGTATGGCACGGTGACGAAAGGATAATGCGTTGAAACGGTTCTGCGTCTTGATAGAAGCCAAGCTGCGTGGTCACCGGGCTGAAGCCGCGGGGTGAATGAGAGGTCGAAAATGAAAGCTGAACCAGTCCCGATCTGCCTGCTAACTTGACTAGGCCATATCCCAGCGGCATTCTATCAAGCCAGATATTTACATTCTTAATGGAGCAACTTTTGGCATGAACCATTTTGATCCGACGAATAATATTTCCTGGCAGTTTGGTAATCGCGGGCGAGTGGCAGTTTTCATCGATGGCAACAACCTCTTCCACGCAGCCCGTTTTCACAACATAGATATCGATTACAACAAACTGTTGCGAGTGCTGTTGGGTGATGGCCGGCTGCTGCGAGCCTTCTTCTACACCGGTGTTGACGTTGGCGCCGAACGGCAGCAGGGTTTTCTACTCTGGATGCGACGCAATGGATTTCGCGTGGTGCAGAAAGAGCTGAAGACCTTTTATGACGGCACGCGAAAAGCGAACCTCGACGTAGAAATAGCCGTCGACATGTTGTCACTGGCGGGACGATACGATACCGCTGTGCTCGTCTCCGGGGACGAAGACTTCGTGTACGCGGTGAATGCCGTTGCCTACAAGGGTTGTCGCGTCGAGATCGCGGGCTTTCGCTCGAACACGGCGCCAAAGCTTATCGACGTCGCGGACTACTTTATTGACCTGGGCGAGATTGCCGAGAAAGTGCGCAAGGATATTCCGCACGGCGTGCACGAGCGCGATCTTCATATGCCCTCAGCTCCCGCAGCATTCCTGGAGCCCGTAACGCCATCTCTGGATCATGTGGAGGGATATCACTCCACGGTAACTGCCCTGATGGAAGTGAGCATCGAGGAGGAAGAACAGTTTGAGCGGGCATCGGAGTTCATCCGCGTCACGGATGATCAATAGCCGCCGCCTTAACGGTACTGCTGCAAGTTGAACATGCACTCACCTTGCTTCAGCTCTCATTCACACCGGGCTTCAGCCCTCGATAGTTTATGAAGATTTTCAGCGTTGAAGAAGCGAACTCCCTGCTGCCGGATGTGCGCGGCATTGTTAAGGCCATCCAGAAGGCCCATCGTGGACTGCAATCGTATCAGGAGGCAGTGAAGCAGGCAGCTGACGGAGCTGAGCACGGAGGTGGCGGCATGGTCGGAGGCTCCCGCTATGCTGTCCTGCTGACTGAATTATCGCTCCGCGTGAACGAATTGGAGGGCCTCGGTGTGCAACTAAAGGATTATTCGCGAGGCTTAATCGACTTTCCTTCGCTTCGCGACGGACGCGTAGTGCTGCTGTGCTGGCAACTGGGCGAAGGCGACAGCCTGCAATGGTGGCACGACGTTGAAGCCGGATTCGCCGGACGACAGCCACTCTAGCCCCGACCGCACGCCCGTTTCAAGGTTCAGACGCGGGATTTTCCACGCTCTTCGGAAATCGTCCAACCCCAAGGCCTAGTATATTTTCTCGTTGACGACTTAAAGTAACGTCTGATACTATCCGGCTCGAACTGCGCCGGGCTTGGGCCAGAGTCTTTGACCCAGTCCCCCACTAACCTTTTTGTACCAACGGAGGCCCTTTCCCAATGCAGTGTAGCTCCTGCGGCGCCAGCTACTCGAACGAATCCGATAGTTGCCCGGAATGCCGGCCCGTTTCCTCCGCGTCTTCGCAGGCCAATGGAACCACACCCGACAGGCGGGAACGTAGCGGAGCGAAAAGGAAAGACAAACCTCGCAAGCCGGCGCAGAAATCTCCGAAAGTCTCCAGGCTGATTGAATTTCCCGGAGGCGGCCGCGTGCCGCAATGGCGCAAGGAATTGAGCGAGCGGGTGCGCGAAGTGCAAAAGCGACGAGCGCTGGAAGCCGCGACTGAATCGTTGCCTGGTGATCGGCCAAAAATCAGCCGTTCCCCGGAGTCAACCCCACTCGGTCTGGTGCCGCAACGGACGGCGCCGGCGATCAATCCACTCGTGATGAAGGCTCTGCTCAGAATTGAAAGAGCGCATCATGCGCCCGCTTCAACTGCGCGCGGCTTTAGTCGTGGGCAGGCAGCCCTGGCGCGCCTGCCTGAAGAGACCGCGGAAGTTGAGCCTCTGCAAGAAAGTTTTCCACCGGAGTCTACTATCGTGAACAGCGCGAATCAGACCGTTACTGTTGTAACTGCGCGGGCGACTGAGCGATTGCAGAAAGAACACGGCTTAATCGTGGTGCCACCGCAGCCAACTCAAGCCGAAACGACTGAACTAAGCGAACCTAGGAAGGTCCGTTTGATGGGAGATGATATGGAGAAAGCTACTCTGTCTTACCTGGAGAACCTACCGGCGAAGCATGTAGTTTTCGAAACCTCGAGGGATGACCGCGCGAGTATCGCGCCGCGCATCACTGCTGCTTTAGTCGATTTGACGGTTGCCGCCTTCGCCTCTTGTCCGTTTGCCGCCGCTATCGAATTGTGGGGTAGTAACTGGAACGACCTTCGTGTGAAGGGGCTGATGACCGGGATCGCAATCGTCGTGACGTTTCTGTATTTGACGGTTTCAACGGCGCTAACCGGACGCACATTAGGCATGAGGTTCTTCGGCATCAGGGCCGTCGATGTGCGCACGGGGCTGCTGCCCAGCGGCGCCCAGTCTGCGCGTCGCTCGATTGGTTACATCTTTTCTCTGGTCACTGCGGGACTCGGGATTCTTTATGGATTGGTTGACGCCGAACATCGCACCGCCCACGATCACTTTTCCGGAACCATCGTCGTGCACGATTAGAGGTCAGAGGTCAGAGGTCGGACGTCAGAGGTCGGAGGTCAGACGGACCATTTTCCATATATCATTTGCCATTTCTCATTTGCCATTGCTTTCTGGGAGTGAACCTCCCCTCTGACTTCTGATCTCTGACTTCTGACTTCTGACCTCTGACTTCTGACCTCTGACTTCTACCGCAGGCGGTTCTGACATTGTCATTACGCAGAAAGGGCGAAACCTTCAAGGCTTTTCGCCCTTTTTGACTTTAGTTCCCTGACCCTTGACCCTCGCACGGTTTTCTTCATGGACGACCAGACTATCAGCGACATCGTCGAAGAGATTGCGCCGATCCTCAAGGGCCACTCCCCAGGGAAGATATTCCAATTGTCGGCGTTCGCCCTGGCAATTGATTTTCACTCCCGTGACAAAAACTATCTTTTTATCTCCGCCGATCCCAATCAGCCTGGCCTCTACATGATGGCGCGTCGCGTCAACGAGCTGGAAAAGCAATCCAGCGGACTTTCTCCCTTCGCTCAGGCGCTGAAGAGCGAGCTAAGTCCCACCAGAATTCAATCCGTTAAGAAAGACAGCGACGATCGCATCGTTCGTTTCTCCTTTGCGGGCCGGAACGACGTCGGCCAGGAAGTCGCGCGAACCCTGGTGGCCCAACTGACGGGTCGAGCAGCAAACCTCTTCCTGCTTGATGCCCAGGATATGATCCTTCGCGCGCTTCGTCCCGGGCGCGGTGAAGGTCAGGCGGTCGGCCAGAAATACAAATCTCCTGCGCATAGCTCGGCCGAAGTTTCGCAGCGTCAATCAGAGCCCTTGAAACAGGGCGCGTTCAAGACGCTCTCCGAGGCGGCAGACGCCCATTACCGGCGCCTTGCTGAAACGCGCGCCTTAGCCGGCAAGGTCTCGACGGCCCGAACGAATCTGCGCAAGCAGACTTCCCAACGACAAAGACTTGTGCGCCAGCTCGAGCGAGATCTTTCCGCGCAGTCCACTGCCGCAGAGCACAAGCGGATTGGCGACCTGCTGCTGGCAAATCTATCTACCGCGAAACGTCGGGGCGCTGTGGTGCAACTGATCGATTACTTCGCCGAGGGAGCGCCCAAAATCGAAATCGAAGTGGATGAGGGTTCCAATTTGCAGGAAGAGGCTGCGCGTCGTTTTGCTCGCTACACAAAGTCGAAGCGCGCGACCCAGGAAATCACCAAACGGCTGAAGGCGGTCAAATCGGAACTAGAGAAACTACGAGCCCGGCAAACAATGCTCGAGCAAATCATTTCCGCAGGGGACGAGGCGGCGCTGGAGGCATTTACCGGTTTGTCAGTATCGCCGGCGCCCGGCGGCAGGTTCTCAAAGGAAAAGCCTGACAAGAAAATTCCTGGCGTGCGCCGGTATCTTTCGGCTGATGGTTACGAAATTCTCGTCGGCCGCGCGGCTCGCGATAATGACCACCTGACTTTCAAAGTCGCAAAGCCATATGATCTGTGGCTTCATGCCGCGGACTATCCGGGTTCGCATGTTATCGTTCGCAACCCGACGCGCAAAGATATCCCGCACGGCACAATCATCGCAGCCGCGCAGTTAGCTGCGCATTTCTGCCAGGCGCGGAAGGATTCGAAAGTCGATGTGCACTACGCGCTGCGCAAATTCCTTTCAAAGCCGAAGGGCGCCGCGCCCGGCCTGGTTCGCATGTCCAGTTTCAAAACCATCACAGTCAGCCCCGCCGAAAGCGCCCAGCGCCTTTAACAAAATCGCGGCAGCCTTCTCGCGACAGCCGGTGGGGAGATGCCAAGAGCCAAACAGATTTTCCATATATCATTTCTCATTTCTCATTTACTACTCGTTACTCGGTGTTAGCTTTTCAGCAGTTCAATGGCAAATGAGAAATGAAAAATGATATATGGAAAATCTGTTTTCTAATTCTTCACGCCCAAATGTCCCCGATAGGCCTTTCGTGGTTTCAACCCTTACTGTCATAGAATGCTTTTATGAGTTCACAGCCGGCAGGCAAATCTGATCACTCCAGCAAGCTTTTCGCCCGCGCAAATGAATTGATGCCCGGCGGAGTGAACTCGCCGGTGCGCGCGTTTCGCGGGGTGGGCGGCACGCCCCTGTTCATCGCCAGCGCGAGTGGCGCCACCATCACCGACGTTGATGGACGCACCTACATTGACTACGTGGGCTCGTGGGGACCGATGATCCTGGGCCACGCCGACGCCGAGGTGGTGGCCGCTCTGCGCGATGCGCTGGCGCGCGGCACAAGCTACGGCGCGCCGACGGAGTTGGAAATCTTAATGGCTGAAGAGATCGTTGACGCCGTGCCCTCAATCGAGATGGTGCGTATGGTCAGCAGCGGCACGGAAGCAACTATGTCGGCAATACGCCTGGCGCGGGGTGTCACCGGACGCGACAAGCTGGTGAAGTTCGACGGCTGCTATCACGGACACGGCGACAGTTTATTGGTTAAGGCCGGCTCCGGTGTAGCCACCCTGGGACTACCCGACAGTCCAGGTGTTCCCGCCGCGTTGGCCGAGAAGACGCTAACCGTTTCATTCAATGACGAAGATGCGCTTGATAAAGTTTTTGCGGCGAATGCGGACATCGCCGCAGTAATCATCGAGCCGGTAGTTGGCAACATGGGCTGCGTGCCTCCGGCCCAGGGCTTTCTGGAGAAAGTTCGCGAGATAACGAGGGCGAGTGGCGCGTTACTCATTTTTGACGAGGTGATGACCGGCTTTCGCGTGTCTCGCGGCGGCGCGCAGGAACTCTATGGCGTAATGCCGGACATCACCACGCTGGGAAAAATTATCGGCGGTGGCTTGCCGGTCGGAGCCTACGGCGCCAGTCGCGAACTGATGGAGCGCATCGCTCCGGCAGGTCCGATCTATCAGGCCGGAACTCTTTCCGGAAATCCGTTGGCCATGACCGCAGGGCTGGTCACGCTGCGGCGGCTGCGCGATACCTCTATCTATGAACAACTGGAAGGCAGCACGAAACGGTTATGCGAAGGGCTGGCTAAGGCTGCGCGCGAATCTGACGTTCCCACCGTTAGCAATCGAGTAGGCTCAATGTGGACTACGTTTTTCAACGAAGGAGCAGTAACCGACTGGGCGAGTGCGAATAGGAGCCATCGCGCGAAGTATGGCAAATTCTTTCACGCGATGCTTAAGGAAGGCATCTACCTGGCGCCGTCACAGTTCGAGGCCGCGTTCGTAAGCATCGCTCATACGGACGAGATCATCGGTGAAACTATTCAGGCGGCGCGGAAGGCGTACCGGGAGGTGCGGGGCAAATTGGATGTGAAGAGTTAGGGTGAAGAGTTAGAAAGAAGATTTTCCATTTTGTCATTTTTCATTTCTCATTTGTGATTAGCGGATTCAATTGAGTGATTAATTGCAGTAGGCGCGCTCCCATCGCAGACAGTCATGCTGCGGGCCCATGAGGTCAGTACCACCATGCGGTAGCAGGTGGGTTCTGAAAGCGAATGTACCAGGCAGGAGTCAGCTAAGTAGTGATTAGATATCGCAGGCCTGAATTCAACGGGGACCCACCTGCTACCGCATGGTGGTACTGACCTCATGGGCCCGCTCGTTGTACTAAGGGCAAGCATTAGTAATCCCCCGCGATGAATAGCAAATGAAAAATGAGAAATTATGAGAAATGACAAATGGAAAATCTGCTTTGGCTCTTCTCATGCCCCTATCGGCAACTCGATTGTAAACTGTGTTCCTTTCCTTGATTCGCTCTGGACACTAATCGATCCGCCGTGCTGAAGAATGATCCTTCTGGAAATCGCCAGACCCAAACCTGTGCCGCGTTTCTTGGTCGTAAAGAAAGGTTCGAATATGCGCGCCCGCGTCTCGTCATCAATGCCCGCCCCGTGATCGCTAATAACAATCCGCGCCATTGAAGTGCGCTGGGAATCCGTTGAGCTCGAACTCGCCGGAGGCGCCGCAACCAGCTCAGTTGAAACCGTAACCGGCGCGCCGCGTTTGCTGGCATCGATGGCATTTGCCAGCAGGTTCAGAAACACTCCGCGCAACTGGTGCGCATCCCAGTTACCACGAATCGTTTCACTGGAGAGCTTCAAGTCGATCGGCGTTTGTTTCTCTTCCACGCGATCGGCAACCAGTTCGACACTGGACTCAATCAAGTCCTGCAGATCCACCTCAGCCAACTCCAGCGGCCGTTCCCGCGAAAACTCCGTAACATCGACCACCAGCTTGTTCAGATGGCTGATGCCGCGCTCGACCAGCGTGATTGTATTTAGCGCGTCTTCATTAGGAGCGCTATCGCGCAGCATCGCCACCCCCAGCCGTATGCTCCCGAGTGGATTCTTAATTTCATGGGCCAGTTGCGCCGCGGCCTGGCCCACAGCGGCGAGCGCTTCGCTCTTTCGCGCGTTGGCCTCGGCGTCAGCAGCTTCAGTAACATCCACCAGGGTCAGTATCTGACCGTGCTCTCCGTCAATGGCCAGCGGTGACGAGTAAACATCATAGGTTCTAGCACCGCCGTGGCTTTCGCTTGCGCCAATGATCGAGCGGCCCTGATAGGTGGCCTGTTCAACGCGCGACGCGGTTGCCGCTTCCAGCATCTTCATCGTGTCATCCGGCGCAAACTTCTCGTAGAGCGACACGCCAATGCTGGCCCGCGGAAACATCTTGAAGAAGGCAGGGTTCGCACTGCGAATGCGATCGCGCGCATCAATGGCGGCCACGGCGCTGACCATGCCCTCCAGCATTTGATTACTAAATTCGCGCTCGCGCCGCGCGTCCTCCATCGTGCTGCGGAGCTGGCGAAACCGTCTTTGAATCTCGGTGATTGTTCCGAACGCGATCAAACAACCAGCCAGAATGGCCAGGAAAGTCCAGAAGCGAATCGCCCGCGCGGCCGCCTGCTGCATTGCCTCGCTGCGCTGAAGGATTTGCGCCTCCTCATCCGCCGTATCGCTAAGGATAGCGTCCAACTCTTTATCGACAGTCTTGAATTTGTCGAATCCTTCCAACGAATAGCGTCGCAGGTCGTCGGTAACTTCAAAATACGAACCCAGGTCACCGCGAAAAGAGTGCCACTTCTGCGTTTGCGCTAACGACGAGTGTTCGAAGACGGCCAGCAACCGATTGACTTCGTTGCGCGCGGTGCTGAGGCGCAGATCAAAGGGTGGCCGCAGCTCATCCCGCGCTTCAGCCTCGGCTCGATCGCGGGCCTCGTTGTCCAGCCTGGTAAGCGCAACGCGCAACTGCAAAAGCAGGCTGAGCATGCTGGCGTGTTGATGCTCCATGTCCAGCACCTGCCTGCTCGTGTCTTCGATCTTGCGAACGCCGAAATAGCCGAGAATAAGAATTAGAAACAGAAGCAATGCAAAGCCCATCAGCAGCGGCGTTAGCGATGGCGCCATCTGCTTTGCCGCCGTGGCGCCGCCGTTGCCTGCGGGGGCGCGCTGATCCGAGTCGCCTGGCGCGCTCGTTCGTCGATAAACTACCTCGGCCCCCGGCGAGCCTGCTTCAGTTGTTTCGTTTTCCTCGGTCAAGATTTTGTAGTTTAGGACCTTTGATCAATTACCGCGAAGCGGTTACGACTTATCCCGCACTAGTGCGATGCAAACCTGGAGCCTCGGTTTTACTGGGAGCGCGGGCGCCCTCGCCCGCATCACTCCGCAGGCACGAATTTTTGAAGTATAGAACACCAACCGTATTGTTCGCGCTTCGCGCTCATTGCGGGCGAGGGCGCCCGCGCTCCCAGTAATACGCTCAGCCTGGGACCTAATCTGCATCAGCACTCGACGATCCGGAGAGTTCCTCTACTTTTTCGCGTCCATCCAATTGTCGCCTACCCCGATGTCGGCAATCAGCGGCACGTCCAGTTCAACTGCTGATTCCATTTCCCGTCGCAGAATTTCGACAACTCGCTCGGCTTCGCCCGCAGGACATTCCACCAGTAACTCGTCGTGCACCTGCATCAGCATTTGCGCCTTCACCCCTTCGCGTCGCAGCGCCTCGTCCACGTGCAGCATTGCGATCTTCACGATGTCGCTCGCGGTACCCTGGATAGGCATGTTAATCGCTTCCCGCTCCGCAGCCTTACGAATGTTTGCGTTGCGATCGTTGATACCGGCCAAGGGGCGAATGCGGCCATAAAGCGACCGCACATAGCCGTGCTCGCGCGCCCGCCGCGGCACCTCTTCCATGTAACTGCGCACGCCTTTATAGGTAGCGTAGTAATCGTCGATTACTTTGCGCGCTTCCTGGCGCGAAATGCCGACTCGCTGTGACAGCCCCCAGGGTTCAATCGCATAGGCAATCGCGAAGTTTACGATCTTGGCAAAGCGTCGCGCTTCCTTCAACTCCTCATCGGTGTTAGCGCCAAAGACCAGACGGGCAGTTCGGGCGTGGATGTCTTCACCTTTCTGGAAAGCTTCCAGCATCACCGGGTCCTGCGTGATATGGGCCAGCAGGCGCAACTCGAGTTGCGAATAGTCGGCGGCAACCAGCTTATTTCCCTTGCCGGCCACAAAGGCGCGCCGGATGCGACGGCCCAATTCGCTGCGAATGGGAATGTTCTGCAAGTTGGGATCGCTCGACGACAGCCTTCCAGTCGCAGCCACGGTTTGATTCAGCTGGCAATGAATGCGGCCGTCGGCGGCGATTTGATCCGGCAGCGCGTCGGTGTAAACGCTTTTCAGCTTGTCCAGCTCGCGATACTCGATGATCAGACGCGGCAACTCGTACGTTTGGGCCAGCTCTTCCAACACGCCTTTGCTGGTAGAAACACGCCCCGTAGAAGTCTTGCGGCCCGAGCTGATATTGAGTTCTTCCAACACCTCTCCGACCTGCTTCGGTGAATTGATCTTGAATTCATGGCCGGCAACTGAGTAAATCTTCGTAGTTAGTTTCTCAAGCTCCTCGCCGATATGCTTTGACAGCTCAGCCAGTACTGATGGGTCAACGCGAATTCCGGCGCGCTCCATCTGGTACAGCAGCGGCGCCAGCGGCAGCTCGATCTCTTTGTAAATAGTTTCCAGACCTTCTTCGTGAATCCGCGCGTGCAGGATCTTCGCCACCTGCGCGGTCAGGTCGGCAGCCTCCGCGGCTTCCCATTGCGTTTCGGTCCACTCGGATGGGCGTTCGGCCGCGCGCTCGATTCCCAAAGCCTCGCGGGCGAGATCCGCCAGGTCGTACTTGCTGCGCGCTGGATCCAGAAGATAAGCGGCCAGCAAAGTGTCGTCTGCAATACCTTCCGTTTCTATTCCCAGTGGCGCCAGCAGCGCCACCGCGCGCTTCAGATCGTGAACCGACTTTTCCAGCAGGCCGTTGGTAAGCGCTTCTCGCAAAGGACCAAGCGCCGCTTCCCTGCCCTCGGCAAAGTCTTCCAGATCGACGTAGGCAGAGACGCCGGCCGTCGTCGAGATCGCGATTCCCTTTGCCCGTCTTTCTTCAGGCAAACATTCCTGCTGGCCCGCGCCAGCCGGAGAGGAATCGGCAAAGGCGAAACCGGCCTGCTCGGCTTGCCATAAACTCTCCAGAAACTTGTCGAGGTCCGCTCGCTTGCGAATGAGGCGATAGTTGCGCGCGGTAACGGCGTCGCCGGTTGGCGCAATTGCCGCATCTCCGAACTCCCTGGTCAGGTTCGCGAATTCCAGCTCGCTGAAAAGATTGTAAGCAGCGGAGCGATCCGGCGGACGCGCCTGCAATTGATCGAGATCGAGTTCGATCTCGATATCAGTTTTGATCTGGGCCAATTCGCGCGACTGGCGAATCAGCGGCGCATTGTCGCGCAGTGATTCGCGATAGGTCTTGTGTTTGACTTCTTCCCAGTGCTGCAAAGCATTCTCGATCGAACCGAACTGCTTGATGATTTGCACTGCGCCTTTGGAGCCAATGCCGGGCGCGCCGGGAATGTTGTCTATGGAATCGCCCATCAGCCCCAGCAGATCGACAAGCTGGCTCGCCGGAACGCCAAACTTCTTTTCCACCCATGCTTCGTCGCACCATTCAACCGGCGGCACAGGTTCCTTGCGTTTGACTACCTGCGAATTCTGCCGCATGCAAATGATGTCGTGATCGTGCACGAGCTGGCACATGTCCTTGTCGTTGGAAACGATTACGGCCTGCAAGCCTTTCGCCGCCGCCTGCACGGCCAGCGCGCCGATGACGTCGTCAGCCTCGTATCCGGGAACGTTCAGGATGGGAATGTTGTAGGCTTCGCAGAGCCGCATGATGTACGGCATTTGCGAAGCGAGATCCTCCGGCATCGCCAATCGGTTGGCTTTGTAATCGGTGAACGTTTCGTGCCGGAATGTCTTCTCCCCTGATTCAAAAACCGCCGCGACGTATTTCGGCTTTTCGTCCTGCAGGAGTTTTCGCAGCATGTTGGTGAAGACATAGACCGCTCCGGTCACCTGGCCCTTCGAATTGTGCAACGCCTCGGCGCGATTGGACATCGGCGCATAGAAAGCACGAAAGATGTGCGACATCGAGTCAATTAGAAAAACTCGATTGCTTGGCTCGACGCCAGTGGCAGACTTTGCTTGCGGCATTGGAAACCGATGATAGAGAGGCGTTTTGCGAGTGTCAACGCAACGTTCAAAATCTGATCAGCGCAGCCTCGCGGATGACGTGCACATTCTGTAACAGAATTGCGACACAAACTTGAATTGACGGTTAGGTTCCCTCGTGTTTTGATTGGCGCCGTTCCCAACCTCCTTCGTTTACGTGCGAGCCACCTCGCGAACACTCCCACGGCAGCGAATTCATCAACGGCCAATTTAGTTCCCCTCCGACGCGTTAACCGACCTCCTTGAACCATCGGGAGAGCTTTATTGTCTCTTCCGAGCGCGAGTGCCGCACGGGAATGCTTGCATCACCAGGAGTCAGCCATGAAGTCAGCCATGAAGTTAACCAAAATCACCTATCGTCTGCTTCTTATCCTCGTTGTGGCTGTCGTACCGGCAGGTATTGACCGGATAACAACACAGGCAATAAGCGCTTCGTGCGCCAACCCCATACCGGAAGTGTCGTCAACCTCCAGCGGTCATGTATCGGTATCGCCCAAGGCGACTGGCACTCAAACCGGTGAAAGATTCGAGGTTGAATTAGTAACGTTGCTCCCAACTGGTTTTGAGCCCGCCGAGATCACACGGCCAGCAGGTCCTTTTCTCCTGGGGGTCAATAACCGCACAGGGTTGCAGGAATTGTCTCTTCAAGTCGTTGACGAAACGGGCATAACGGTTGTCGCAAGGCGAATGATCAAAGTAAAGACGTGGCGCAAGGTGATCAATTTGCTGCCCGGACATTACGTCTTGCGCGAGACCGGCCATCCCGAATGGCTCTGTCGGATCACGATAATTCCTTGAGTCCATGCGTTTCGCGTCATCGGTTTATTGCGGCTTGATCGCGTTGGGGGCATCCCCCGAAAAAGAAGGTAAGAGATGAAAGACAATCTCGTCGTCTCCCGCTCGAAACAAACTCTGGCATCCACTATCAAGCCCGCCTTGTCGTTTGGATTCAATCTGATTTGCGTCCTCGTGTTGGTGTCGCTTTGTTGCAGCAGAACATCAAGCCAGACGAAGCCTACTGACGGCGGCACGCCGCTTGGTCTGCAAGCAGGCACGCCGGCGGGTTCGTACGGCCTCAGCGGGGGCGATAACGTAAATCTCTACAACGGCGCACTTAACTTTACATTGCCGCTTTTAAGCATTGGCGGACGAGGGAGCGCTGGTCACACGATCGTTTTGCCGATCGAGCGGCACTGGATGGTCGAGACCTGGCAGGATCTGGACCAAAACACTTACTACTATCCTATTGACCAGCGCGAGGAAGAGGTGAAGGCTGGTTATGGTCCTGGAATGATGGCGGGGCGCTTCGGTGGAACTGGGGCTATGGCTTGCCCCACTCCTACTCCTCCGCAGACATGCGACGATTGCGCTCCCGCTCATTACACCAACACGATAACTCGTCTCAGCTTTACAGAACCGAACGGTACTGAGATCTTGTTCCTCGACACGCAGACAGGTGGCCAGGCTCACTTCAACGGCTCGGGTACGCAATGCTACCCAAATATCGGTTACGATCGGGGAAAAGTCTTTGCCAGCCAGGACGGGTCCGGTACGACCTTTATTTCTGACAGCGATATCTATGACCAGATCGACATCAATTCGAGTTCAAGTTCGGTAATAACCGATCCGGAGTTTTACAACATCTCCGGATATATGCTGCTGCGCGACGGCACGCGCTACCGGATTGACAATGGGGTGGTCAGTTGGATGCGAGACCGGAATGGCAACAAGATCACTTTTAGTTACGACAGCTCTAAGCACGTTACCACGATCACGGATTCTCTCAACCGGCAGGTCACCATCGTCTACGACTATAACGAAGGCGGAGCTTACGGTGTGTGCGACAAGATCACCTACAAAGGATTCAATGGCACTTATGGCGCCAGCCGCGTGATTCGCATTTCGAAAACCACGCTGGGCAACGTGCTGCGGTCAGGTTACTCGTTGCAAACACCCTATGATCTCTTTCCGCAGCTATCCGGCAGCAGCTCGTCGAACTACAACCCGATGGTGGTTTCTTCAGTCTGGCTTCCCGATGGAGATGGTGTCACCAGGCGCTACCAGTTTCAATACAACAGCTACGGGGAGTTAGCGCGAATGGTGGCGCCAACGGGCGGCGCTTATGAATATGACTACGCTGCCGGCATGACTGACGGCTACAGCAGCGGCGTTAACGGCTCGACAATCTATCGCCGCGTGGTGGAGCGGCGCGTCTATCCGGATGGAGCCAGTGGCAGCTCTTATGCCAGCCGCATGACTTACAGCGTCCCCGAAACCGGAAGCAACAATCCGGTTTTCGTGGGCTACGTTATCGTCGCGCAACGCGACGCGAACAATACGCTGCTTGAAGAATCCAGGCATTACTTTCTGGGGCCAGGCGCCGGCCAGACTATCGCAGGTTCCATAACACTCTCTGCGCAGACCGACGGCAGGGAAAGTAAGACCGAAGCACTCGACACTGACGGCAGCACGGTTTTGCGACGCACGGAACATACGTGGGTTGAGAGCAGCACCTTTGGGCAGGGGCCATATATCTCGCAGACAGTGACGGCGCTGGAGCCGAGCGGCGCAAATCTGGTAGCCAAGCAAACCTACTTATGGGACCGTTACAACAATCAGACTGACGTCTACGAATACGATTACGGTTCCGGCGCGGCCGGCTCACTGGTGCGGCACACGGTCACCACTTATGTGACCACCAATAACAGCTACGACTATGCCTGCGATCCGACTTCTACTTGCGGCACCAGCGCCAGCATGAGCAACGTGATTCATATTCGCAGCCTGCCCTCGCAAGTTTCGCTTTACGATTCCGGCGGCACGGAACGGGCCCGTACGACCTTCGAGTACGACAACTACGCTTCGGATTCGAACCATGCGGGACTGACCAGCCGCTCAAGCATTAGCGGGCTGGATTCTGCCTTCACCACTTCGCTGACAACGCGCGGCAATGCGACCGCGACCACTCGTTATCTCTTGAACAGTAGCGGCTCAGTGACTGGCTCGATCTCGGCCTACGCTCAATACGACGTGGCCGGCAATATGGTAGAGACCCTTGACGGGCGCGGCTATGCCACGACGTTTGATTTTGCGGACAACTTTGGCGCGCCTGATAGCGAAGCTGAAAGCAACACAGCACCTAGCGAGCTGAGCACGCCCGGACAGGTGAGTTATGCCTTTGCCAGAAAGGTCACCAACGCGAAGAATCAGGTAGTTTGGATGCAGTTTGATTACTACCTGGGCAAGCCGGTCAATGCTGAAGATGCGAATGGAATCGTGGCCAGCGGTTATTATGACGACGTGCTGGATCGGCCCACGCAGGTCAAGCGGGCGGTGGGCGTCTCCGGCGTGGAGAACCAAACCACTTTTGCTTATGACGACGCCAATCGCACTGTTACCACTACCAGCGACCAGGACAGCACCCATTTGCGGACGAGCAAGGCGCTATACGATCAGTTGGGTCGCACCACCGAAAGCCGCCAATACGAAACCAGCTCGAACTACATCGTGACGAAGCGGGACTACGACGCTATCGGCAGGGCGTATCGAATCTCGAATCCTTATCGCCCATGGAACAGCGAGAGCGCGGTGTGGACAACGAACGCGTACGATGCGCTGGGGCGGACAGTCACAACCACTTCGCCGGACAGCGCCGTGGTTTCGACCAGCTACAGCGGCAACACCGTCACCGCGACGGATCAGGCGGGCAAATCGCGCAAGAGCGTCACAGACGGGCTCGGCCGGCTAGCAACTGTGTATGAAGATCCGAGCAACTTGAATTACTCAACCAGTTATACTTACGACGTGCTGAATAACCTGACTGAGGTGTCGCAGGGTTCACAGACGCGCACGTTCTTTTACGATTCTTTGAAGCGTCCCACCTCATCCAGCAATCCTGAAAGCGGCACCGCGACCGTCGATGCTTATGACAACAACGGGAATGTGCTGGTCGCGACTGATGCGCGGGGCGTCTCGACGCATGTTTCCTACGACGAGCTGAATCGTCCAACGCGGCGGTGGTATAATGGCTCCAGCAGCACTTCCTCGACGACTAATAATAGTCCCAGTTTGCCGAGCGGCGTGGCGGCGACTGACGAAGTGGCTTTCTATTACGATTCCCAAACCTTGCCGAGCGGCGCGCCTTCATTCACCCGCGGTTATTCGACTGGCGCGCTGGTGGCAATAACTTACGGTGGCGGTAGTGCCGGGACTTATCGCGGCTACGACGCGATGGGCCGGGTGGTGCGACAATATCAGCAGACTGATTCTGTGAACTATCTGGTCGAGGCGACTTACAATGCTGATAGCAGCGTTGCCACAGAGACTTATCCGTCCGTGCCTGGCGCCAGCGACCGGCGCACAGTGAGCTTTAGCTATGACGGCGCTGGACGCTTGAGTTCACTTTCAAGTTCAGCGACGAGTTATGCGCCCGCGGCGAGTGTTTCAAGCATCGGCTATGCTTCGCAGAATTCGCTGAGCACTGAGACTTATGGCAATAGTTTGATTCACACTGTCAGCTACAATAACCGCCTGCAACCAACTGAGATCGAGCTTGGTACCAGCAGCAACTCGACCTCCGTTGTAGATCTGACCTACAGCTACGGCACGACCAGCAACAACGGCAACATTCAAAGTATTAGCTACAGTGGCGGCGGACTGAGCTACACGCAAAGCTTCACCTACGACTCGTTGAATCGCTTGTCAATGGCGCAGGAGAATAGCGGAACAAACTGGTCACAAACCAACGCCTATGATCGCTACGGCAACCGGCAGATCGATTACGGCGGCGGCAGCTACAACCTCTCGTTCAGCTCCACTACCAACAGAATCACAACCAGTGGATTCGGTTACGACTCATCCGGCAACCTGACCAATGATGGCAGTCACAGCTATGGGTTTGACGCTGACAGCAAGATCAAGTCGGTGGATAGTACGACTGCCTACACGTATGACGGCGAAGGCAAGCGAGTGAAGAAACTGGTTGGCGAGAATACGAGATTCATTTATGGAATAGGCGGTGCTGTCCTAGCTGAATATGATGGTTCAAGCGGAAATCTGAAGAAGGAATATGTCTACGGTTCAACCGTCATCACCATTGAGCCAACAGCGGTAAACTCAAACGGCGCACAATACGGAACGGGCGATCACCTCGGATCGCCGAGAGTGATAACAAACTCCAGCGGCTCGGTTGTCAGCCGCCATGACTATAAGCCCTTCGGTGAAGAACTTGGTTCGGGAGTTGGTGGTCGCACCACGGGCATGGGCTTCAGCAACAGCGGCGACAACAACCGCAAGAAATTCACCGGCTACGAGCGCGACACGGAAACCGGACTCGACTTTGCTCAGGCGCGCTTTTATGGCAGCACCCAGGGACGCTTCACCAGTCCCGATCCTTTCTCGGCGAGTGCAATCATCGCCGATCCGCAGACCTTCAATCGTTACGCCTATTGCCGCAACAATCCGGTGAACTCGGTTGATCCCAGTGGGATGAGTGCCTATGCAGCAATGCGATCAGACGAAGGAGCTGAGGAGCGCAGACAGGCATCGTGGCAATCAGGTCACGACGTCATTGAAGAAGATGAGGCGCGATATGAAGAGCAGGTGAAAGAAGCATTTGCCGGCGTTCAGGATCACACCATTGTAACCGTGCAGATCACGACCGGCCCAGCGGGAGGCACGTCGAACGGCGGTGAGCATGCGCACGCTGGTAATAGCGCCGCGGATCGACGCGAACCCGATCTTGAAGTGAACGGTCATAATGGCGATAGTTTGTCACCCGGAAATCCATTACGGTTTCCCTACAGCAATAAACAAACTCTTGGTCCCGATGCAAACCGGCGCTTTTGGACATGGCAAGTTGAGATAGTTGGTACAGTTCCTGATGATATTTCCACATGGAAAATCAGACAGAAGGTTGAGGGAATCGCAATCACCACGACAATAAAAGACGGAGCACCCATAACGAACGTGAAAGCAATTTCGATAAGTGAGGATATGTCGAGCGGTGCGTACTTCTTGACCTCTCAGCCACGGGGCCAACGCAGGTCTTTCACGCTTGATGCGCCGGGTATAAGCAGAGGCGAGTACCAAGACCTAAAGTTGATATACCATCGCAGGGTGTTGAACTATACCACTTATTTAGAAAACGGTAACGTAAGCATTTCCCGAAAATGGTCTATCTCAGTTACTGTGAGCGGAAGACGAGGAATAATGGTCGGCGCCACTTTTGATGGAAAGCATATGCCTCTGCAGTAGTGTGAATTGTAACACCGGAGGTTTAGGACAATGTTTTGAGCCGAGGCTGAGCCGAACTGCCGGAGATGAATGTGCGGAACGATCCAAGCGAAGTGAGGATGAGAACTATGTTGCCATTTATTTTGCTGCTCATCGCAGGTGTATCTTGCAGGGGCGTGACAGCCCATCATGAAGCTCAGTTGGCTAGCGGTAGACCGACCATTTCGAGTGAGTCAGACGGGCAGATGTCTGAAATGAAGACGTTGCTCCGCCATCTGGGTTCTGACCACAAAGATGAACGAGAGAATGCCAAGCGTGCAATCGTCATTCTCGCGAATGAGTCTCCGGAGAACCGTCAAGAAGTGATCAAGGAGCTCGTTGAAATTGTCACCGTATCAAATAAGCGTTCGCCCTTTTATGAGTCTCATGACAGATTCTTATCGTGGATGGAAGCAGTTGATATTGTAGGCACATTGAGAGCAACAGAAGCGATTGACGTGCTAATCCAATGCTTAGACTGTGACGTTGGAGTATCTGGGCTAGGACCTGGGAGGTATCCAGCCGCCATGGCGGTCATTAAGATTGGTAAGGCGGCTATTCCGGCGTTGGCTGCTTCGCTGGAACATGAGCGGCTAGAAATCCGCTTTAAGGCTGTGGAGGCGTTATATGCAATAGGCGGCGACGACGCTAGAGAAGTTCTAAGAAGTGCTGAACGAAAACAGAGCGACCGCCTCCTGAAGTCGACAATTAGAGATATCATCAGAGATTGGAAAAAGTCGGGCTGGTACAAGGTTTCTATCATCCAGCTTGACTCAGTGAACTTTACAAATCCGGCGAATATAGACCGCGATTCATCCGTCGTGCACACAAGGCCGCTTCACCAGCCCCGATCCTTTCTCCGCCAGCGCAGTCGTCGCCGATCCACAGACCTTCAATCGCTACGCCTATTGCCGTAACAATCCCGTGAACTCCGTTGATCCCAGTGGCCTGAGCAGCTACGCCACTATGCGCTCATCACCAGGAGCCACCGATGACGCTGGTAATTCCGTATCCGGTTCCGCCGACAGCATCATTGCAGAAGATGAAGCGCGGTATGATGACTGGACACGGGCAAACAGCAAAGGCCCTTAGGTACTTGGCGTGCCGAGGAACCGCCGCACCTCTGTGACGAACTTTGGCCAGGCAGGCTCGCTTTCGAGTAATAAATGGTTCCGTCCTTCAAGGGGGACGAAGCGCGCGCCGGGGATCATGCCGGCGATCAAGCGGCCTTCCTCGAATGGAGCTACTGCTTCATTGCGGCAGTGCAGGACGAGTGTCGGCACCTTTACTTGCGGTAGAAGATCTACGACATCCAGTTTGCCGAACTCAGTGAGGAGCCGAAACGCATTTTCCGGCGACGTCGTTATCCGCTGCAAGTCGTTGAACCAATGCCATTGCTCCCGGGTTCCGTCGGGTATAAAGAGTGACGTCCATAGCTGCCGGAAGGCGGGATTGTCCTGGCCCCAGCCGAGCTTCGTGAGGGTCAGGTAAGCCTGCCGTCGCTCAAGCTCTTCCGGCGCCGCGCCACGCCTGGCCCAACCTCTGGCATAACTGCCATACAAGATGAGGTGAGACACCTTCTCTGGATGACGGACTGCATAAGCGATAGCGACCGGACCGCCCTGGGAAATGCCCAGAATGGGAAAACGGTCCAGGCCCACGGCGTCCACGACCGACGCCAGATCCTGGACCAGCGCCTCCAGCGAAAGGTCTTCGACATTCCAATCCGAGAGTCCGTTGCCTCGTTCATCGTATCGAACCAGCAGACGGTCTCGCGCAAACTCTTCAAATAGATGTCGCCAGATCGGGCTCTTCCAATCGAACTCCAGATGATTAAGCCAGTTCGCTGCTTTAACCAGAGGTGGCCCCTCACCGACGGTAGCGTAAGCGATGCGAACACCGTCGGCGGTAGTGCAGAAACGGATTTCCTGTTCCAGCGATATGGAGGCGCTGGTAGGACCATCCGGCAACTCTTTGGCAGTGGGATGCTCTGTTGTACCGAGCCCGATGCGTTGCACGAGATCCGTGAATCGCGGATCAGAACGAAGGCCGTCGAACCTTGGATCGACTTTAAGATGAACCAGCCAATAGGAGCGGTCCTCATAAGCCGTTTCCAGCCAGCTAAGGGCTTGCTCTTTCTCTCCAAGGCCCATGTGGATCAGTGCTATTCCGTACGGTGAGGCATAGCGCTGTCTTGAAATCTCCTGCAGCTTTTCGATCTGGCCGCGCGCCTCCTCGATCTTACCGGCTTTCGCGTAAGCGTGCCCCAACGATGCCAGGTTCTCCGGGTTATCGTCTAATAAACATGCCTTTTGAAGCTCGGCGACAGCTTCTGATAATTGGCCGGTTTGTTCATACGCCCAACCCAGATGCGTATGCGCCGGAGGAAAATTCGGGTGCAAATCGATTACTCTCCGGCAATTCTTGATTACTCGATCATATTGGCGGGCATAAAGATAAGGCGTGGTTGAACTCACGTCGATCATAAGCGAGAGCGGGTCAAGCTGCAGAGCTTGTTGCGTCTGTTTGAAGGCCTCATCAAATCGTCCCATGCACCAGAGGTAATGGCCGTACCAGTGGTGCGCCGTAGCACAGTTCGGGTTAAGTTCAATACCATGCTTGAAATCTCTTTCTGCGTTTGCCCAGTCCCAGTCATACTTGAATTTCGCAGATGCTAGTGACGGAAAAGCTTCGGCTAACCCCGGATCGATCTGCAGGGCCTTCATTGCCGCCGCTTTTGCTTTCGGAAAAGATTCCTTTGGCGACAGTGCTTCGTACCGGCCGAGCAGTACGTAAGAGTCGGCTAGTCCGGCGTAGGCCAGTGCGTAGTTCGGATCCATCTCAATTGCTTGCTCAAAGTATTCGATGCCCTTCTTCAAACACTCTACCGTCCTCTTATTCCAGTAATAGAGACCCCTGAGATAGAGTTTATAGGCTTCTGTGTTCTCCGTGTGTCGTTTGGCAAGACGTTTCTTCTCCTCACCCGTTAGCTTCAAACGCAGTTTCCCGGAAATCTCTTTGGCAATCTCTTCCTGCACCACGAATATATCTGACAGCGACCGGCTGTAGTGTTCGCCCCAGAGGTGGGTGTCGTTCGTGACATCGATCAATTCAGCGGCAATCATCAACCCATCGCCGGCCTGTCGCACTCTCCCGGTGAGCACGGCACGGACGCCTAACTGCTGTCCGACTTCCTGCGCATCAACTTGCCGGCCCTTGTAGCGGAAGACAGTGCTGCGCGCTACCACACGCAGCTTCGGCAATTGGGATAGCGCGTTGATAATGCTTTCGGTAACACCATCGCTGAAATACTCCATATCCGGATCAGGACTGTCGTTCATGAGGGGCAAGACAGCGAGAGAATCGATGGCTTTGCCGCGACGGCGCCCTTTGGTCTTTGACGCTGTCAGGGATTTGGTGACCGGGCCGGAATCGGTATCTTGTTTCACTGCGAACAATCGCCATTTCCCCGCAACTCCTTTCAAGGCATGAGCGCCTCGATCTTCAAACTGAATGCCCGACCCTGCTACCAGGTCTTTGACCGTACTCGAAACCAGGATCTCGCCGGACGTAGCTTTAGCAGCGACCTGGGACCCAATCTCAACCGCAACGCCGCCCACCTTGTCTCCAATCACGTCGCACTCGCCTGTGTGCAGGCCGGATTTGATCTCGATGCCCAGCAATCGAGCAGATTCGTTGACGCCGCTCGCCGCTCGGATCGCGCGGGCGGGTCCGTCGAAGGTCGCCAGGAGCCGATTTTCAGTTATCTCAATCTCATGCCCTCTGAATTGCGCCAGTTCCCTGCTTACGAGCTGGTAATGCCGCTCTAAAAGGTCTCGCCATTGATGCGGCCTTAAGCTGGCCGCTGCGGCAGTCGGGCCGATGGTTTGTATGAAAAGCACAGTGGCCAGAACACGATCCAGCTCCGGCACGTAGTGAATGCTCCTGAGAAATTCTTCGACCTCATCAAGGATCGCATCCTGATCGCCGACCCAGGGCAAGTGGTCCCGACCGGGCAACTCGACAAACTTCGCGCCGGGAATCCGCGCGGCAATGAATCGGCCCTCTTCTACATTCACATCTAAATCACCGGTTCGATGGAGAACGAGCGTAGGGACGCGAATCGCCGGCAGGATATGTCTGACATCAATCTGCGAGTTTGTTCGAGCTAGAGCAAGGGCGGCGCCTGGACTGGCGCTCAAGCGGAGGAAGCTCGCCCACCATTGATTGAAGCGCTCGTCGTTGGCAACGCTGGGGGCCAGCGTCGAAAGGTCAACCGCGCCACCCCACCCTTGCTCAAGCAGGTCGTACCATTTCTGTCTTTCTTCTGGCGTAGGCGCCCACGGATATTCCGGGGCCCATGTCCGATTTGCGAATATGCCTACTGTGACAAGTGCGGAGGTACGCTCAGGATAAGTAGCGGCGAACAGTAAGCTCATATTGCCACCCTCGGAGGCGCCGAACAGGGCCGCCCGCTCGCAGCCCACCGCGTCCATGACCGCTCGAACATCATCCATCCGCTGCTCGAGGGTGGGCAGCTTTGCGGTCTGGTCCGAAAGCCCTGTGCCTCGCTTATCAAACAGAATGAGTCGAGAGAACGAAGCGAGCCGGCGATAGTATCGGGCGAGGGACGGGTCTTCCCAGGAATAATCTATATTGGTTACCCATCCCGGGACATAGACCAGATCGATTGGTCCATCTCCCAGCACCTGATATGCGATGTTGACGTCGCCGCTTCTTGCGTATCTGGTTTCAGGCCGTGCGTTCGCCGCCACCGCTGCGCCGGCGCCTGAACCGGAGGATGAGTATCTTGTTTGCCTGGTCTCAAACTCCAATTCCTGTTTGAGGGCCTTGAGATCAATTAGCAACTCTTCAGCCGTTCTGTAACGCTCCTCTTTATCTTTTCGCAATGTCTTGTGGACGATGCGTTGCAGTTCGTCTGGGGCTTCCGGCGCTGATTGAGTCAGCGAAGGTGGGTCGAGCATCAGTATCGAAGCCAGCACATCCGTCATCGTTTGGCCGCCGAACGGCACCCGGCCGGTCACCATTTCGTAAAGCACTACCCCCAGGCTGAAGATGTCGGTGCGGGCATCCATCTTCTGTCCCCGCGCCTGCTCCGGCGACATGTAATGAGCGGTGCCCATCACGATTCCCTGTTTCGTATGAACCAGAGTCGCGGCTTCTAAATCATCTCCCTTCTGCTCGGTCAGCTTCGCCAGCCCAAAGTCCAAAACTTTAACGACGCCATCGGGCCTAAGCATGATGTTCCCGGGCTTGATGTCCCGATGCGCAATCCCTGCCTGATGCGCCGCCGATAAGGCCCAAGCCACCTGCGTTGCGACATCCAGCACCTCGCCGATCTTCATCTGCGTCTTCGCGAGGCGCTGGCGCAAGGTCTCGCCCTCGATAAACTCGGTCGCCATGAAGTGCCGGGAATCCGTTTGTCCTATCTCATAAATAGTTAGGATGTTGGGGTGGTTCAATGCCGAGGCGGCGCGCGCTTCCTGTTGAAAACGGCGCACCCGCTCATCGTCTCGGGTGACAAAGGGTGGCAAGAGTTTTAGCGCCACCTTTCGTCCCAGCCGGGTATCTTCGGCCAGGTAGACTTCGCCCATGCCGCCTACGCCGATTTGATCGAGAATCTTGTAGTGACCGAGCGTGCGACCGAGAACTTCTGCTTGATTGTTTTCCAATGACTCAGCCATCACTTCAAAAGCCGGCTCTTCGATAAAGCTATCCGATTGCTCGTGGGAGATGATGAAACTATTGACCTGCTGTCTCAGTAACTTGTCACCCTTACAAGCTTCTTCAAGAAAGGCCGGCCGCTCGGCGGGTTCACGGTCGAGTGCGGCCTGCAAGAGGCTCTTGATCTGTTGCCAGCGTTCGGCGTTCATGCGGCGCTCACCTTTTGCTCAGCCGCGGCGCGGCCAGGCTTTAGCCACTCGCGCTTGACCGTCGCGGGCGGTGCTGTCTTCAGCAATGCATGACGTTTGCCAGCGGAGATCTCATCCGTAACTTCAATGCTCA
>DASXRU010000244.1:0-34974 GCA_036506395.1 Pyrinomonadaceae bacterium | reverse complement strand
GGAACGGGTCAAACCGCCGTTGCTCGAATCTTCAACGTGACAGTCTTCCACAATACTACTAAACAACTATCTGTTAACGCTGGAGGCTCGATACTTTCCAACGGCAAGAACCATATCGGAACTCCCTCCGATGTACCTGGGGTATTTGTCGACCAATAGTCAGGCCCGATCCGACCTGTGGTTCGTACCCTGCAATCCGCTTCATGCAGTGGATTGCAGGGTATTGTCTACTCCGCCCTGGCTTTCAAGCCAATGGAGAAGAATTTCGCGGGCGTAATCTAACGACACATGAAATCCGTCATCAGCGCCGAGAATGTCAGCAAGAGATACCGCGTCGGCTCTCGCCAGGCCGCTTACTCGACGCTGCGCGATGCGTTCGCCGAAACAATACGAGCACCGCTGCAAAAGTTGCGACGACGCCTGGGGCAACAGGAGGAAACTATTTGGGCCCTCAAGGATGTCACTTTCGACATCGAGCCCACAGAGGTAGTGGGCATCATAGGCCACAACGGCGCCGGCAAGAGCACCCTGCTGAAGATTCTTTCGCGTATTACCGAGCCCACCAGCGGGCGCGTTAACCTTTACGGGAAGACCGGTAGCCTGCTGGAAGTCGGAACAGGCTTCCACCCGGAGCTAACGGGACGAGAGAACGTTTTCCTCAACGGCGCTATCCTGGGTATGAAACGCACAGACATTGGTCGCAAGTTCGATGAAATTGTAACGTTCTCCGAAATCGAAAACTTTATTGACACGCCCGTTAAATTCTATTCGTCGGGCATGTACGTACGCCTGGCCTTCGCGGTCGCAGCTCACCTCGAGCCGGAAATCCTGATTGTGGACGAAGTGCTATCTGTAGGCGACATGGCCTTTCAGCAAAAGTGCATTCAGAAGATGAGTCAGATGAGAAAACAGACCAAAGCAATTATCTTCGTTTCACATAGCATGATTTCGGTGAGGGCCCTTTGCTCGAGAGTGATGCTGCTTTCCCAGGGAAAGCTCGCCGCCGACGGGGACCCGAACACCGTCGTGCCACTCTACGAGAAATTGACGCCAGAGCGAATCGAAACAAGGGAATGGCGTGACGAAGTGGCAGAAGGCATGGGTCAGATTCGGATAAAAACGTTGAGGCTCTTGGATGCTCAGGGGGTAGAAAGACAAACCTTCGAGATTGGTGAGAAAGTTAATGTAGTGGTAGAGTACGACGCAGTCGAGCCGATGACGGATGTGGTCGCCTATGCCGCGATCAGACGTCCCGACGACTTCATCTGCGTGGGTTCGAGCACACGATTGGAGGGCATCAATCTTCCTCCCCTCGAAGGCCCCGGCACTATCGAAGTCAACATTCCGGAGTTGCTGGTCATTCCAGGTCATTACGTTTTGGACTTCATTTTTTATGACCACAACTTTGACTATCGCGCATACTTTCTGGGACGGAAGAGGGTCGAGTTCAATGTAAAGTCAGACCTTCAGTCGCTCGACGGAATGTATGGTGTCTTTTATCAGAAACAAGACTGGAAGTTTGTCAGTAAAGCGAATACTGAGCCGGCTGACGTCGCGGCGAGCGAATAGTCTCACTATCTGAGACGATGGGCGCGGGAAAGAACGATACGAGCATAGTAGGTTGGGAGATCAGAGAGTGGTGAGCATGATCGAAGCGCCAGCGGAGAAGAAGCAGTACGGCCTAAGAGCAGGGGCGGAAGAATTCCCTCTGATGATCGTGATGTCCATCATCTATCCCTGTAACTTCGGTTGTCCGATGTGTCCTTACACTGATGGCAATTCCGAGATACGCAAGTTCTACCGCGAACGCAAGGGCGAACTTTTTCCGGTTGAGCTCTGGAATAGCATTGCGAACGAGTGTGGCGAATACGGCGCCTGGATGCGCTGTACTGGTGGTGGAGAACCGATGCTACATCCACACCTCGTTGAGATGATCGAGTACGCCAAGGGGCGCGGTGCTCGCATCTGGCTTAACACTAATGGCAGCATGTTTGGCCCTTCGGCCAGTCACCGGCAAAAACTTGAGCGAGTCATCCGCGCCGGCATTGACCTGATAGAGTTTTCGATGGACGCGGGCGACGCTGAGACTTACGCGGTGTTACGTCCACCACGCGGTGGAATGTCCAAGCCGCCCCAGGAATACTGGGACAATCAGGTGAGCAATGTCAGGGCGGCTTTGGAGTTGCGCAAGCAGTTGGTCGCGCCAACCCGGGTGGTGGTCTCGATCATTCGACAGGATGAGATTAAGGGCAAGCTGGAACAAGCGATTGATTTCTGGCTGCACGAAGTCGGTGTCGACGAGGTGATCACGAGGAAGTTCCTGACCTGGGACGATAATACGACCATTCCCGCGGGGAAGGCGCTGGACAAACATCTCTACGCCGATTTGCCGACTGAGAAGAAGCAGCCCTGCGTCTGGCCTTTCGAGCGACTGAACGTGGACACGCTCGGACGCATCTCTCTCTGCGGCCAGGACATTTCTTTCCGCTCGTCGGAGTTCTTTCCGAACGCAAACGAAACATCCATCAAGGAAATCTGGCGCGGCGACATGTTTGATTGGTATCGGAAAATGCACCTCGACGGCAAAGGCGCAGAGTGCTTTCCCTGCCGTGGCTGCTCCGCCTGGTTTGCCGGCATACGTGACTGGGAGCATGGCTGGCTCAAGGTGCTTAAGAAGTCGGGCGACCACCTCAAGCAGGTAATGAGCGAGGACCTCGGTGTCGAAGTTGAGATTTACACGCCGACGGTGTGAAAACTTCCGCGGACGCTATTGGGAGCCGTTCTCACCTCTCTACGAACTTGAACGCTGCTGGACGAGGGAACGAGAGCAGCTTAAGCGCTGACCTAAAATCCTTGGCTGAGGTACTCCACGGCAGGGCCGCCTGCGGGAGTCTGCCACGACGCGATTGATCTTGTCCCAATCTTTTCACGCCAAATCCACAGACGACTCGGGGCCGAAACGAATGGTGGAACATTACGTCGAAAAAGTGACTCAGGGACCAATTTCAAAAGAGGAACAGATGGAGGCCCTGGAGGCGGCGGGCCACAGATACTACTACTCTTCGGCCCAGGAGTTCGATGACATCAATAAGAAGATGGTGATTGAAGAGATTCGCCGCTTTATCAAGCCCGGACGGATGCTCGAACTGGGCTATATCAATAACATCTGGACCGATGCCCTGCTGCAGGCTGGCGGTAGCGTGGATATTCTCGAGGCCGCATCCAATCACGTGGAAAAGGCGCGGGAGCATTTTCGCGATAACTCACAGGTCACAGTGCACCAAACGTTATTTGAAGATTACCAGCCGGAAGATAGGTACGACACCATTTTGATGTCGGGAGTAATCAAGCACATCCCGGACGATGTCGGTTTTCTCAGCCAGGCTCGCACCTGGTTGAAGCCGGACGGCGTGGTGATCGGTTGCACGCAGAACAGTCGTTCATTTCATAGGCGGCTCGGCGCCTATATGGGCCTTGAGTTGGCGCCGGACGCATATAACCAGCGGGACAAAGAAGTTTTCAACCTTCATCAGTACGACCGTTTTCAGTGGCGTGCTCTCTTTCTGGAAGCCGGTTTCGAAGTTGAGAAAGTCGCGGGCGTCTTCTTGAAAGTTCTTTCAACCGAGCAGATGATGTACCTGAGTGAGAAATACGATGTTATTAAGATCATGGAAGGGCTCAGGCAATTGGCGGAAGAATTGCAGGATTATGCCTGGTATTTGTTCCTGATCGCACGCTTGCCAACCAACCACCTCTCACCTGGGACGAGATGAGTGGTGCTTTGCCCACTTAAGCTCTAGAATCATGTCAAAGATGATGACATTCAAGACTGTTAACATCATTTATGACGGACACTGCGGATTTTGTATTGACTCGCTCCGGATTATTAGAGCGCTGGATTTATACCACTCGTTCCGCTTCTATAATTCACATGAGCCGGAGACGTTCACGCGTTTCCCCGAACTGAGCGGAGCAAATGTCGACGATGCGATGTATGCAGTAGTCGAAAACGAGCCGGTCAGCGAAGGTTTTTATGCTTTTCGCCGGTTGCTCTGGAACAGCCCGCTCATGTGGATATTGATTCCGGTATTTTACTTTCCCGGGGCCAGCTTTTTTGGGCCGCGTGTTTATGCCTGGGTCGCTCGGAATCGTACCAGCTTTGGTTGCCGCTCAGATGTCTGCGATCTTCCGTCTCCGCCCCTTACCTAAGGCACCCGCGTGACGGAAGGACAGCCACCGCAGTAATGACTTCACTGATAGCATCTTTCGACTTCTATCCACAATTAAGCCTTGAAGTACAGGCCTTCTTCCGCATCGCCTATGGGATTCTGCTACTAGGCCATCTTGTTTTGCTTTTGCCACACAGCAGAAGGTTTTTCATGAGCGAGCGTTGGAAGGGTTACGCTCAATCATCCTGGGACGTGGACGTGATACAGAATCCGGTGGCCCTCCCATTCGTGATGGCCGTCTGGTTTTTATGTGCTGCGGCGCTCGTGATCGGACGGTGGACAGTTCTGGCGGCGCTCGTTAATTTGCTGCTGTGCCGTTATTTTTTTGTTCACATGCGCTGGAAAGGCGTGCTGCGCGGAATGGGTGCGCCCGGGTACATGACCTACTGGTTGTCCGCTGCCGTATTCCTGCTCGAGTACACGCTCCACTATGCAGCTCAGGTGCGGCCATTGGCCCTGCTGGTGTTGCAGGTCGATTTCGCGCTGATCATGTTGTCAGCGGGCGTGTACAAGTGCACTGCCGGCTTTCCGCGTAATCATGGGATGGAGCTGGGACTGGTTAATCCCGAATGGGGCTACTGGTGGCGCTTTTACAAAAATCTTTCGCCTAACCATTTTCTCATTAAGACTCTCAATCACCTTGCCTGGACCACGGAAGTGGTGGCAGCGGTATTGATGCTGGTGCCGCCGACGCGATTTATCGGCGCGGTTCTCATTATCATTAGTTTTTTTTTCATCGGTACCCACATCCGCCTGGCGCTTCTTTGTCACATGGTAATGCTGTGCGGCGTCTTGTTTTTCTTTCCCGGAAGTTTCGGGGATCAGCTTGCACGCCTGCTGGTCTCTGCGTCACCGGCAACCGGGCCCGCGGCCGGCCCGGTTTTGACCCTTGTGAATCAAGGGCTGACGATAGCGCTCTGGGCCTATCTTTTTCTGTTGCCCGTCGCTTACTTTGGGATTTACTACAATTTCTTCGCCCGCAAACGCTTCCCGCAACCGTTCCAGCGCGTGGTTGAGGCTTATACGAACTTCTTCGGCATTATAATGTGGCGGGTGTTCACAATCGATCTCATCAACTTCTTCCCCAACCTTTATCATCGGCCACGCACAGGCGGTGAGCGCATCTTGATTTCGCGCTACGGATGGCGCGCCGGCAGCATTCGTTTCAGCCACGTCGGCGAGTCGATAACCCTCACCTGCCTTTTCACTACGCTGAAATACTACCCAAGCAATCAAGGTCTCTTCACGCAGCGATTACTGCGCTATGCGCGTACTGTGCCTTGCCCCGCCGAGGCGGTTCTTGTTTTTGAATACATTGGCATTCACAAGACAAGGACCGAATTCCAGTTTCTGACGGTCGCGGAGTACGTGGTCGATCCCGATGCCGGAACAGTTACCGGCCAGATCTTGAATGATCAGCTTAGCGTCTACGCGGCCCACGAGGCCTCGCCTCTGCATGAAGGCGCGCGCCCGGGGAGCTACGCCCCGCTGAGAGGATGAAGCCGAACCACACCGTTGCCATGGAAACTTGCGCGCCGCTTCAACCGGTGATTTTGGTGACCGGAGGATATGGGCTCCTGGGCTCGCATCTCGTCCCGTTGCTTGTGAAAAATGTTCCCCGTGCTCAGATCATCGTCAACACGCGAAACAAAAAGCAGTGCTGCCTGGAGCAAGTGGAGACGATTCCAGGCGACCTGCAGGACCGAAAGCTCTGGATCAAATTCCCTGACACGATCACTCACGTTTTTCACCTGGCAGCCGTAATTCCCTGGAAGGCCGAAGATAAAAACAGGGCAAGCCTGGTAACTGACAACGTGTTGCCGCTGGCTAACCTGATCGAGCAGGGCCGGCGCTGGCCCAATCTTCAGCAAATTGTTTATACCTCCTCGGTTTCAGTCTACGCTCAAACAGACCAGCGCTTGACTGAAGATTCTTTGTGCCGGCCCGCAAGTCTCTACGGGGCGGCCAAGCTAACGGGCGAACAACTTCTGCGTAACATGGACCTGGCGGACGTGCGAACCGTCTCATTGCGACTCAGCTCCCTGTACGCCTACGGACAGTATGGGGGGACGGTGTTGCCGATCATGGTCGGCCGGGCCCTGGCGAAGCAGGACATCGTAATCTTCGGGGATGGAACCAGGACCCAGGACTTCCTTCATTGTGAAGACGCCGCGCGTGCCCTGCTCTTATGCTTCGAGAAAGAGGCGCAAGGCGTCTACAATGTCGGTACGGGAACACCTGTTACTATGACCGAGCTGGCCCAGACGGCCAGCCGTGTGTTTTCGGACGGCGAAACGAAGATCGCCTACGAACCCACAAAGGCGGATGGTGACCCGGGAATAAAATTGGACATCAGCAAGGCCAGACGGGAGTTGAGCTACGAGCCGCAGGTGCAACTTGAGCAGGGATTGCGCAAGCTGAAGCAAGAGATGGAAAGCATAAAAGAATGACAGGCCATCGAGTTCTAATCACCGGTATCGGTGGCAACGTGGGCCAGGGAGTACTCAAAGCACTTCGGGCCGGGGCTAGCGATTTTTACGTAGTAGGAATCGATATGGAAGCGCTGTCGGCTGGGTTCTCTCTGGTTGATCGCTACTACCAAACTCCACGAACTGGCGACGCCGCTTTTTACAACGCGTTTGAAGCGATTGCGCGGGAAGAAGCCTTAGAAGCTGTTTATGTTTGTTCACCAGCAGAACTTGAGTTCTTTGCCGGGCACAAGACTGAGATCGAAGAAGAGCTGGGCCTAAGTATCTTTGTGAATCCTCCTGAAGTTGTTCGTATCGGCTCGGACAAACTGAAGACAGCAGATTTCCTGCGAGATGCGGAATTTCCCTTTCCCGAGACTGTTATGAGCACTGATGAGGCGGGAGTCGAGCGCTTAATCGAGCAGCACGGGTTTCCCTTAATTGCCAAACCTCGCGCGGGGTCCAGCTCGCGCAATGTCTTTCTGGTTAACTCGCTGGACGAGATTCGTGCAGCATCTACACTTATCTCCGACTTGATCGTCCAACGCTACCTGCCTGATGAGAAATCGGAGTATACGGCGGCAACACTTTCAGGACCCGACAAGAAAGTGCGTGCTCTAATTATCCTGCGACGGGATTTACTTCAGGGAACCACTTACCGTACAGAACTTATCGAAGATCAGAATCTGGACGATCAGGTGGTGCGGATTGTTGAGGCCCTGGGCGCGGTCGGTCCCTGCAACCTGCAATTCCGCGTGATGGACGGAGTAGCCTACGTGTTTGAGATTAATCCGAGATTTTCCGGCACCAGCGGTATTCGATATCTTTACGGATTCAACGATTGTGAGATGATCTTCGATCTGTTGCACTTGAAAAACGAAGTGCAACAGCCAAAGCTGCGGAAGGCTGTCGTACTTCGGTACTGGAATGAAATTTTTATTGCTGAAATCAGCTTTCAAGACTTGCGTGATGGCCGCGCGAAACATGCTGGAGTCGAGACCATCATTCGAGAAATTCCGGCGTGAAGAATTTCGCGATTAGCTCGCCCGGTTACAGCTAACAATGACGCTGAGAGAATTGATCCGGAGTGACCTGGCTCGTTTCACTCAAACCTTCGTTTTACGCGGGCAGCCATTTTCAAAGCAAAGGGTCTTCTGGGAGAGCGTGATCTTCAAGGCCGGCTTTCAGGCGGTCTTACTTTATCGCGTGAGTCATTGGCTCTTTCAGCGAGGTTGGATTTACCCGGCCTGGTTTCTTTCCCGCTTGAGCCTGGCAATCACAGGCGCTGATATTGAGTTCAACGCGGAAATTGGACCAGGCATGTTTGTCTCGCACCCGGTGGGGATTGTAGTCGGTCGCGGCACGGTTATTGGTTCGGATGTGACTCTCTTCCAGGCCGTGACCTTTGGCGTTAAGAGTTGGCACCCGGATGCCATTCGCAAATTCCCCCGGGTGGGGAATAAATGCTATTTTTTCGCCGGCGCCGCGGTGCTGGGTGACGTGACCATTGGCAACAATTGTGTCGTTGGGGCTCATGCTGTTCTGACCACGGACTTGCCCGATGGCGGCCTGGCGCAGGGCATCCCGGCCAAAATTTATCCCGACAAGGGCGCGGAAGCAATAGCGTCCTGGAACGTTTGAGAATTTGATTGTGGCCCGCGCATCCTGCGCGTGATTCACGGGCGGGACGCCCGTGCTACCTTGATCTGAGAACAAGGCAATGTGTGGAATAGCTGGATACAGCGGTCGTGAAATGCCCGGACTAATGCCGCGGATGCTGGATCTGATCCGGCACCGAGGCCCCGACGACGACGGCGAATTCGACGACCGCGAGGTGCACCTCGGGATGGTGCGGCTTTCCATTATCGATCTAAGCGGCGGCCATCAGCCCATTTCGAATGAAGACGATACGATTCATGTAGTCTTTAATGGCGAGATATTCAACTACGTCGAGCTGAAGGCCGAACTGGAGAGGAAGGGTCACCGGTTCAAGACCAACAGCGACACAGAGACCATCGTTCACGCTTATGAAGAATATGGGAAATCCTTTGCCCACAAACTCAACGGCATGTTTTCAATCGCCGTCTGGGATACGCGCAACAAAACTCTGCTGCTGTACCGCGATCGTTTCGGCGTCAAGCCTCTCTTCTATTCAACGCTCCCCAATGGCGTAGTCTTCGGCTCTGAAATTAAGACGCTGCGCCTACATCCAGCCGTCGGCAACGAACTTGATTGTGAGGCTCTTTCTCACTATCTCTCGCTGCGCAACGTGCCCGCGCCTTTTACGATCTATCGAGATATCCGTGCTTTGCTTCCGGGCCAGATGCTGACATGGAACCCGGAGCAAGGCGTCAACCTTGCCCGCTGGTATGCACTCCCAACTGCTGTTAAGTGGGATGACAGTGACGAGGACGTTCTGGTCGAACGCATTGACGAACTGCTGCGCGATGCCGTGCGTCTGCGCCTGCGGTCTGACGTGAGCTACGGTGCTTACCTTTCCGGCGGGATCGATTCGTCAACGATAGTGGCGATCACCTGCGAGTATTCACCGGCCCCTGTCAAAACTTTCACGCTGACTTTCGCTGATTCTCCGCAGCATAAACGAGACGCGTATTATGCACGTCAGATCGCCGAGCGGTATGCGACCGAGCATCACGAGTGCGTGATGAGCTCAGCCGACTTGCAGAATGAATTGCCGGCGGTGATTCGGCATCTCGATCAGCCTTTCGCCGGAGTAATCTCGTCCTTCTGGCTATCGCGTTTTATGAAGCAGTACGTGACCGTAGCGCTTTCCGGTGATGGTGCTGATGACATGTTTGGCTCTTACGGCCATCATCGCCTGGTCTGGCCCCTCGCTGAAATGCAGCGTGCCGGCGAAAACGGGAGTGCCGGCAGTGATGTAGATCTGAGCTTCTTCAAGGGCAGAGAGGAATTCGTCAAGAGCCTGGCACAATATCCCCCCTGGGAGTGGCGGCTCGCTTACGGGGCTTTTATGGAGCACGAAAAAGAGCAGCTTCTGACGCCGCTGGGGCGTGACCTTCTGATGCCATATTCGACGACCGGGTTCCTGAAAGAAATTTATCAGCGTTGCGACCAGGGGGCCGACGAGCTGAACAAGATGCTCTATCTTGACGTCAACACGCTGCTGCCGAACGAGATTCTCTACTTCAACGACATGCTCTCAATGGCGCATTCGATGGAGGTGCGCACTCCGTTTCTTGACTATCGGCTGGCGGAGTTGGCCTGCGAGATTCCTGGCTCGCTGAAGATTCGGGAGGGGAAACTAAAATACATCTTGCGCCGGGTGGCAGCACGTTATGTGACTCAGGAAATCCTGGACCGTCCCAAAGAGGGTTTTGTCCTGCCAAAGAATACCTGGCTGCGGGAGGGCATGGCGGGTATGCTCAACGAGGTACTCGCCCCGGAGAGGCTATCGCTTCATGGTTACTTCAAGCGCGAACGCATTACGTCACTAATCGCCGATTTCATGAAGGGCAATGACGCGCTGACTTTCAAGATTTGGACCTTGCTCGTCTTTCAACTCTGGTACGAAGATCATCTGCTGGAAAACCAGTCGAAGCCTGACGCATACGCAATCGCTGGCGCCGGGCGCCCTCTGGCCTATAAGAATCCCGTATGACCACTCCCCCACCGGAAAAAGTCGTCCACCTCAACCGCTACTACCATTTCACGGAGCTAATGAGAGACCCGGCGATTGAGGGCGAATTGCTCCGCTATGAATCGGCGCATGATGGGACCATGCAAAGCGTACTCATCCTGCAACCTGCCGCACAGAGATCGGAAAAGCTTTTTTTCTTTTTTCATGGAATGGATGGCGACATTGGGGATGGCGTCGTTGTCCGCGACGTTGTGAAACGTTTGAACGCCACCGTTGTCACGATGGGCGGGCGCGGGCCAGCGTGGCTTTCCACTTCCTTCCTGGCTGACGCCCAGCAGGTCATCAGAGATCGGAAAGTCGGTTTCCCGGATTACTATCTCATCGGTGTTTCAATGGGCGGAACGCAGGCGCTCGCCCTTGCCGGTCTTTTGCCCGATGAATTGCGCCAATCAGTCGCCGGCGTAATTGCCCTGATCCCCGGTGTTAATCTACCTGCGCTGGTCGAGGGGTCGGCTAACGAACGGGTCAGAAACACCGTACGGGATTCCGTAAACGGAGACCTCGCTCAGTTGCAGCAGAGAAGTCCAATACAAGTCATGAGTCAATATAAAGCGGGGCTTCCTTTTGTGATCTTTCATAATCAGCAAGACACACTTCTGTTAACAGATGAGCTGGAAGACTTCATTACAAGTTTGCGTAGTGTCGGTCATCCCGTCACGACGTTTTCCGTTCCCGGAGATCATAACTTCACTTACGAGAATTTTGACTTTCGTGAGGCCTTCGGAAAATTGGGAACTGACTCGGTACAGAAGGGAGCGCCACTGCTCTCAAACGAGCGATAGGTTAGCCTGCTCAACTGGAACCAGAAACTCTGGATTGGAGACACCTACTTGCCAGTAGATCGGCAGAGACTCAAATTGAGTGACGTCAAAGCTGTTTTCTTCGACTTCGGAGATACACTTGCTACTCTAGTGCCGTCCAAAGAGGAGTTATTCATCCGGGCCGCACGTTCACTGGGGATGGAGCTGGAACTCGAAGCGGTCAAACGCGCATATCAGATCGTTGACTTTCATAACAAATACTCTTACCTGCACGTACATGATCGCGAAGCCTTTTATTACAACTACAACCAGCAACTAGCTGAGGCTCTGGGAATTTCCAGCCTCTTCTCAGGATTGAACCCCGCCCTGATCGCACAGTTTAGAAACGACAAAAAGTGGGAGTTGTTTGCCGAAGTGCCGGACGCGCTTGCTCATCCGAAGCTACACCATCTGCCCCTGGCCCTGGTCGCGAATTGGGACTCGAACCTTTCATCGCTAACCGAACAACTTGGAATCAGGCAAACCTTTTCAGCCATCGTGCCTTCCCAGACTGCCGGCGTGGAGAAGCCCGATGCGGCCATCTTCGAGCTTGCCGCCGCCGAGCTCTCGCTTTCAGTGAAGAGTGACCGGATTCTCTACCTGGGTAACGAATATCGAGCGGACGTTGTGGGAGCGCGGGCGGCCGGATTGATCCCGGTGCTGATTGATCGGGGCCATCTCTATCCACATGCTGACTGCGTGCGCTTCACATCGCTTCTCGAGTGGTTGGAGAACATGGCGTGAGACGAGACGCTGGTGGTGTCAAGAAGGCAGTAGTTCCAGCAGCGGGGCTCGGGACCAGGATGCTACCGATCACACGAAGCATCCCGAAAGAGATGCTTCCGGTCGGGCGCAGGCCCATGCTTCAGCACGTGGTTGACGAAGCAGTAGCCTCAGGGATCACGCAGGTCTGCATTGTCATTCGCAAAGACAAAGAGATTATCAGAGACTATTTCAGTCTGAAGCGTGCTCGCGGTTGCCAGGATGACGAGCGTGTGGCTGAACTTGAAGCGTTGATGACCAAGTGCGAGCTCACCTTCGTCTTTCAAGCGCAGCAACTGGGGCTGGGAGATGCTCTCCTGCAGGCTCAGGATTTTGTTGGGACGGACTCGTTCGTTATGATGATTCCGGATCAAATAATGTTTGGGCCGACACCCGCCGCCTCGCAGTTGCTCAGGCGCTGGCGCCCGGGTGCGGCTATTTGGAGCAGCCTGCTGAGGCTTCCCAAAGCAGAAAGATCCTTTTTCGCCGGGGCGCGAGGAGTTGAGTACGAGGAGATTGACGCGGGCGCGGTGGCCATCAGCAAACTGCGCACAGAGGAGGAGACGCGCCGCGCGCACGCAGATCTCGATTACGAAGTGCGCGGGTTCGGCAGGACGATCTTTCCGCGGGAGATTTTCGATTACCTGGGGCCGGAGTTTGCAAATCCTCGAACCGGGGAGGTCGACCTCCTGAAGACTTTTGAGAAGTGCACCAGGGAGTTTGAGGTCTTCGGCATCTGGCTTGAAGGCGAGCCCTTCGACCTGGGAACTTTCCAAAGTTATTATCGCTATCTTCCGAAGCTGTGGGAATTGGATCAAGAACGAGCCCCGCGCAATGCGCGGCCAGCTTAATCAAGACTGGTGGAACGCGGCCATGCAGCACGACCGGGCGCGAACAAGAGGATTATGAAAACCATTCTGGTGACCGGAGGCGCCGGCTTTATCGGCAGCAACTTCGTACGTCATCTTTACAACAAGTATCCTGAATACCGCCTGCTGGTGGTAGACGCTCTTACTTACGCAGGCAACGTGCAGAACTGCCCTGACGGTGCAATGGGGTCGCCCCGCTACGAATTCTGGTATGGAGATGTGCGCAATGGCGAATTGATGGACACGCTGGTTGCCCAATCGAACATCGTGGTGCACATGGCGGCCGAATCGCATGTTACGCGTTCAATTTTTGATAACCGGTTGTTCTTTGAGACCGACGTGCTGGGCACACAGGCGGTCGCCAACGCGGTAGTCAGGCACCGCGATCGCGTCGAGCGTTTCATACATATCTCTACCTCGGAAGTTTACGGATCGGCGCTCAGCGAAAAGATGAACGAAGAGCACCCCCTGAATCCGATGAGTCCGTATGCTTCAGCAAAATGTGGCGCCGACCGGCTGGTCTATTCCTATTGGGCCACCTACAATATCCCGGCGGTGATCGTGCGTCCCTTCAACAACTATGGCCCAAATCAGCATTTGGAAAAGGCTGTACCGCGATTCATTACAAGTTGCCTCTTGAAAGAACCGTTAACCGTACACGGCGACGGGTCGGCGGCGCGCGACTGGATATTTGTCGAGGAGCATTGCGAAGCTCTGGATCGCCTCTTGCACACCGACCTGGAGAAGATCAAGGGACAGGTGATAAATATCGGGACTGGCCGTCATCGGAGCGTACTGGAGGTGGCCAAAGCGGTGCTCGAAGCGATGAAAGCCAGCGACAGCCAGATACAATTTATTGGCGACCGTCCGGGACAGGTCTTCCGGCATACCTGTGACGCGTCGAAGATCAAGCGCCTAATCGATTGGGAACCACGTTTCTCCCTTGAGGAAGGCCTGGTCAAAACTATTCGCTGGTACCGAGACAACGAGGCCTGGTGGCGCCCGCAGATGTGGATGCGTCACATTCCGATTGTGACCGCCAAAGGGAAAAAGGAAATGCATTGATGGCGACAACGACAATGCGGATGAAAGTACCGTTCTTCATGCACGATCTTGGGCAGGCGGAACTCGCGGCGATAGCCGAAGTCTTCGCTAACCCCATCCTGACGACGGGCGAGTGGGTCGCGCGCTTCGAGCGCACTTTCTCCGATTACTTAGGCGTGCGCCACGCCATCGCGGTGACGAGCTGCACGGGCGCGCTGCACCTGTCACTCGTTGCCCTCGGCATCGGCCCCGGCGACGAAGTCATCACCACGCCAATGACCTTCATCGCGACCGCGACGGCCATCATGGAAGCCGGCGCCCGGCCCGTTTTCGTAGATGTTGAGCCGCAGACCGGCAACCTTGACGCTTCCCTTATCGAGGCGGCCATTACCGAACATACGCGCGCCATCATTCCCATTCATCTCTACGGGCAGATGTGCGATATGAAGGCGGTTCGCAAAATCGCTGACAGCTATGGTTTGGCCGTAATCGAAGATGCCGCTCACTGCGTTGAAGGATCTCGCGACGGGATACGCACGGGCCAGTTGGGAGATACCGCTTGCTACTCGTTCTACGCTACGAAGAACCTGACGTGTGGCGAGGGTGGCGCAGTTGTCACTAACGACGATTCGCTGGCCGAAAAACTGCGCCTGCTGCGCCTGCACGGAATGAATAAGAATGCCGACGATCGTCACCGGGAAGGTTATAAGCACTGGGATATGACCATGCTGGGGTGGAAGTACAACATGGACAATATCCAGGCGGCGATGCTTTTGCCGCAAATGGATCGCCTTGAAGAAAACTGGCGCAAGCGCCAGGCCCTCGCGCATTACTACGAGCAGCGCCTGTGGGACATTCCCGATCTGACGAGGCCGAAGAGCTTGCCGGGCGTCGAGCACTCGTGGCATCTCTTTCCCGTCTGGATCGGTGCGGGACGGCGCGACGAGGTCATTCAGAAGTTGCAGGACAGAGGGATCAGCGTAATGGTCAACTACCGCGCGATCCACATGCTGACGTACTTCCGCGAGACCTTCGGCTTCCGCGCGGGCGACTTTCCCGTGGCCGAGCGACTCGGGGACGCCAACCTGTCGCTGCCGCTTTATCCGAACATGCCGACAGAGCACGCGGACATCGTGGCGGAGGCCCTGGCTCAGATTCTGGAGTCGCGCGCGTGAAACAGAAATCTCCGCGCAGCCGGCGTCTCAACCGCCGGATTACGGTTCACAGGCTGGCCGCGTCGCTCAAGTACAGGAGCAGGTTACTCTATCGCATGAGCCTTGAGGCGGGTCTCGCGCTCTGCCGGCCCTTCGGCGAAGAAGGGCGCATGGCCGCAGCCTTAAAGCGCGCGGTCTGGACGCAGCGCCGCACTTACCGCCCCCGCGCAGACGGAAAGGTGAAATTGCCGAAAGAGTTTGACGCGATCCTGACACGCATCACTGCGGGTGAGCGCATCGCCGCGCCGGAGCTGTTGCCGTATCTATGCCTGGAGGAGAGGGCGCAACGCGCGGAGGTCAACGCCCAACTCGCAGACGCCTACTTCCACGCATCGACCCCCGAGCACATCGCTCAGGCTAAAATATTCGCACAACGCGCGTGGCTGCTGACGGGGTTCTCTGCCGAACTCCTGCCGCTCTACACCCGGATACTCTCCGCGACCGGCGACACGGAGAGAATACGAGAGGCATATAAGCGCGCCGGGATCGAGGCCGGGCGGCAGGGGCGAATTGCGGACGCGCTCCGGTTCTTCGAGCTATGGCAATACGCCTACCACGAGTTTGACCACGTCGACCGCTACGAGTACGACTTCGACATCATGCACTGCGTGAATGACCTCGCGGCGCCTCATCGGTTCGCACACGACCCGGCACAAGCCCTCGCGCCTGGCGAGAAGATCCGGCTGGCCTGCCTCGTGCGGGGCATGATGGAGATCAACTCGATCCTCATAAAGATCGACCTTGAACTGGCAAAGTATCGCGATCGATCGCGCTTCGACGTGACCATCTTCGTTCCGGAGTCGCGCGCCGCGGTGCTGGCCTCGCCGCAGGGGCGTGACCATATCGCGGCCTTCGAGGCGCTCGACTACCCCGTCGTAACAGCTTCTGACTCGGACAACACAGAAGAGATGCTGCTCGACATCGCAGGGCGGATCAAGGATTTCAACCCGCACATCATGGTCACCAGCGCCGCACTCGCAGACTTCAGCCACTACTTCATAACGTCGCTTCGGCCGGCACCTATTCAGGTCGGGCTGGTGCAGGGAGCGCCAGCGCAGTTTGCCCCACCGACACTCGACTGGTGCATCGCATGGACGAGGCACCCGCTGCTGGACTGCCCAGTCGACAGTTCCTGGGTGAGGATTTACCTCGACTGGCCGTCATGCGATGGCATCGCGGGCTACAACCGCAGCGAGATGGGTATCCCCGAAGATGCTTGCGTCCTTTTGAGTGGCGGACGCCAGGCCAAATTTCAAGATCCGGAGTTTTGGAAGATCATCGCCGAACTGCTGGCGGAGCACCCGAACGCCCATTACCTTGCGGTCGGGCCGCTCATGAATCAGATCCCGGTTTTCACGGAAATCGTGCCGCAGGAATTGAAGCCGCGCATCCGATGCCTGGGTTGGCGCGAGGACTTTTTGCGAATCCTAAGGATCGCCGACATCGCCATCGACACGTATCCGAATGGCGGGGGGCAGGTTGTCGTGCAGGCCATGTCGATGGGTATTCCGATCGTCGCCCATCGCAACGACTACATGCAGCCGTTCACGCAAACCGCCTGGAGCCCCGCCGAAGATTTTCTGAACGAAACCGATCTCCTGGTGCCGCGTGGCGACTTCGCACGCTTCAAACAGATTATCTCGAGGCTGATCGAGGATCCGCAGTACCGCCGCGAGGCGGGCGAGCGGTGCCGAGCACAGCACGTCAAGCAGGCGGATCCCACAGCGGCTGTGCGCCGCTGCGAGGAGATATACACAGAACTCGTCGAACGCCATCTTGCTGCACAGCCGGGATCGGACGGTGCCCGGGATTAGCGCGCCGAGCCGCTATCGCCGCGCTTCTGGCAGATCTCCTAGATAATGCGTATCTGACGGTCAACTTATCTCGCGACTTAATATGAGAGTACTGATACTGGGCGGTTCGGGGATGCTCGGCCACAAGCTCTGGCAGATTTTCTCACACCACTTCGACACACACGTTACGCTCCGCCGGCCGCCGCCAACGTGCGGCGCGAACTTGTTTGACCCGGCACGAATACGCGCGGGCGTTACAGCCGAGGACTTCGACAGCGTCGCAGGCGCCTTTGCCGCGGTCCGTCCCGATGTGGTCGTCAACTGCATCGGCATCGTCAAGCAGGACGCGGCGGCGAAAGATCCGTACCAGAGCATCGCCGTTAACGCGCTCTTCCCGCAACAGCTCGCCGGGATGTGCCGAGAGGCGAGTGCGCGACTCATTCACATCAGCACCGACTGTGTCTTTTCAGGGCGAAAAGGTAACTACTCGGAGTTGGACAAGCCCGACGCCGAAGACCTGTATGGTCGAACAAAGCTGCTCGGCGAGGTTGACGGCGAGAATTGTTTGACGCTTCGCACGTCGATGGTCGGGCCCGAACTTCGGGGCGCGCACGGCCTCGTCGAGTGGTTTCTCGGCCAGCGTGGGAAGACCGTCCGCGGGTTCAAGCGAGCCGTCTTCAGCGGCTTTACGACCCGTGCGCTGTCTGCCATTATTACAGACATCATCGTTCATCAAGCGGAGTTGCACGGGGTCTGGCATGTCGCTGCCGAACCGATTAATAAGTTCGACCTGCTGATACTTCTCAAAGAAGCTTACGGGTTGAAGATCGAGATCGAGCCGGACGAAACTTTCGCGTGCGATCGCAGCTTGGACGGCGCGCGCTTCCGCGCGGCCACCGCTTTTGTGCCGCCCACCTGGCCCGAGATGATCGCGGCGATGCGGCAAGACCCAACCCCTTACGAACATTTACGCAGGCTTCAGATACAGAGGTAACAAAAGGTTTCAATGCTGACAGGTAAAAGTATCGTCGTCACCGGTGGCACAGGTTCGCTCGGCAAAGTGCTGGTGCGGCGGCTCCTTTCTGGTGAGATTGGGCTACCGAAGCAAATCACGGTCTTTTCGCGCGACGAAGCGAAGCAGCATTCGATGCGCCTTGCCTTCCAAAACCTGCGCACCGCGACCGATGAGGTTATCTATCACAATTTTGAACAGCTCCTTCAATTCCGCATTGGCGATGTGCGCGACCTGCACAGCGTCTCGACTGTGTTGCGCGACGCCGACGTAGTCTTCAATGCCGCCGCTCTCAAGCAAGTACCCTCGTGCGAATACTTCCCGTTCGAGGCCGTGCAGACAAACGTCATCGGGGCGGAGAACATCATCCGCGTCGTGCGTGAGCACCGCCTGACGGTTGAAACAGTCGTCGGCATCTCAACCGACAAGGCATGCAAGCCCGTGAACGTCATGGGTATGACGAAGGCTGTGCAGGAGCGACTGTTTGTGCGCGCGAACCTCGACGGCAACGGCACACGCTTCATCTGTGTGCGTTACGGCAACGTGCTGGCGTCGCGTGGCTCGGTCATACCGCTCTTCCACGACCAGATTCGACGTGGTGGTCCGGTCACTATTACCACGGTCGAGATGACGCGATTCCTGCTGAGCCTGGAGCAGGCGGTCGATACAATCTTCGCGGCGCTAAAAGAGGCAAACGCGGGCGAGACGTACATACCGCGCGTGCCTTCGGCCAGGGTGAAGGACGTGGCGACGGCGCTCATCGGCGAGCGCAAGATAGACACGGTAATAACCGGGATTCGCCCGGGCGAGAAAGTGCACGAAATCCTGGTCTCGGAAGAAGAAGCGTTCCGTACGATTGAGCGCGGCGACTATTACGTCATCGAACCGATGTTGCCGGAGTTGTTGGTCGCCCACAAGGTTCATAATCCTATTGGGCACGAGTACAGTTCCGCCGACAGCGTAATGACACGAGAGCAAGTCGCGGAGCTCCTGGAGACGCACAAGCTAATGGTCGGCGACCGCTTCATTTACGAGGAAGACATGCTCGCATGAAGATAATGACCGTCCTCGGCACTCGGCCCGAGATCATACGTTTGAGCCGAATCGTCGAGAAGCTCGACCGCCTGGCCGAGCGCCACGTCCTCGTCCACACGGGGCAGAACTTCGATCCGTCGTTGAGCGATGTCTTCTTCGATCAGTTGGGCGTGCGCCACCCCGACCATTACCTCGGCGTGCGGGGCAAGACCTTTGGAGAGCAGATTGGGCAGATCATCACCCTCTCCGAACGTGTGATGTTGGAAGAGAAGCCCGACCGCCTGCTAATCCTTGGTGACACCAACAGCAGCCTCGTCGCCATCGTCGCCAAGCGTCTCGGCATCCCCGTCTACCATATGGAAGCGGGCAACCGTTGCTATGACGACCGCGTGCCTGAAGAGGTCAACCGCCGTGTTATTGATCATTGCAGCGACGTTCTCATGCCTTATACCGAGCGCAGCCGGATGAACCTATTGCGCGAGGGTATCGAGGGGCAGCGCATCTACGTCACCGGCAACCCGATCCACGAGGTCATACAGCACTACGACGATTCGATTCGCCGTTCGGATGTTCACGAGCGCCTCGGGTTAGAGCTGGGCAAGTACTTCCTTGTGACGATGCACCGCGAAGAGAACGTTGATGTTGAGGAGCGGCTGCGCTCACTGATAGACGCAATGGAACTCTTGCAGCGCGAGTACCAACTACTCATCGTGTGCAGCACGCATCCACGCACGCGCGCATTGATGGAGCGCTTCCGGGTTGACGCGAAAGCTTACGATCAGATTCAGTTCCACCCCCCCTTCGGCCTCTTCGACTTCATCGCGCTCGAGCGTAACGCCTTCTGCGTCCTGAGCGACAGCGGCACCGTGCAGGAAGAGTGCTGCATCTTCAAGGTCGCCAACGTTACGATCCGCGACGTGACCGAGCGCCCCGAGACAATTGAGTGCGGCAGCAACATGCTGAGCGGGGCAGAGCCAGCGACGTTGCTGCGCTGCGTCCGCACGGTGCTCGATCAGAAAGCTGACTGGGCGGTGCCGCCGGAATACCTGGTGGAGCAGGTGAGTCGGACGGTGGTTAGGATCTTGCTTGGCTACGCCGCGCCTCAGGCCTCGCGGCTTTGATTTCAGGATGAAATTCGCCTCGTTTTCCAACCTTTTGCCGCTCTCCTGGTCCGGGCAGGAGACCAGAATGACCCTGAAATTGGCGCCGGCTCTTGAGTTGAGCCTAAACGACGGGGGAACCTGCGGGAGAGGCTCAGCACGCGCGCCTGGGAGAGAGCCGAGGCCGACTTCAACCTCTCGACCGCCCGGCACAGTTCGCGGAGGTGGTGGGGCTGGACGAGCAGCACGGTAGAAATGGGTGAAGCCACCACTGGCAAGGTGACCACCAAGGGCACAAAATCTCCTTGGGCGATGATCCTCCGGCAATAGTGTTGACGGCGTAATGGTTAACTATAGATGAGCACTCCAACTGTCAGCGTCATTCTTCCGGTTTACAACGGGGAGCAGTACTTACGCTTCGCTATCGAGAGCGTTCTGGGCCAGACCTTGCAGAACTTCGAGCTGATCGTCGTGGATGACGGCTCGTCCGATGCGACGCCGGAAGTCGCGCGCGGCTACGGCGAGCTTGTGAGGTACGTTCGTCAGGAGAACACCGGCGTGGCCGGAGCGTTCAACCAGGGGCTGCGCCTGGCCGCCGGTCGGTACATCAGTTGGCTCAGCCACGACGACGTTTTCCACGAGACGAAGCTGGAGAAGCAGGTCGAGGTGCTCGAACGGCTCGACGGCCCGGCGGTCTGCTACACGGACATCCAGATGATCGACTCGCGCGGCGAGGTGGTCGTCGAGTACGAGCTGCCCGAGTACGGACGCGGCGAAACGCTGCGGCACGTCCTCACGGGCGGGCCGATCTGCTCGGCCTGCTACTCCGTGATGTACGACCGCAGGTGCGTCGCAGAGGTCGGCGAATACTCCGAGACGTGGCGCTACACGCAGGACGTGGACATGCTTTCGAGGTTCGCGCGCCGTTTCCCGCTCGTGCGCGTCCCCGGCGCGATGATGCAGGTCAGGGAGCACGAAAGCCGCGGCATCCGCTCGAAGAAGTGGGAGCGGGAGGTTCCCAGATTCTTCCGGGAGCAGATCGAGAGCGTCCCGTTCGAGGAGTTGTTCCCGGAACTCAGGGCGGGTGCGACGAAGTCCGACAGGTCAGCCGCTTACCGCTGGCTGGCGGACACGCTGTCGGCGCAGCCTTACCCCATCTACCGGGTGGCTTTTTCGCAGTACCGCAGAGCGCTGCTGGAAGATCCTTCGGACGGCGCGCTTCTGGCGCGGAGAATCGCCAGATTATACTGGCAACACCTCCGGCGGCCGTGAACCGAACTTTGAGTGAGACGGTAAGTGCGTTGATTTGAGATTCAACGACTCGGGTCGCGCAGGTGGTCTCGGCATATCAATGTGGTCTCGGCATCTGCGCGAGTTTCTCACGCTGGGCTACCGCTCTTACTCCAACGGTATCTACAGTGCGATGAAGGACTTCTTCTCCTAGCTGCCGAACGTCTGACCTTAAGCTGACCTCACTCTGGCGATTTGAACAAAATCACTGCATCCTGGTGAGAATTAATTGCTCGCTCTTCGTAGTGAATTATCTTAAAGAATCTCGACCACTCCCTTTCGACATACTCTTTCGAATGATGGCTATGCTGGTAAAAATCGGGTAAACCATCAAACTTAAATCTCCCGGTTTGTACGACCTTGAAAACAAACCCCTTCTCAGACAAAAGCGCCTTCTCCTCTTCAGTACCCTGAAAGCCGAGACCATCGCCATGAACTGTTAGAATAAGCACACCATTAGGTTTCAATATTCGCTTCATCTCATTTAGCCAGATGAATTGCATCTTCTCGTCCAGATGTGTCAGAACAGATATGCCATAGATCAGATCAAAAGCATCGTTCGCGTATCTTGTTGGAGGCAGGGGGTCGTTTGTGTCCCAATCAGCAAACGTCAGATGCTTCTTACACCAGGAGATTGCCTCCTTGTCTATGTCCGTACCATAGAGATGATAAGAGTCATTCTCATTGTAAAGAAACCGGATTACTCGACCGCTACCACACCCAAAATCCAAAATGTTATTAAAAGAAGCGAAATCTCTCCCTATCAGACTCAGCAGGTCCTTAATATTTTGCGCACAGGTTTTACCAACCTGTATGTAACTCTCCTTATCCAAAGCACCATGCACTCTTTGGCGAAGTAACGGTGATGGAAACTGAGAAGTGTCGGATTCCTCGCTATTATTCCTCCAGTCTTTAATCCTGGTGAGGACGGCTTTAGCGCGGAAGCGCAAATAGTAGTATGGAGTTCGAAGGGGACGCTTTAACCTTTCAAACATGGAAATCGTTCGTCTCTCTCATTGATCTACCCTTAATTGCAGCTTGCTGTATATGAAGACTGCTTTTTGCAACCACGAAGGAGGGCTTATACAATGCGCAAGGCTATTTCCAAGGCCTCAAGTGGTATCATCCCTCCCCGTAATAAGCGGACAGAGTATTATGTCAGGAGAGGTGAAGGATTCAAAGAAGAGCGCTGAAACAATCTAAGGCAATCCTGCTGCCTTGAATCCTGCTGCCTTGATAGACTGCGGAACCATTGCGCAATCCCCATGCAAAGGCAGGGCGAGAATGCATGGAGCGAGCCTTGTCTGATTTAAACCTCGAAGCGAGCGTTCGCTGACTTAATGCTTTAAAACCTCGGCAACCGTTCATGACTTATCAGAGTTAACCGGGCGCGAGAATGTACATCTGAATGGGGCCATCTTAGGAATGAAAAAGGTCGAGACGCAGCGAAAGTTCGACGAGAAAGTTATCAAGATCTGATTGTTGGCTGGAAAGAGAAGCGCGAGGAATCCGATGGGCTCGAATAGCCAGGAAGGTTTTCATGCGAATAGCTGTATGGCATAACCTTCCAAGCGGCGGCGGCAAGCGTGCGCTTTACCACCACGTCAAAGGATTGGTGCAGCGGGGGCACAGCTTGGAGTGTTGGACGCTGACGACCGCCGATCAATCGTACCTGCCGCTGAAAGATTTGCTCGACGAGCACATTATTCCCTTCGACAACGAGCGCGAGAAGAACCCCTTAAGAAGAATAATGCGGAAAACCTCCAGCTACTATGACGAGCTCGCGCGGATGCGAGCCTTTGATGAGGCTTGCCGGCGGTGTGCCCGGGAAATTGATGCGGGTAGGTTCGATGTGCTCTTCGCGAACAGTTCACGTTTGTATTTGATGCCTTACATCATGCGCCATGTCCGCATGCCGAAAGTCCTGTACTTACAAGAACCCTATCGCCACCTTTACGAGGCCAATCCCATATTGCCCTGGGTAGATGGTCTCCGGGAAGATATGACCCGCCTTGACCCTTTTCGCCCCAGAGGATTCATTTATGAGAACCTGAACCTGCGTGCCCTCCGTCTCCAGGCCAAGATGGAATGGCTCAACGCGCAGGCCTGCGACCTACTCTTAGTAAACTCCTACTACAGCCGCGAAAGCATTTTGCGTGCCTATGGCCGTGAGGCCAAAGTTTGTTATCTCGGAGTTGATACTAACCTATTCCGCGATTTGCATCGAGAACGAGAACATTTCATTGTCAGTCTTGGGTCGTTCGCCAAGACCAAGGGAGTCGACCTGACCATCAGGTCAATTTCGCTTCTTCCTGTGCCCCGACCACGACTTGTATGGATCGCCAATTGGGTAGACGAGAGTTACTTGAAAGAGATGCTAGAATTAGCTGGAGCACTCGGGGTCGATTTGAACCTCAAATCTATGGTGTCAGATGAAGAACTGGTTGACATCCTGAACAGGGCTGCTCTGTTGCTTTACACACCCCGTCTAGAGCCGTTTGGGCTGGCCCCACTGGAAGCGAACGCCTGTGCCACCCCAGTTGTAGCCGTCGCCGAGGGTGGTGTCCGTGAGACAATAAAAGACGGCATTAACGGGTTTCTAGTTGACCGCGAGCCGGAAGGCATAGCCGAAGCGCTTCACAGACTCTTAAGTGATCAAGTTCTGGCGCGGCAGATGGGAGAAAGGGCTGCCGCTTGCGTGCGGAAGCAATGGACTGTGGAGCTCAGCATTGACCGCCTGGAGCAGCATCTCCTCAAAGTCGTCTCCATACATCGCGAATGAAACGAAGTTGAGACGAACGCCACTGATTCGTTAGCTTCTATCCCGGCAAGAATCCGGGAGCCCTGGGCGATGAAGGAGGTGCGTTACCAACAATGCCGCCCGCGCGGGAAGGAAATGGCAAGTACGATCTCGACAGCGATGTGCACATACAACGGGGCGCTTTTCCTGCAAGAGCAACTCGCGAGCATCGCCGCGCAGACGCGACCTCCCGACGAACTGCTGGTTTGTGACGACTTCTCCAGCGATGAAACGCGACAGATCCTGGAACACTTTGCCGCCGGAGCACCGTTTCCGGTGCGTCTACACTTCAATAAGACAAACCTGGGCTCGAATAAGAATTTTGAGCAGGCGATCAGTCTTTGCGAGGGAGACGTAATAGCGCTCTGTGACCACGACGATATTTGGCATCACGAAAAGCTGGCCGTGATGGAATCTGTTTTAGCCGCGCAGCCTGAAGCCGCGTTGGTCTTCACGAACGGCGACGTAGTTGATGAGAATTCGCAACCGGCGAATTACACTTTGTGGCAGGGCGTGAATTTTGGGACACGTTCGCAGGCAAAGGTTAGGGCCGGCCAGGCTTTCGAAGCGCTCGCTGAGCGCGCGTCAATTACGGGAGCGGCCATGGCGTTTCGCGCTCGATTCACCAGGCTGGTGTTGCCGATCCCCGACGGTATCGGCTTTGTTCATGACGAATGGATCGCTCTGCTGATTGCCGCCAGCGCGAAGTTGGCGATGGTTGATAAGCCCTTGATCAAATACCGGCGGCACGCGCGTCAACAAATTGGCGTAACCCAGCCTTCTCCGAAGCCGCCCCAAAGCAGAATCGATCAGATGCGCGAGGCAATCCAACGGCAAAATCCTTTTCTGGCCGAGATCAAGAAACTACAGGCGATAGAAGATCGGCTGGCGTCGAGCCGCGACCTTTTCTCCTGCGAAAATGCTTATCGAATGGTCCGGGATAAAATCGCACATCTGGAGGCCCGCGCCAGCATCCTTGAACGAGGGCTCGAGTCAGGGCCCAGCGTGCTGCGGGAACTGTTGACCTTGCGTTATCATCGCTATTCGCGCGGACTCTATAGTGCGGTCAAAGACCTGCGGTATCTAAGCTCCAACCGTTCCCAATCTACTTAGTCGATCGACTACTTCAACGTTGCCACGCATGCCAACAGAAGTTCCCTTCCTCAATGTAGCCGCTGCCTACGGCGAGATGAGAAGCGAGTTGGACACCGCGGCTCAGCGGGTAATGAAATCCGGTCAGTACATCCCAGTGCCGGAAGGGGCGGCGGGCAATTCGTTTCAGGACGTCTACCTGCTTCAGAAACGTGATCCGAAGAATGCCTCAGGGCTCGGTTCGCTGACATAATGCTTTAAAGCTCTCGGCAACCGTTCATGACTTACGACCTCTTTTTGTCTTTTTGAAGCCGCTTGACGCGTCATCGATTGTATAGCTAGACTGACTGCTTCATATTTGAGGAACGAGGCAAAGCTCTAACACCAGCAGCGCTTTCTGTGAAACCGCTCTAGCAAAGTATTGATGGGTACCCCAACCAGGAATAGCGTGACCCCGCTGAAGCCAGGCGCTGCGAACATCGAGACCCCCCGGGCCGTTGAGGCTCCAGCAGCAGCTTTGTTATCTTTTTCCTTGCCTGACAAGCCTCTGGTAACAATAGAGCCAAGCAAGTCGTGGGTCGCCCTAAATCTGCGGGACCTCTGGTCGTACCGCGAACTCCTTTACTTCCTCACCTGGCGTGACGTTAAAGTGCGCTATAAGCAGACGGCGCTTGGCGTGATCTGGGCCATCCTCCAACCTCTGCTCACGATGTTAATCTCCACGCTCATATTCGGCCGGTTGGGCGGTTTCGGATCCCGTACCGGAGGGATTCCTTATCCGATCTTTGCCTATGCCGGACTGCTGCCGTGGACCTTCTTTTCAAACGCTATTACGACTAGCGGTAACAGCCTGGTGGGCAGTGCCAATCTCATTACCAAGGTTTATTTCCCGCGCATGATTATTCCCGGAGCAGCGGTGGCGGCGGGCCTGGTGGATTTCTTTATTGCCTTTCTGCTGCTGATCGGATTGATGCTCTATTACCAGGTGACCCTTACCTGGAACCTGCTGTTGTTCCCGGCGCTGGTTTTCCTTACGGCTTTGCTCGCCACAGGTGTTGGGATGTGGCTGTCGGCTCTGAATGTCAAGTATCGGGACATACGATTCGCTCTGCCATTCATAGTTCAACTGTGGATGTTCTTGTCGCCCGTCTTTTACCCATCGAATGTTCTGCCGGAGAAATACCGTAGGATTTTCGCGTTAAATCCTCTCACGGGAATCATCGACGCTTATCGTTCAGCACTCTTTGGCCAGCCCATCGATTGGACCGCGCTTGGCGTCTCGGCCCTGATAACCTTCGTGGTGCTAATTTACGCCTCATATTCCTTCCGCCGGATGGAAAAGACCTTCGCCGATATTGTCTAGCGGGCTGTATGAGGCCGATCGTAAGTGCGCAGCTTTGCAAGCTGCGGCGGCCCCACGTCCCAGTTGAGTCGTTGAGGGCTGCGGCTGTTAGCTGCCCCATAATTGTCCTTCAACCAAAAGTGCGCAGACTTCCGGCGGCACGAGATTCGGGAAACAAAAGCTCGCACGACCAAAATCCAGATCAGGCGAAGGCCTTAAGATTGTTAAGACCACTCCTTGCATCCTTCAAGAGTCGGCTGGTGAACCTCTTTTGAACTTCTCGTTCTGGCAAAAGAGAGGCTGGTACGTTGCATAACGAACCCGACTCCCGATTCCCGGTTGCAGACGTGGCCAGAGAATGTCACGATGCCAACCCCGGCGGTTAAGAAGCTGGGTGAGTTGTTATATTAAGTAATATTAAGTCGGTAATTCCGTAAGACCCCTTCAATGACGAAAAGTATGCAACTAAGAGTTCCCTTCCTTGATGTAGCAGCAGCATACCAGGAATTGAAGATTGAATTGGACGAAGCGGCTCAGCGAGTAATGAGGTCAGGCCAATACATTCTCGGACCCGAAGTTGCCGCTTTTGAATCAGAGTTTGCTGCTTACTGTGAAGCCAGGTACTGCGTTGGCGTGGCTAACGGTCTGGACGCTTTGCATCTGATTATGCGGGCAATGGAGATCGGACCGGGCGATGAAGTCATCGTTCCCACCAATACCTACATCGCGACGTGGCTGGCTGTGTCCCATGCCGGCGCCACGCCGGTGCCTGTCGAGCCGAACGAGAAAACCTGCAACATCGATCCTTCACGGATCGAAGAAGCCATTACACCGCGAACGAGAGCAGTGATCGCGGTCCATTTGTATGGCCGGCCGGCCGATATGGATCCCATTAATGAGCTTGCCGGCAAGTATGGGTTGGCAGTGATCGAAGATGCGGCGCAGGCCCATGGCAGCCGCTACAAAGGAAGAAGAGTGGGGAGTCTTGGCGATGCAGCGGGGTTCAGCTTCTATCCCGGCAAGAATCTGGGGGCGCTGGGTGACGCCGGAGCTGTAGTCACCAACAATAAAGCTTTAGCCCATAGGTTGCGCGTTATGCGCAATTACGGTTCGAAGGAAAAATACTTCAACGAAGTAAAAGGGCTCAATTCCAGACTTGATGAAATGCAGGCGGCATTGCTGCGCGTGAAACTAAGAAGGCTGGACGAGTGGAATAAGCGCCGCAAGAGGCTGGCTGCACATTACCTGAAAGTGTTGGAGGGCGTACCTGATCTAACTCTTCCTTTCGTGCCGACCTATGCCGAGGCTGTCTGGCATCTTTTCGTGGTCAGTCATCCCGATCGCGATGCTCTACAGAAACACCTCTCGGCGGCTGGAGTCAGCACGCTCATTCATTATCCGTGTCCTCCGCATTTGCAAGACGCGTACGCTGAACTAGGCTTCGCTCTCGGGAGCTTTCCAGTTGCAGAGCAAATGGCCGATGAAGTTCTTAGCCTGCCGATAGGTCCACATCTGTCTGCCCAGAATGCCGCGTGTGTCACATCAGAATTGGAAAGCTTCTCAAGTAGGTGCAAATAGTTGTCTGGCGCTGGCAATCCTACTCATTTTCGCCGAACGTCTTTCGTTACGGGATCAGACGCCTGCGATAAGGGCGCTGCAAACCCGCTAACTGGCAGTCAAGTTATGGCCGTCGAGCTGTCTATCATAATCGTCAACTGGAACGGCGGCGAGTTTTTGCGCCGGTGTATTGAAAGTCTGCTTCAATTTCCTCCCTCGATTCCGTGGGAGATTATAGTCGTGGATAATGCATCAACCGATGACAGTCTTGAATGGATACGGACGGCTGGCCCGCCCAACCTCAGGTTAATAGAAAACTCTCACAATCCTGGTTATGGCGCAGCCAGTAATCAGGGGATGCGACTCAGCACGGCCAGGATGTTGTTCCTGCTGAATAACGATGCGGAGGTTCGATCAGGAACTATTGATCGCTTAATCTCCACCCTCAACTCTGAGGCATGCGTCGGTGCCTGCGGGCCACGGATAATTGGGTCTGACGGCGTGTTGCAGAGAAGCGTGTGGCGTAATCTTCCGCGCCCATGGGAAATGATTGTCACAGGACTTAAGCTTCATCGCCTGATACCGAAACGGATTAGGGGCGAGCTGCTCCTGGGAGAGTTTTGGGATCACGCGCGCCGCCGTCGCGTGGACATGCTGTCAGGTGCGGCAACCCTGGCTAAGCGCGAGCTGATTGATGAAGTCGGTGGCTTTGATGAGCGGTTTCACATGTACTTCGAGGATCATGAATGGTGCCTTCGGGCGGTGCGCGCCGGCTGGGTGCTGATCTTTGAGCCCGAAGCAGTCGTAATGCACCACGGTGGCCAGGCAACGAAGCGGCGCTGGAATCAGCGCGAACAATTGTTGGCATATCACGAATCCAAATTTCTTTTCCATCGAACCAGTCTTCCGCGATGGCGTCATCTGGCCAACCTCCTGACCATGTGTGCGCTCTCGGTCCCTCAACTGGCCTGGCGCAAGCTGCGCGGCAAGCCTACCAGCGAGGAGGATCTCATCTTGAGAGTTCATTTCGCTGAGCTGAGGAAGTCACTTCGCGGCCGCAACTCCGCTGGATCCTGAGGAGGAATCGGGCGCGCAAATGAGTCGGACGAGCTCGACACCGCGAATGATATTCCGACAGTTCGCGCCGTTCGAGGTGCATGGGAATAAAGCTGGCTTGACCACGTGAGTGACGCTGGATAGACTCATTTTCGCCCTAGAATTGATATACCTGGTCGCTACCAGCTTGACGGTGTTGATAACGAAAAGCGCATTGGCAGACGTGCGCCCACCGAACATCTTTACCAACCTCCCATAGAGGTCAACCCGCAGCAGCCAATCTCGATGAGCTCGCACATGAGGCAGATGGAGTGAAAAAAGCTCTCATAACCGGTATCACCGGACAGGACGGTTCCTATCTGGCTGAACACCTTCTGGCGCTGGGCTACGAGGTTCACGGCCTGGTGCGACGGGTGGCGCTGGAAGATCCCACGCGCAGGTTTAGTCGTATCTCAGCTCTGCTCGACCGCGTGATTCTTCAGCCGGCAAATCTGGAGAGCTATCCCAGTATCTTTAACGTAATTAGTCGACATAAATTTGATGAATGCTACCACCTTGCCGCGCAAAGCTTCGTAGCGGAAAGCTTCGCGGACGGCTTCTCGACAATGAACATCAACATCAATGGTACGCATTACGTTTTGGCGGCGCTGCGCGAGTTGCAGCCGCAGTGCCGTTTTTATTTTGCCGGCTCGAGCGAGATGTTTGGCAAGGCGACGGAATCGCCGCAACGCGAGACCACGCCTTTTCATCCGCGAAGTCCTTACGGGATTAGCAAAGTTGCCGGCTTTCATCTCACCCAGAACTATCGTGAAGCCTATGACATGTTTTGTGTGGGCGGGATGCTTTTCAACCATGAGAGTCCCCGCCGCGGCCACGAGTTCGTGACGCGTAAAATCACATCTGGCGTGGCGCGCATCAAGCTGGGCCTGGCCCAGGAGTTGCGCCTGGGAAATCTTGAAGCGCGGCGTGACTGGGGCCACGCAAAAGACTATGTGCGGGCAATGCATTTAATGTTGCAGCAGGACGCACCGGACGATTTCGTGGTGGCTATGGGCGAGACACACACGGTAAGGGAGTTCTGTGCTCGGGCATTTCTGGAGGTTGGCCTGGACTACGAAGAGTATGTTCAGGTGGATGAATTGTATTATCGCCCGGCGGAAGTGGAGATGCTTGTCGGCGATGCCAGCAAGGCTCGCCGCGTATTGGGATGGAAGCCCGAGTATTCCTTCGAGCAAATAATTACAGAGATGATCCAGACAGACTTAGAAGCTACCCGGCAAAATCAGGCGGCCCCTTCCACTCCCTCGTAGGAAAATCTGTTCCCCTCACTCGCCCAGTATCTCTTCGGAAATCATTCCGGTTGCCGCCTTAACCAGTTAGGGCCTGGACTGGTTGCACGCGTTTGGATTCAGCAGCCTCATACCAATCAATGGTCCGCCGCAAACCCTCTTCTAAAGACGTTATGGCTTGAAACCCAAACTCTTCAAAGGCGCGCCGAGTATCCAGCTGCCGCCGGGGCTGTCCATCAGGCTTGCTGCCCTGCCACTTGATCTGCCCGGTGAAGCCCACCAGGCGAGCAATGGTTTCAACCAGGTCCTTGATCAGGACTTCCCGGCCATTCCCAAGGTTGACGGGCTCGCTTCCATCATAATGGCCGGCGGCTCGAATTATTCCATCAGCGCAATCCTCTACGTAAAGGAATTCTCGCGACACGTTTCCGGAGCCCCAGGCATCGATAGATTTTGCACCGGCGCGCCGGGCCTCAACGCATTTTCGAATCAAAGCGGGAATAACATGCGAAGTCTCCAGATCGAAATTATCCCCAGGGCCATAAAGATTCGCCGGCAACAAAAAGATCCCGTTGAAGCCATATTGCTGCCGATATGCCTGTGCCTGAACAAGCATCATTTTTTTCGCCAGGCCATAAGGAGCGTTAGTTTCTTCCGGATAACCGTTCCACAAATCATCTTCTTTGAAAGGCACCGGGGTGAACTTCGGGTAAGCACAGACGGTGCCGATGGCCACAAATTTCTTTACTCCGCTCAAACGCGATTCTTCGATTAGCTGAGTTCCCATCATCAGGTTGTCATAGAAAAAGCGGCCCGGATTCTTCTGGTTGTGTCCGATGCCACCAACCACCGCAGCGAGATGCAGGACCATGTCCGGTTGGGTATCGGAAAGCAGGCGCTTTACCTGGTCCCCCTGAACCAGATCATAATCACGGCTTCTGGGCACAAAGACTTCGACGTCTGGAAAGCTCTTTAACTTGTCGACGACGAAGCGGCCAAGAAAACCGGCGCCGCCGGTCACTACCACGCGGCGATAGGGGAACTCAGAATTGTTATTACCCATATAGTTTTAATCATCCGGTTTAGAGTCGGCCGCTGATGATAACAAAGACATGATAAAGAGTCATCGCAGCAAATAGCGGTGGTGTCGTAATTTCAATTTCTTGTCTCTATTCCCTCCCTCTGGGAGGGCCAGGGAGGGCCTGCGGCGAATCAATCAAACGACTCATTAACGCGCGGCCTCGATGGCCGCGCGCCATTTTTAAATGCATGAACGCGGCACGCCCAAATCGGTGGCCTGGAATAATAACGGCGCAATAATTCTGCTCCCGAAGGTAAGAGTGACGTCAGGGAAACGACGCGCGGCCATCGAGGCCGCGCGTATTTCTTGGGATGGAGGGCGCCCGCCAGGCCCTCCCCCACCCTCCCAAAGGGAGGGAGTAGGCGAGATGAGCAAACGCAAATTAGGACACCTCCAAATTAGCGATTGGTTTTCTCCTGTTTCGTCGCTTCCGTGGATCGAGTTTGCTGAACGAGGCCGGCTTGCTCTCAATCCGTGATTTGGTTAAGGTAAGCAACATCGAACTTCCAACTTTCTTGAGCAAAATCTGAATTGCGACCAATTAATTCATGACGGCTAAACGTGCCCTCATTACCGGAATCACAGGCCAGGATGGGTCTTATCTGGCTGAACTGCTGCTGGAAAAAGGGTACGAAGTATTCGGCATCGTACGCCGCTCATCGTCATTCAATACGGAGCGCATCGATCATCTGTACCAGGATCCCCACGAACCTAACACCCGTCTGCGAATGTTCTACGGCGACCTGAACGACTCCAGCTCCCTGAACAATATCCTGCGCCGAACTGAGCCGCACGAAATATACAACCTGGGCGCACAATCACATGTTCGCGTGAGTTTTGACATTCCCGAATACACCGGTGAGGTCACCGGTCTCGGCACCGTGCGCTTGCTGGAGGCTATACGCGAGACTGGTATTCATCCCAAATTCTACCAGGCATCGTCTTCTGAGCTTTACGGCAAAGTTCGGGAGACTCCGCAGACTGAGCTGACACCGTTTCATCCTCGCTCGCCCTATGCCTGTGCCAAAGCTTATGCCTATCACATAACTGTTAATTACCGGGAGTCTTATGGGCTCTTTGCCTGCAATGGCATTTTGTTTAATCACGAGAGTGAACGAAGGGGCGAAACTTTCATTACCCGAAAAGTGACTCGCGCCGCCACCAGGATCAAGCTCGGCCGCCAGGATAAGTTGTACGTGGGAAATGTCGACGCGAAGCGCGATTGGGGTTACGCGAAGGATTTCGTGGAAGCGATGTGGCTTATGCTTCAAGCCGATGAGCCGGGCGACTACGTGATCGCCACGGGCGAGACCCACTCGGTGAGGGAGCTTTTGGATGAAGCCTTTGGATATTTGGACCTGGATTGGAACAAGTACGTGGAGATTGATCCACTGTACTACCGGCCCGCCGAGGTAGACGTGCTCCTCGGCGACTACTCCAAAGCGAAGCGGGTTCTGGGATGGGAGCCGAAGGTCAAATTCAAGGATTTGATCCGGTTAATGGTGGACCACGATCTGGAACTGGCGAGACAGGAAGTCGCGAACGAGAGAATTAAAGGGTCGTCTGAACTCAAAACCAGGTGGGGAAACATTTAGCCTGAATCGCCAATACTTCACCCTCAAGCCAATCACGGTCAAATCAACGCCGGTACAACAAGCAAAGCGAATCGGCGGATCGCGGTAGGACTGCCAGTTACCCGACAGCCCCCGCACAGATCCCGGCGTGCAGTTTTCCCGCACCGGGCTCTTCGTTGATACTCGCTGCCGCAGGAAGGCCTAGCGATAGACGCGTGGGGAACGCGCAACGATACGTGGCCGGGCGAGCGCGAAGTGCTGAAGCAGTTCGCGGTAACCAGCCCAGTTGTAACTCTGGCGCTGGCTGCGTCTATTCAGCCACTTCAGATGTAACCTTTGCACCTGTTGAAAGAACTCGTTCAAGCTCGCGTAGTTGCCGCGCACTCCGTAGTAATTATAGTAGCCACGAAGCTTGGCATTCAGCAGCTGGAACTGCTCCCCCATCCGGCGATGGCGATTCTTCTTACACCATTCGGCTACGCGTTTGACTGAGTTCCGAAACTTCTTCCGTGCGGTGCGCCGCTGCAGACGTGCTTGTCCTTTGCGGTCGGTCCCCCAACGGAATTCGAAACCCAGAAAGTCAAAGCTGGTCTCTCCCCGACGGTAGCGACTGAACGGGATTACCCGTGTCTTCTCCGCCGCGAGTTCCAGTCCGAACTTCCGCAACCGCTCTTCCAGTTCCTTGTAGAAACATTGCGCATCTGCTTCCCGCGCGAAACCGCAGACGAAGTCGTCTGCGTATCGATGCAGGAATGCGGTGCTTTTACAACTGCGCTGGAACACTCTCTCGAACCACAAATCTAGCGCGTAGTGCAAGTACACATTCGCTAATATCGGAGAGATGATGCCGCCCTGCGGCGTTCCTCCTTCCGGTCTTAGCACCTTACCGTCTGTATCCAGCACTCCAGCTTTCAGCCACTTCTTTATCAAGCGCAGTATCGCCTGGTCATCTATCCGCTCCGCCAGCATCCGCATTAACCATTCATGCGAGAGGTTGTCGAAGAAGCCTTTGATGTCCGCTTCTACCACGTGATGATAGCCTCCGAACTGCAGCTTCAGTTGTAGCTGGTCCGCTGCATCCAGTGCTCCCACTCGTGGTCGATACCCGTAACTGCATGACAGAAAGTCCTGCTCGTAGATTGCTTCGAGCAACCGCTTTACTGCCAACTGCAGCAGCTTGTCTTCCGTGGCTGGTATCCCGAGCGGGCGCATTTTTCCCTCGCCCTTCGGAATATATTGCCGCCGCACCAGTCTGGCCCGGTAACTCTTCCGCTTCAGTCGCTCCACCAATCGCTTGATGTTCTCTTCGAGATTTGCTTCGTATTCAGCTGCACTTACTCGGTCTACGCCTAAAGCTGCGTCTTTCCGCAGCAGCCGCCAACTGTCACGCAGCAACTCCTCGTTGAGTTCTCTGTAGAGGTTGCGAAACCGGTACCGCTTTTCGCTCTTAGCCTTCTTTGCTATTCCCAACAGGGAGGTTTGCACTGTTGTCCGTTCCTTCATGCTCGGTCAGTGTTTCCTTTGCTGGCTTCGTATCCACGTCAGCTCCCTCCCCCTGTGAACGGCTCTCCCGTTCGCTGAGTACTATGAGCTGATCTGACTCCCAACAGCTCTTCGGCTCGCCTTCTTTTGGTCGGCTACGCCTACCTGCCCGCGCAGGAACCTGCTGGATCTCCCAAGTTCTATGGTGTTTCTCTTCACACATGCCACGCTCTTGTCCGACCCCGGCAGACCCTCGACAACCTCACCCTGGCGGTTGCTCTGTTTTGGCTTCTGGAACACTAAAACCATCGCCGTCTGTTTCAATATTATTAACGAGGCTGTATCAAGCTTCAGAGAGTGCGGTCTCCCTTGCGGCCTATGTGATTCCCTGTGTACGCTTCAACCG
>DASXRU010000243.1:0-15215 GCA_036506395.1 Pyrinomonadaceae bacterium | reverse complement strand
ACCACCTGGCGCCCGCGCACCGCAAAACCAAGGTCGCAAAAGTTTGTCGTCTTCACCCAGTTAATGTCCGGCGAGCCTTTGACGAGGCGCACGAAAAAGGAGTCGCGATAAAACTCTCCGAAGATCTCTTGTAGCTCCTTCTCAGTTAGTTCGCGTTTCATCTCGACGTACATCGAAGCGAAGATGCCTCTGGAAACGGGCAGCGAATGCGTCATGAAAACCAGTTCGCTGGTCCACTCGCCGATGTTCCCCAGTTCCTGTTCGATCTCCGGCACGTGCTGATGCGTAAATGGCTTGTAGGCATAAAAAGAATTCATGCGCTGCGGATGATGCGTGTTCGCGGCAGCCTTAGCGCCGGAGCCAGACGAGCCGGTCTTAGCGTCAACAATCACCCTCCCGTTAATCAGACCGTTTGCTGCCAGCGGCGCCAGTCCCAGCAGCGTTGCCGTTGCAAAGCAGCCGGGATTGGCAATGAAGCGCGCGTTAGTGATCGCTTCGCGGTTGGTTTCCGTCAGGCCATAAACGAACTCCGGCTGCGATTGCATTGCCGTATGTTCGCGCCCGTAGTGCTGGGCGAAAACTCCCGCGTCTCGTAAACGAAAGTCCCCCGATAGATCGATTGCCTTCACCGCCGGCGGCAGGTGCGGCACAACCTCCATCGCCTGCCCGTGTGGCAGCGCCAGGAAAACGCAATCGTAGTCCTGCAAAGAATTCAGATTCTCCGGGGCCGTCTGGAAAGCCAGATTCGTGAGGCCGTGAAGATTCCGGTGAACTTCACTGACCTGTTTACCTGCCTGTTCGTTCGCGGTGACTAACCCAATTTGAGCGCTGGGATGCTGCAGCAGAATGCGCAGCAGTTCGGAACCGCCATAACCGGAGCCGCCAAAAATAGCAACCTTGATCTTCATTTCTCGATCTGCTTCCGAACGATCGACGATCCGTCAAACATTAACTCTCGACATTGAAGACTGGACCTTTGCATTGACCAGGTCGAACAGTCGCTCTCCATTGCGTCGCGCGTTGGCCGCCGGAACGCCGAACTCTCTTTCAACGTAATCCTGGCCCATCTGCGAATCCGTAACCGAACCGGCTATCAAGTCAATCGCAATCCCGCGCCGGCGCAACAACTCAATTCCGCCCCAGGCGCCAACATAATCAGTGGCGCAAAAGATGATGGCCGCGGTCGCGTCGCGCAGCTCCGCGTCGTCAAGTATGGTGTCCACCGAGTAGCCGCCCAGAATTCCATCACCGAGTTCGATCACTATTAGATCGGGCGAGTGCTGGTTCAAACGCGCTATGATCGCCTTGGCTACAGGAGCAAGATTGCCGGCATCGACTGTGGACGGTAGTCCGCAATCCAGAAAACTCGCGGTCGCCACTGCTCCGTGATCACTCATATTGAAAGTGTCGCGCAAACAAGCAATGCCGGATAGTTTGCCGGCGGCTACCTTTAATCCCGACCGCGTGGCCTGTTGGATCAACTCGGTCGCTGCGTACGTCTTGCCGCAGTTCATGCTCGTCCCGGCGATAATGACCAGGGGAGCACTCTGGCCGAGCGATGCGCGGGCGGGTAGGGCCTGGTCGCTGATGTTGGCGACGCGGCCGCTTTCATCGCATACCACGCCTATGACTTCCACCTTGATGGCGTCGTTCAAACTGGAGTGATGGCCGGTACAGCGCCCGATCACGCCGCCTAGATTCAGGAGATGGAGTTGGTCTCCGGCTTTTATCTCGTCGGGCACATCACCTACGAAACCCTTCAGCGCGCGCCGGCGTCCCAACACTCCGATAAGCACGTCGCCGGGATTAACTTTGGCGAGCCGGCCCGTGGGCAGCTCGAGCATGTTGTATGTCGCGCTGTCCGTCAGCGCGCGGACCACGACTGCATCACCGGCAGTGGCGCCGCCGTTTGCGCCCATCACCTTTACGGTCTTCGAAAGGTTAAGCGGCGACGTGGCTGAGCCAATCTTGTCTGCCTCAATCGATTTGATTTGCGGCTGCACTAAAGTCTTCAAGGTCTTCGTAACTCCCGTCTAAGTGTTTAGAGGCGGGCTGCTGCCCGCCAACATCCCGCGCACTCTACAACTGGCGGGCAGTAGCCCGCCTCTAAACACGCTTAACTAAATGGTTCCCACGCCCCCCAGGCGCAAGCGCAGCGCGTTCAGCTTGATGAACCCTTCAGCATCGCGCTGGTTGTAAACTGTGTCCGCTTCGAACGTGGCTACCTTTTCACTGTAGAGCGAATGCGGCGAGCGACGTCCCACCACAATGGTGTTGCCGCGATACAGTTTCAAACGAACATCGCCGGTAACGTTGCGCTGCGTGTCGTCGATCAAATTACGCATCAGCTCGAATTCAGGCGCGAACCAGAATCCGTAGTAGATGCTTTCCGCAAACTTCACGCCCATTGAGTCGCGCAGATGCATAACTTCGCGGTCCAGCGTGATCGACTCCAGCGCCCGATGCGCCGCGTGCAGGATGGTCACTCCCGGCGTTTCATAAACGCCGCGCGACTTCATGCCGACAAAACGATTCTCAACCAGATCGATGCGGCCGATGCCGTGCTCGCCTCCCAGCTTGTTTAGACTTTCAAGCAATGTCACCGGACTAAGTTTTTGGCCATTGATTGCTGTCGGTTCGCCACGTTCAAATGACAGTTCAACATACTCCGCTTCCGATTTCGCCTGCTCCGGTGCCCTCGTAAGTTGAAAAATGTCTGCCGGCGGCTCGGTCCAGGGGTCTTCCAGGATTCCGCCCTCGAACGAGATGTGCATCAAATTGCGATCCGTCGAATACGGTTTCTCTTGCGTGGCCGTCACCGGAATGTTGTGCTGCCTGGCATAGGCGATCAGATCGCTGCGGCCTTTGAATCCCCATTCGCGCCAGGGCGCGATCACTTTGATATCCGGTTGGAGGGCGTAATACGTCAGCTCGAAGCGAACCTGATCGTTTCCCTTGCCTGTCGAACCATGGGCGACAGCATCCGCTTGCTCCCGGCGGGCTATCTCAATTTGCTTTTTCGCGATTACCGGGCGCGCCAGCGACGTCCCCATCAGATAGATGCCTTCATAAACCGCGTTCGCTTTGACCGCGGTCCAGACGTAATCGCGCACAAACTCTTCGCGCAAGTCTTCGACATAGAGTTTCGAGGCGCCAGTGGCCCGCGCTTTCTCTTCCAGGCCGTCCAACTCTTCACCCTGGCCCACGTCAGCACAGTAGCAAATGACTTCGCAGGCGTACTGCTGCTTCAGCCAGTGAAGCATGACGGAGGTATCCAGCCCACCCGAATAGGCCAGAACTATTTTGTTGATCTGTTCGCTCATACTATTTTGTGTGTCAGTGGTCAGTTGCCAGATAGATTTTCCATATGTCATTTTCCATTTATCATTTGTCATTGAAACGACAACAAACGCTGCTGAACTGTTCGTGCAAAACCCCAAACTTAGCAACCAATGAAAAATGATAAATGGAAAATGATATATGGAAAATCTGTCCTGACGACTAACAACTCATACTGGCCCCTCTTAAACAAACAGCTCCCAAATCCTCTTAATCACAGTCCGCTGGCCCTTGCGATCATTTACGGCGATAAATATGGTGTCCTCGCCGGCTATGCTCCCTACGATTTCCGGAAGGGCGGCGCCGTCAATCTCAACTGCTACCGCTGAGGCGAGGCCTGGTTCGGTCCTGGCTACAACGAGGACCTCTCCGGCTATGTCCAGACTCAGCAGCCCGCGAGCAGCAGCTCCGTTAGCTCGGGGCAGCGTATAGTGTCCCCGATGCTTGACGATGCCCAGCTCCTCCATATCGCGCGACACGCTGGATTGCGTCGCCCCTACTCCGGCCCGCTCCAGATGGGCTGCCAGTTCTTCCTGCGTACCGATAGGCTTGGCCCGAATCAAACTCAGTATTTTTTGCTGTCTTACGTTCTTCCGCATCGTTAATGCACTCTTCTTGCATTATTGCTGCATAGATGCATAAAATAGCAGCCAGGATGCATATAGTCAACCGACAACCGTTTTAGAGCAGGCAAGGAGCATTGATGACCAAGACGAAGAACCTATGGGGTGGACGTTTTAGCGGCAAGGCTGATCCCGGCTTTGCTGAGTTCAACCAATCCTTCGGCTTTGATCGCAGACTGTTGGCGGCGGATGTGCGCGCCAGTATCGCGCACGCCAACGCGCTGGTCGGCGCCGGCGTGTTAACCAGGGACGAAGCCGGCAAGATCAATTCTGCGTTGCAAACTATTCTTGAACGTGGCCAGACTGATCCGGGCTATTTCGCCGAGCTGCCATCCGAAGATATTCATTCATTCGTCGAGGCCAGACTGGTGCAGATGATTGGCGAAACGGGCCGCAAGTTGCACACGGGCCGCAGCCGCAACGATCAGGTGGCCACCGATCTGCGAATCTGGCTGCGTGATGAAATCGATCACATAAGCTCGGTCATCAAGACCACGCAGATGGCTTTGCTTGATCTGGCCGAAAATAATCGCGCAGCGGTGCTTCCCGGCTACACCCATTTGCAGCGCGCCCAACCGGTACTCTTCGCTCATTGGTGTCTCGCTTATTTCGAAATGCTGGCCCGCGATCACGAGCGCATGGCGGACACGCGCCGGCGAGCGAACGTGCTGCCACTTGGCGCCGCCGCCCTGGCGGGAACTTCATACCAGATTGATCGAGAAGCGGTGGCGCGAGAGTTGGACTTCGAATCAGTGTCACGCAACAGTCTGGACGCAGTCAGCGACCGGGACTTCTGTATCGACTTTTTGAGCGCAGCCTCGCTGGTCATGGTCCATCTCTCGCGCCTTGCCGAAGACATCATCATCTATGCGACGGCGGAGTTTGGCTTCTTTGAGCTCAGTGACGCAGTGGCAACCGGCTCCAGTCTGATGCCACAGAAAAAGAATCCGGATTCTATGGAGCTCGTGCGTGGCAAAGCCGGCCGCGTCTTCGGTCATTTGGCGGCACTGCTCGCGACGTTGAAAGGTTTGCCGCTGGCCTACAACAAAGATATGCAGGAAGACAAAGAAGCTGTCTTCGATACTGCCGACACCGTCAACGCTTCGCTCGAGGTAACCGCAACTGTCCTGCGCAACATTCGCGTGCGCGAAGAGAGCGCCCGCCTGGCAGCCACACGCGGATACATGAATGCGACCGAACTCGCCGACTACCTGGTGCGCAAAGGTATGCCCTTTCGTGAGGCGCACGACGTAGTAGGTCGGCTGGTCCTGAGCGCCATCGAACGGGACATTGAAATTCAGGAGCTGGCGTTGGATGAGATGCAAGCCTTTTCGCCACTTATCGAGGCGGATGTTTACGAAGCCCTCTCGCTCGAACAGACGCTGGCGACTAAAGCACAAATCGGCGGCACATCTCCTGACCGGGTCGCGAAGGCGCTGGCAGCGGCCCGGGCTTCCCTCCGGAGTTTGTAAGATTTTTAGCCGCGTTCAGGCGGCTTTCCCGCAGGGTTACTAGACCGGGCGTTTTACGCCCGGGTCAGCAGGCACTCGAAGTTCGAAAAGCCCGTTTTAACAGGCTTATCTCTGAGGCTTTAGCCGCAATAAAAAGCTCTAATTCAAGCGCTGGTTTAGTAACCCTTTGGGAAAGCCGTCTGAAGACGGCTGGAGCCCACGCAGCATCAATACATCTTCAAACTGCATCAGTACCCGCTGAAGTGTAATCGTTGACCCGTCACCGGATTTGCCGTATCTTCCGCTGGTTTCAAATGCTTCTAAGGTTCAAGACCCTGGGCTGAAAAGCCAGGGCAGTAAAAGCATTCCACAAGACTGATCTCGTCCTGCGATATCTTAGATACCCCTGGGGGACAGCATGAGCAACGCGAAGGAACTCCTACCTTTGGCCCGGACGGATGCACTAGTAGTCAAAGAGCTTGAGGATGAAGTGCTCGTTTACGACCTCCAGCGGCACAAGGCGCATTGCCTTAACCCCACTGCGGCTTCTGTCTGGAAGCGCTGCGATGGAAAATTCGCAGTCACGGATATGGCACGCCTGCTGGAAAAAGAGCTGAAGACAGCGGTAAGGGACGAAGTCGTCTGGCTGGCTTTGCAGCAGCTTGATAAGTTCCATCTACTGCAAGAGCCAGGAACGGTATCGAGCGGGAGGCCAGGCCTTTCCCGGCGAGACCTGGTACGCCGCATTGGCATCTCGGCGTTGCTCCTCCCGGCAATTATCTCCGTCACGGCGCCGCCGGCAGCCCAGGCACAAAGCTGTTTGGTCGATGGAAAGGACTGTTTGACCAATGGACAATGCTGTTCAGGGTGCTGCCGCTCGGTCTGCCAGCCTGCGCAAAACTGCGTAGGTTGATCAGGTTAGATTGAGCAGGAGCGTGACATTCTCAGAACCTCACCCAGGTAAGCTTCTTTGCTGCTCGGATCGTTGGCGAGTTCCGTTGAAGATCCTTCCATCACAATGTGGCCCGTCAGTGCTGCATGAACCCGCTGGTGACCTTGCACCACCAGCGACGGTTTGCTTTCATCATTAGACCCTTCTGGAAACCGCGAATAAGTTAGCTCGCGAGTGGTTTCTCTTTGGGCTTCACTCGCCCAGGTAAGCTTCTTTGATACGCGGATCGTTGGCGAGATCCTTCGAGGGGCCTTCCATCACAATGTTGCCCGTCTCCAGCACGTAGGCGCGATCGGAATGGCCCAGCGCAGCGTGCGCGTTTTGCTCGACCAGCAGGATCGTAGTGCCTTTGCTTCTAATGTCTTCGATTGCTTCAAAGATGGTGTGCACCACCAGGGGGGCCAAACCCAGTGAAGGCTCGTCGAGCAACAGCAATCGCGGTCGTGACATCAGGGCCCGGCCCATGGCCAGCATCTGCTGCTCGCCGCCGGAGAGGGTGCCGGCCTTTTGCGACTCGCGTTCTTTGAGCCGGGGAAACATTTCAAAGACTCGATTCATTCCCGAAGCAATTTCGGCCCGGTTCTTTTGCAGATAAGCGCCCATCAGCAAGTTCTCGCGCACGGAGAGATTGGCAAACACGCCGCGTCCTTCGGGTGACATAGAGATGCCGCGCGCTACCAGCTTGTGCGTCGGTTTGCCGCTGATGTCCTCGCCTTCAAAGGTGATGCGGCCCTGGCGCGGTTCGAGCAGGCCGGTGATGGTGCGAAGCGTCGTTGTCTTGCCGGCGCCATTGGCGCCGATAAGGGTGACGACCTCGCCTTTATCCACGCGGATCGAGACCCCGCGCAATGCTTCGATCGCGCCGTAGTTTACTGAGATGTTTTCTATCGATAACATAACAACTGAACTGTTGAACTTTTGGAGTGCGGTGGCAAGCGAAGCGCGACACCGCTTTGGATGAGCGATCATGGGTTCAACCAAAGCGCCGTCGCCGCTCCGCTCTGCCGGCGCACTCCATGAACAAAGCTCTAATCTCCCAGATACGCCTCAATCACCTTCGGATCGTTCTTGATCTCATCCGGCACGCCGAGCGCGATCGACTTGCCATAGTCCACCACCTGGATGCGTTCACAGACGCCCATCACCACCTTCATGTTGTGTTCGACCAGCAGGATCGTCAGGCCGAAGCGGTCGCGTATCTGCTTGATCAAATTCATCAAGTCTTCCTGCTCTGACGGATTAAGTCCCGCCGCTGGTTCATCCAGCAGCAAAAGCTTCGGGCGAGTCGCCAGGGCCCGCACGATCTCCAGTCTTCGCTGGTTGCCGTATGGCAAACTCGTGCCGCCTTCGTCTTTGCTCCCCGCCAGGCCAAAGATCTCGAGCAGTTCGAGCGCAAAATCTCTGTGGTCCTGCTCGTCGCGTTCAAATCGCGGCAGCCGCAAAACCGCATCAAGCAGATTCTGCCGCGCGTGGATATGACATGCGGTCATCACATTTTCCAGCACCGACATACCGGGAAAAAGCCTTATGTTTTGAAAGGTCCGGGAGACGCCGCGGCGGGCAATTTCATAGGAGCGCAAGCCATCAATGCGCTTGCCTTCAAAATAAATCTCGCCGGAGGTAGGCTCGTAAACTCCGGTCAGTAAATTGAAGATCGTGGTCTTGCCGGCGCCGTTCGGTCCAATCAAACCGTAGATTTCGCCCTTACGAACGTTCATGTCGAGTTCGTTGACAGCGACCAGGCCTCCGAAACGAATCGTGCATTTGATCGTCCGCAGCGGGTACTCGCCGTTCGCGATCGACTGTTGCTGGCTGCGGGCGGATCGCGCTGCTTCCGTCACCACGGATTTTTCTTTGGTGGCGTCAACGCCGCTGTTGTCAGCTTCGCTACTCATTCGTTCTCGCTATCCTTCTCCCGATCGATCGCCGAAGGCTTTCGCTCGGCAATCGGCACACCCTTCGATTCTCCGACGGCCGCATCACCTTCCGGTCGACGCTGCGCTCGTTTAAGCCAGGAAAAACCAAACTCGCGCGTACCGAGCACCCCCTGAGGCCGCGTCAGCATAATCAGGATCAGCAGCGCGGCATAAATCACCAGCCGGTAATTTGCCAGGCCCATTAGAAACTCATGAAGACCGAGGGGAATATGGGTCACGCCCACTTTTCCCAGTATCGACTCGGTCATCGGCCCGAGCGAGCGCAAAAACTCCGGCAGTACAGTGATGACTAAAGCTCCGAGCACGGCGCCGGTAATCGATCCCATTCCGCCCAGCACCACCATGATGATGATTTCAAATGATCTTATGAATTGAAAATCGTTGGTGCTAAGAAATTGCGTATAGTGGGCAAACAAGACGCCGGCCACGCCGGCGAGAGCTGAACTAATAACGAAGGACAGCACTTTATACCGCGTCGTATTGACACCCATTGCTTCGGCCGCCAGCTCATCCTCGCGTATCGAGACCAGGGCGCGCCCAATGTCCGAATGGACAATGTTATTGACCATCACAATCGTGATCACAGCAAAGCCGCCTACCCATATGAAATTGGTATAGCCCGGAACCGAGAAGCCGGTAGCGCCGCCGACCTTGTCGATGTTCAGAATCACAATCCGAATAATCTCGGCAAATCCCAGGGTAACGATTGCCAGGTAGTCGCCGCGCAGTCGCAGGCTGGGAATCCCGACAATCAGACCGGTAAGCGCCGCCACCAGTGCCCCCACCAGGATCGCCAGAAGAAAGATCAAACTATGGGCCACGCCGGCCCCCACTATGCTCGCCAGCGATCGTTCCCAAACCTGCGCATGGTAAACCGTCAGATAAGCGGATGCGTACGCGCCCACCGCCATGAAGCCGGCATGGCCAATTGAGAATTGACCTGTAAACCCGGTGATCAGGTTGAGGGAAACCGCAAGGATGACGTTGATGCCGGCAAGCATCAGGATACGGGCATAGTAAGGAGGCGCGCCAAAACCAAATAGTCCGTGCTCGCTCATGAACGAGTCCATAGCGTACAGGATAAGGAGAATGACGATGGCAGCCAGGATTCTCTTGAGGAAGGTCGGCATCTGGGGATTTGTGATTTTTGATTTCCGATTTTTGATCTGCGACCGGTGGTCTCGAAGCCGACAACCCGTTTTAGTAGGAAATCACAAATCGCAAATCTACAATCGCAAATCTTTTTCTAGACTTTTTCTTGAACAGTCGAGCCAAGCAAACCTGTCGGACGAAATAGCAATACCAGAATCAGAATGGCGAATGCGACTGCATCCCGGAACGTGGTAGGTATCCCCACCTTCTGCCCGTAGCCGACAACGAAGGTTTCGGCAATTCCAATCAGCAAACCACCCAGCACTGCGCCGGGAATATTTCCGATGCCCCCGAGGACAGCAGCCACAAAGGCTTTCAATCCGGTTAGTATTCCCATCAACGGATCGATTTGCGGATTGTATTGCGCCGTCAGCACGCCGCCGGCGGCGGCGAGGGCTGAACCCAATGCGAACGTAAACGAAATGATCATGTCCGTGTTAATGCCCATCAGCTTCGCGGAGTTCAGATTGAACGAGACGGCGCGCATCGCCGTGCCCACCTTCGTCTTGAAGATGATCCATTGAAGCAGCATCATCAAGGCCACGGAAACAGCAAAAATCAAAATCTGCGACTTCGAGATCGCGGCATTTCCGAACAGGGTGTAGCTTTGCTCGCGAAGTAATTGCGGGAAGGCGCGAGGCGCGGCGCCGAGTTTCGCCACGAAAAGATTCTCAATTAATAGCGACACGCCGATGGCCGTGATCAGCGTTGTCATGCGGGCATACTTTCGCACCGGGCGATAGGCAAAACGCTCCATGGCGATGCCCACCAAAGCGGCAGCAATCATGGAACCGATCAGGACGATGGCCAGTCCCACCAGACTGGGTCCGGCAGCAAAGCCAAGTTGGAAAGCCAGGAAGTAACCAACAAAGGCGCCCACCATGTAAACGTCGCCATGGGCGAAGTTGATCAGCCGCAAAATGCCGTAAACCATCGTGTAGCCCAGCGCGATCAGGGCGTAGATCGCGCCGACCGTCAGGCCATTGATGATTTGTTGGACGAACGTGTCCATAAGCTCAGCGCCGGCACCTCTACCGGTGGCTGCAACTCAACCGCGCTATGGCTTAATCGTTTCCTGATAGACGTACTTGCCGTCTTGCAGTTTCAAAACCACGGCCGGCTTCACTGCGTTTCGCTCAGCGTTGATGCTGATCACTCCGGTTACTCCGGGGAAGTCTTTAGTCGCAGCAATCGCGTCGCGCAGCTTAGGTCCATCAGTAGTGCCGCCACGTTTGATCGCATCGGCAAGCACACGCATCGCGTCGTAGCCCAGGGCGGCCAACGCATCGGGCACGATCTTGTACCGCGCCTTGAAGTCGTTCACGAATTTCTGGATCGCCGGCGATGGGTCTTCGACCGAATAGTGATTGGAAATGTAGTCCCCATTGAGAGCGTCGCCGCCGAGTTCCCAGAGCTGTGGTGCATCCCAGCCGTCGCCGCCAAGCAGTGGTTGCGTGATGCCGAGTTGCTTCGCCTGTTTGGCAATGACTCCGACCTCGCCATAGTAACCGGGCACGTAAATCACGTCCGGAGTTAGCGAGCGAATCGAGGTTAACTGTCCTTTGTAATCGCGATCACCTTGCGTATAAGACTGTTTGGTTAAGATCTTTCCGCCCAGCTTGGTGAAGCTCGATTCAAAGAATTCCGTCAGGCCACGACTGTAAGGCGCATTGAAATCCTGCATGATGGCCGCGGTTTTCGCGTGCAGCGTGTTGGCTGCGAACTTGGCCATCACTTCGCCCTGGAAGGGATCGATAAAGCAAACGCGAAAGATGTAGTCGCCCACCTGGGTAACGGCCGGATTGGTCGAAGAAGGCGAGATCATGGGCACGTGCGCCGCCTGGGCCTTGGGGGCCGCAGCGAGACTGTTTCCGGATGCCACTTCACCAACCAGCGCGACTACCTTGTCTTGATCGATCAACTTGGTAACGACGGTCGCGGCTTTTTCGGGTCGTCCCTCATCGTCTTCCGAGAGTATCTCGATCTGCCGGCCATTGATGCCGCCGGCCTTATTGATCTCGTCCGCGGCCATCATCGCGCCGTTTTTCGTCGAGACGCCAAAATTCGAAGTACGGCCGGTAAGGTCGCCATAGTAACCAACCCGGATCGGGCCGGTGTTATTGTCTCCCCCGACACCCCCTCGACGCTCGCACGCGAAAGTGGCCAGCATGCAGGCCATGACAACCAAGCTTAGTAGAATACGTTTCATAGTGACCTCACAAAGGACGAATGGTTTTGGGGAGCAGCAAGAGTCTTAAATCCAGCCCCTGGATTCAGCGTGAACCTTGCTGTCTGATTTGATTCAACGGACAGCATAATAGCGGCGAGTCTTGGAATTACGCAAACTTTGGGGAGATTCGGCCGATCGCAGCGCATTATAACGATTTGGCCCTCAGTGTCGAGATTTATCTTTGCACAACGTGCCCCTTCGGAATTAATCTCTGGTGCGGCTATTCTTCCGGACAGCAAAGGGGAAAATCATGAACGAAAAGACTGGCGGTGAGATACCGCGCCGGCCGCTGGGACGCACCGGAATGGAAGTGTCGGCACTGGCACTCGGCGGGTACAACCTGGGACTGGTTAAGTCGCAGCGGGAAGCCATTAAGATCGTCCAGGCAGCTTTCGACGCCGGCATAACTTTTATGGACAACGCCTGGGAGTACCATGATGGACTAAGCGAAGAGATCATGGGCACGGCCCTCGAAGGTCGCCGCCACAATGCCTTTCTGATGACAAAGGTCTGCACCCATGGCCGCGATCGGAAGATGGCGATGCGACAGTTGCACCAATCGTTGCGACGGTTGAAAACGGACTATCTTGACCTGTGGCAAATTCACGAAGTGGTCTATGACAACGATCCGGATTTGCATTTTGCGAAAGGTGGCGCCATCGAAGCTCTGGAACAGGCGAAACGCGAAGGCAAAGCGCGCTTCGTTGGCTTCACCGGTCACAAAGATCCGGCAATCCACTTGAAGATGCTGGCGCACGATTACCCTTTCGATTCGTGTCAGATGCCGCTGAATGTGCTCGACGGAACGTTTCGGAGTTTTGAGCAGCAGGTCTTGCCGGAACTAAACCGGCGGGGGATTGCGCCGCTGGGAATGAAAAGCATGTGCGGGCTGGGCGAAATTATCAAGAAACGCGTCGTCACGCCGGCAGAGGCGTTACGTTACGCGATGAGCCTGCCGGTGGCAGCAACAATAAGCGGCATCGACTCAATGAGAGTCCTGAAGCAGAACCTGAAGATCGCGCGCGGCTTTGTGCCGATGAACTCCGCAGAGATGCAGGCGCTGCGCACGCGTTGCGCGCCCGCCGCCGCGGACGGTCACTTCGAGCTGTACAAGACGTCAAAACAGTTCGATGGCCCACCGGGGAGGAAGCAGCACCACTTTCCCCCGCTGGATGAGCTGGCTGCTTAAAAGCAGATCTTCAGAATCTCAGTTCTTGATTTTCCCCGACGAATATAGTCGACCACTCCCTTATGCGAGGTAGCCTGATCAATGGAGCGCTCATTCCGGAGCTATCGGACGGAACGATCCACGAAATAACACGAAATCACGCTAAACAGATTTCGTGTTACTTCGTGTGAATTAGTGGATGGTTTCTGACCGTTGCCCCAGCGCCGTTTCGTAGCGGACAATCCCTAAGACATGTCTGAAAAGGAAAACAGAGAAAACAATAGCCTCGCTTCTCTCGGCGACATGAGCGCGGAGGAGTTTCGGCGCTATGGCCACGAGATCATTGACTGGATCGCAAACTATTTCGATCACATTGAAGAACTCCCGGTGCTCGCGCAGATCGAACCTGGCGAATTGAAAGCTGCGCTTCCCTCTTCGCCACCGGCTCAGGGCGAGGCTATGGAAGCGATCCTGGCTGACGTCGATCGTCTGATCGTGCCCGCGCTAACGCATTGGTCCCACCCGTCGTTCTTCGCTTACTTTGCCACTTCGACCTCGGCGCCGGGGATCTTCGGTGAGATGCTAAGCGCGGCCTTTGATGTTAAGGGGATGCTGTGGCGGACGTCGCCCGCTTCGACGGAATTGGAAGAAGTGGTCCTGGACTGGCTGCGGCAGATGATGGGGCTTGACGCGGGCTTGACCGGATTCATCTACGACACCGCTTCCGTATCCAGCATGCACGCGATTGCGGCAGCCCGAGAAGGCGTTGAATTGCGCATTCGCGAAGAAGGCATGAGCGGGCGAACAGACTTGCCGCTGTTGCGCGTTTACGCTTCAGAGCAAGCCCACTCCTCTATCGAGAAAGCAATCATCACGCTGGGTTTGGGCCAGCGCAGCCTGCGGAAGATTCCGACGGATGCGGAGTTCCGCATGGACGCCAGGTCGCTGGCAGAAGCAATTGAAGAAGACAAGCGCGACGGCTTTCTTCCTTTTTGTGTCGTCGCGACTGTGGGAACCACTTCGACGTCCAGCATCGATCCGGTGCGCGCTATTGTGGAAATTTGCGAGGAGCAGACGATGTGGCTTCACGTCGATGCGGCGTATGCGGGTTCGGCGGCAGTGGTGCCTGAGCTGCGGCACATCCTCGATGGCTGCGAGGGCGCCGACTCATTCGTAGTCAATCCGCACAAATGGTTGTTCACCCCGTTCGACCTGTCAGTGCTTTACTGCCGGCACATGGATCTTCTGCGGCGCGCTTTCTCCCTGGTGCCGGAATACCTACGCACGCCGGAGCAGGAAAAGGTGCGCAGCGGATCGGATTACGGGATTCAACTCGGGCGGCGTTTTCGGGCCCTGAAGCTGTGGATGATCATTCGCTACTTTGGCCACGAGGGGCTGGCCGCGCGCATTCGTGAGCATTGCCGTCTGGCGCGTTTGTTTGCGACATGGGTTGATGCGGCACCGGACTGGGAACTGTCGGCTCCAGTACCGTTCGCGCTGGTGTGTTTTCGTGCCTGCCCAAAAGTGGATGGCGAGAATAATGAGGAACGCGGGCGACAGTTGGATGCTTTGAACGAAGCAATCATGCACGGTGTTAACGGCACGGGTGAAGCATTTCTCTCGCACACCAAGCTGAATGACAAACTGGTGCTGCGCCTCTCCATTGGCAACATCCGCACGACCGAGAAGCAAGTGCGCCGCGTGTGGGAATTGCTGAATGAGCAACTTGCTGCGCTTTGTTAAGATCGCTCGGCTGGTTGGTAAGAACGATCCGCGAAGTTCACGAAAGTTCACGAAGAAAGTTTTTAGGAAGTGCTGGACAAGTTAATGGGGTTAGGCTTTCGATAACCCGCGCAGCGGGTGGAAGCATAAAGCCTGGGGTGGAGCGAAGCGGAACCCCAGGCAACGAAAGGTAAGGAAATCGAGCGCGCGAAGCGTGCGATAGCGCACAGGCTGTAATTCACTCTTGATAAGTCGCTGTCGCCCACTCCGCGGGCTCTTTCTCTGGTACTCCAACGATCCTGGGGTTCCGCTGCGCTCCACCCCAGGCTTTATGCTATCGCCGCGCTTCGCGGGCTTACTGGAAGATTTCTCGCGCAAAGGCGCTAAGAAGAAAAAAGTCGAAAGGCGAAGGAAGGCCGCAAAGGAATGAAACGTTGGAAGATCGTTGGGATCGTCTTACTGGCAGCCCTTGTGCTCTCCCAGCTTCCCTTCGCCTGGCGGCGCCATCGTCTGGCACGCCTGCACACCGCCATTCAACAACTCGCGACGCGGCGAGTTGGTCCGCCATCCGATAGCGGCTTCCGAGACTACAAAGGCGTCATTCACGTTCACTCTTTCCTGGGCGGCCACAGCACCGGAAC
>DASXRU010000242.1:0-22220 GCA_036506395.1 Pyrinomonadaceae bacterium | reverse complement strand
TGATTACCTTCAGAAAAAGATCGCGCCGGGAACCGCCACTTTCAATGCGGCGCGCGAATGCCAGGGGGATAGCGACGCCAACTATGAAAAGGAAAAAAGGAAAGATCAGATCGGTTGGGGTCCAGCCGCTCCACTCCGCGTGGTCCAGAGGCCAATAGATGTGGCTCCAGGATCCCGGATTATTCACCAGCACCATGCCGGCGATCGTGATGCCGCGAAACACGTCGAGAGAGACGAGTCTGGAATTCGATGTTGTTGAATCAGTCATCCCATTCTATGCAGTGCGCCTATGGAGTACGCCGGCAGAGCGAAGCGGCGACGGCGCTTTGGATAATGAATGGTCCAGGTTGAACGAATCATCCAAAGCGGTGTCGCGCTTGCCACTGCACTCCAAATCATTTCGGCGCGTTAACCGGGCGCGGCCCCAATCCAAAATCCTCCGGACTCGGCAGCGTCGACGTTGTATCATACTTTCGCAGCGCTTCATCCATCGCGCGGCTCTTTGCCAACCAAAGCGAAATCATTTGATCGTAGCGCGCCAACACGCTCTCCAGCCAGTAAGGCCGGTTTTCGGCCAACCATTGCCGGCGATAACTCTCCTTCAGAATTGAAAGCTCTTCAGCCATCTCGCGCATGTTATTGTAAATTGCGCTGGAGTAATAGCGCAGCTTTCTTACTTTCGTGCGGTCACCGAGATTGAGGTAAGCGTTCCAGTATTCGTCGCTGAACTTTTGCACCACCTCCATGCGTCGCCCGAGGTGATCAAAGCGTTGCGCTGCCAGAAGCATCGCCACCATTGCCGATCGATTGCGCCGCGCGCGGTTTTCGTTTCGCGACAGCGATTCGGCAACGTCCTCCACCATCAAACGCATCTGCCGAGTTTTTTCTGCCAGGTTGCGTGATTGGACCTGGAACGATGTGGTGAAAGGTTCGCGCCAGAAAAGCTCGTCGGTCGTCCCCGAGCCAAGCAAAGAACCAACGCTGCCGAGCGCACGAGTCGCCTTCACAAACTGATCGCCGTCGTTACGAAAGAACGCCCAGTCGAAATCGCGATCGAACTGTTCCATGTCGACCGTGCCTTCCTGCCATGACGCCGCGCCGCCGAGCACGATTGGGTACCACGCGGTTTCGAAGAGCGCCTCACCATCATCGTCCCAGGTCGTGTTCATCATTCCCAGCGCGCCCGCCTTCTGGCCATCGCGCACAAAACTAACGATGTTCTTCGACGCATTTTCAATGTTCGGAAAGATCTGGTTCCAGTTGCTGGCGCCGGGACAGACGAACTGTTCGAGGCCGGCATCTTTGAACGGTTTGATGATTGACGAGTAATCATCCGTGCCGCCGTATCGCCAGTTCATCACGATCATGTCTTTGGGAATGTTGTCGATCAGATCGGGATGGTGCAGGGCGATGTCTCCCCAAAACATCAAACGCCGTTGGTAGGGCTTCAGCACTTCGCGCACGCGATTCAGGTGTTCGAAATAAACTGCGCCGACACCGCGTGCTCTGGCTACTTCCCTGCTTTGGCCTTCGCCCAATTCGAACGTCTCGTCCGCGCCAATATGAAAAAACTTGCCGGGAAAGAGTTCGTTCAGTTCCTGATACCACTCCGCTATCAGTTTGTAAGTTCCCTCTTGCTGTGGCGAAAGCACATCGCCGTAGGGTGTCTCAGCCAGCTCCGCGTACTTCTCCAGTCGCAGCGCTTTGTGCAGATGACCGAATGTCTGTTGTTCAGGGACTAACTCGACATGATAGCGCCCCGCGTAGGCGACCAATTCGCGAATCTCGTCCGGCGTCAATGATCCGCCTGCCGGACCAATCAAGGGATGCGACTCACTGGCGAACGTGTGCTCCATATAAAAGGAGTGCATGTTCAACTTGAAATAAGCTTCGGTGCGAATTTGCCGTTTGATGTAATCGACGGTGGGCACCGGACCGCGACTGATATCGTCGGAAACGCCCCGCCAGCGCATCGTGGGCCAATCCGTGATCTCCAGCGCCGGCACAAATGCGGGTGTCCCGTTTCCACCGCGGATAAGTTGCTTCAAGGTCTGTAAACCATAGAACGTGCCGGCGGCGGTTTCCCCGGCAACAACGATTTCATGCACATCCACGGAGAGATAATATCCATCTTCGCCACGCCGTTGCGCCGCGAGTCCTTTCAAGGCGGCCCGGATCTTTGATAAGTCCACGTTGCCGATCAGAATCCGGCTACGTGAGTTACCGCCGAGCCGGATGGTCACGCCTGTTGATTGTTTCAGGTCATCGACAAAATCCTGAGCCGCAAACCGATCGTCATCCGATTGTGGATCGGCAAGGACGATGCGCGTTCCCGGCCCTAGATCAAATTTGGCCTCCCTAACGGCGTTGATCGTCTTCGGCGCTGGAATAACCTGGAGCTTCGCGGACTGCGCGTTCGCTTGAACAAATACAAGTGCGAACGCGCCAAGAATTGCCGCTCGCAAGATGAAGGTTCGTGTTAGAGTTGTTCCCATTGAGTCTAAGAGCTTATTGCCGTCATAATTTTCAATGAAGAGTTTGGAGAAGAACGCCCGTCTATTTACCCGATATTGATGGCGAATACAATCGCTCGGCTTAGATAATCATGTCCCTCATGCTTCAGGAAATCGCCGAGCAGCCTGCGGCGCTTCAGAAAACGATCTCCGGAGAGCGTGGCAAGGTTGCGGCTCTGGGCAAATCGCTCAAACAACGCGACATCGATCTGATCGTGTTGGCCGCGCGGGGCAGCTCAGATAATGCGGCGCTCTTTGGTCGTTACTTGCTGGAAATCACAACCGGCATTCCGGTGTCGCTTTCGGCGCCTTCGGTACACACGCTCTATGGTGCAAAACTTAATCTGAAGCACGCGCTGGTGATTGGGGTATCGCAATCCGGCGAAGGCGAAGACATAAACCGCGTGCTCGAGAACGCGCGCGACTGCGGAGCCTATACCGTTGGGATGACTAATGAACCGGCCTCGGCGATGGCAGATCTGGTAAATGAAACATTGCTGATGCACGGTGGCCGCGAGCGCTCAGTGGCGGCAACGAAGACCTACACGGGCCAGATGATGCTCTTTTACATGCTGGCCGAGGCGCTGGCCGAACATAGGCCGGCATTTGATTACACTCTGATCCCTGAATTCGCCTCGCGGGCGCTGGAACAACAGCCCGCCATCCTTGAACTGGTGCAACGTTTCGCCTTCATGGAGAATTGCGTGGTGGTGGGTCGCGGCCTGGCGTACGCAAATGCTTACGAGTTGGCTTTGAAGCTAATGGAAACCTGCTACGTTGTGGCCGAGCGATTCTCGTCAGCCGACTTTTTGCACGGGCCGGTGGCGATGGTGGAGCGGCACTTTCCTGTGATTCTGTTTGCGCCGCCAGGCGTTATGCTTCCCGGGACGAAGGATCTGATCAAACGGCTGGGCGAATTGCACGCCGACACGATGGCTATCACGGGTGATCTTGAGACGGCCGCGCTCTGTTCTCGCGCGGTCATCATGCCTAAAGAGATTGATGAATTCCTGGCTCCGATTCCCTACATCATTCCTGCGCAGCTCTTCGCGGCGTTGCTGGCCGATGCGAAAGGCCTCGACGCCGATGCGCCGCGATCACTTTCGAAGGTGACGCGCACACTGTAGTAATTCCCAATTCCTGGTTGTGACTTAGCGAAGTCGTGCATGCTATTCTTGTTGCCGTTCGAGTGATTCACACTGCTACTCGGGCGCCGCGACGCGAAAGTGGCGGAATTGGCAGACGCGCCAGACTTAGGATCTGGTACCGAAAGGTGTGGGGGTTCGAGTCCCCCCTTTCGCACCAAAGAATGGAGGACGTAGGTCGGAGGTCAGAAGTCAGAGGTCAGCGAGTGCGTAGCGTCTGACCTCTGATCTCTGACCTCTGATCTCTGATTTATCGTGAAGAGCGAAGTAATTGATGTTTCCGACACGCGTAAGGAACTAAAGATCGAGATCGAACCTGAAGTAGTGCGCGCCGCGTACGATCGCATCAGCGATAATTTTTCCAAGCGTGCTAACGTGCCCGGCTTTCGCAAAGGACACGCGCCGCGGTCCGTCGTCCGGACTCGTTTTAAGGAAGCCATCGAAAGCGAGATTCTCCAGGAACTTCTGCCACCCGCGATTAACGATGCGATCACGGAACACTCGCTCGAGGTGATCGGGCAACCGGATCTTCGTGCTGATGAGACTGAAGGTTTGAAGAAGCCCGGTACTGAAGCACTGAAGGTCCATTTGGCTGTCGAGGTTTTTCCGCAAATCAAGCTGGGCGATTATCGCGGGCTGGAAGCCGCGCGTCGCGTTCGTCCCGTCACCGAGCAGGATGTGGAAGCCGTTCTGGAAGGGCTGCGCGAGTCATCAGCTTCGCTTCAGCCCGTGGAAGACCGCAGCGCCGAGTTGGGCGACACTGTGACCGTGAATGTCAACGGCAAGTTTCTGGACACTCCTGAAGAGGAAGACATTAACGTTGACGAGGTTGACATCGTACTCGGCGGCGAAGGCGTACAGCAGGAGTTCACGGACAGCCTTCTCGGCGTAAAGCCCGAAGACGAAAAGACTTTTGTGGTGAACTATCCAGCAGACTTCACTTCAAAAGGACTGGCGGGAAAACGAGTCGAGTACCGGGCGAAAGTCACCGCCGTACGCCGAAAGGAATTGCCCGAGCTGGACGATGAATGGGCGCAGAGTCTTGGTGAAGAACTTGATTCGCTGACCACCTTACGCGCCAAGATTCGACAGGACCTTGAGCAACGTGCCGGCGCGGAAGCAGAGAACCGTTTGCGGAACGAACTGCTGAAGACACTGGTTGAGACGCATTCCTTCGAGGTCCCGCAGACGTTGCTGGAACATCAGACCAACCAGAATCTGCAATCAGTCGTGCGCAACATGATCGATCGGGGAATAGATCCACGCAGTCAGGAATTGAATTGGGAAGGCGCACGCGACACCTTGAAGAGCCAGGCTGAGCGTGATCTGCGCGGCTCGCTGTTGCTGGATCGAATCGCCGATGAAGAGAAAATAAATGTGACCGACGAAGAGGTTAACACCGAAATAAATGCGTACGCTGAAGCCACGCGCCAGTCTCCAGAGCAAGTACGTAGTGCCTTGACAAAGCAGGGGGGCGAACGTAGCATCGCCGACAGATTGCGCAATCGTAAAGCGCTTCAGTTGCTGGTTGAAAATGCGCGCATCACCGAGGAAGAATGGGCCGAAATGCCGCTGACAGACGACGGTGATCAACTCGAAGAGTAGAGAAGAACAGATTTTCCATTTGTCATTTCTCATTTGTCATTTTTCATTTCAGGACGCAAGCACTCATCACTGCACATCGATGACAAATGAGAAATGACAAATGGAAAATGGAAAATCTTTTATGACTTCCGGCTTTTAATCTCGAAGGACTAAATCTATGGCGCTGGTTCCAATGGTTGTCGAACAAACGTCACGCGGTGAGCGCGCGTTTGATATTTATTCTCGTCTGCTGAAAGACAACATCATTTTCTTAGGTACACCCATCGACGATCAGATCGCGAATCTGATCGTGGCCCAGCTCTTGTTCCTCGAAGCTGAAGATCCCGAGAAAGACATCAACATCTATATCAATTCACCGGGTGGGTCGATAACTGCCGGAATGGCGGTTTACGACACAATGCAGTTCATACGCCCGGACGTAACAACTATCTGTGTCGGCCAGTGTGCTTCGATGGGCGCGCTGCTGTTAGCGGCCGGCACTAAAGGCAAGCGGTTTGCACTTCCAAACTCACGAATACTGATTCATCAGCCAACTGGTGGCACCTCCGGTCAAGCCACTGACATCCGCATTCAAGCCGAAGAAATCATTCGCATGCGCGAGCTTACTTCACAGATAATTGCCACCCATACGGGCCAGCCCTTCGAACAGGTCGAGCGCGACGTGGAGCGCGATCGCATTATGTCTGCCGCCCAGGCCAAGGATTATGGTTTAATAGACGAGGTGATTGCCCACCGCGAATAGGGTGCGGCAATTCGGAGGCAGGAGAGATGATTGCCAAAATGACAGCTCAGGACCTACGTTGCTCGTTCTGTGGAAAATCCAGAGGCGAAGTAACAGAGATCGTTGCGGGCACGCCGCAAGGAACTCGCGGAGTGCCTCGCCGCATGATCGGGAAGAGCTCATTCATTTGCAACGAGTGCGTGCATCGTTTTAACCAGCTTCTTTCGAGTGCTGAAATTTCTGGCGTTCCGCAACCGGTATGAGGAACCAAACTTAAGCTAGAGCAGATTTCCGATCTGCACCCGATAAGCGATCGCCTGGACCGGGACCGCAAATTGGTAATGCGAAATCTCAAATCCCGAGGATGCCTATGGTAAGACGAACCGACGACACTTTGCGCTGCTCGTTCTGTGGTAAGTCGCAGAACGAAGTGAAGAAGCTCATTGCCGGACCGACCGTCTACATTTGCAATGAATGTATTGACATCTGCAACGAGATCATCACCGACGACCAGCAGGCCGAGCAGGTGGCATCCCGCCCACCTCTGCCTAAGCCCGGTGAGATTAAAGGGTTCCTCGATGAATATGTAATCGGCCAGGAAGAAACGAAGAAGCGACTCGCCGTGGCTGTCTACCAACATTACAAGCGGATCGAGTTGGCTCGCCGCCGTAATGAAGTCGAGATTCAAAAATCGAACATTCTTCTTATTGGGCCCACGGGCACCGGCAAGACTTTGCTGGCGCAGACGCTGGCCCGTTTGCTGAGCGTCCCATTTACGATCGTTGACGCCACCACCCTTACCGAAGCAGGCTACGTCGGTGAAGACGTCGAGAACATCATTCTGAAACTCTTGCAGGCGGCAAACGGAGATGTTGAGCGCGCGCAGCAGGGCATAATCTACATCGACGAAGTCGACAAGATTTGTCGCAAGGACGAAAACCCTTCGATTACGCGCGACGTATCGGGTGAAGGAGTGCAGCAGGCGCTGTTGAAAATCCTCGAAGGCACGGTCGCCAATGTCCCGCCCCAGGGAGGCCGCAAACATCCTCATCAGGAATTTTTCCCTGTTGACACGACGAACATCCTTTTTATCTGCGGGGGGGCGTTCGTCGGTTTGGAGAAAGTCATCGAACGGCGTTTGCGTAATAAGTCGCTGGGTTTTCACGCCCAGGTGAAGTCGGGAGGCCAACGGCAAGCCGAAGCATTGGCCAACGTACAACCGGAAGACCTGATTCGTTTTGGCTTGATTCCCGAGTTCGTCGGACGTCTGCCGGTCTGCGGTGTGCTGCACGAACTCGACGAGGGCGCGCTGATAAAGATCCTTACCGAACCGAAGAACGCGCTCGTCAAGCAGTATCAGAAAAAGTTCGACTTCGACAACGTAAAGCTGAAGTTTACGGAAGACTCGCTCAAATGTGTCGCCCGCCAGGCAGTGGAGCGTAAAGTCGGGGCCCGCGGCTTGATGATGATCCTCGAGGAACTGCTGCTAGAAGCGATGTACTCCTTACCTTCGCAAAAACGGGTGAAGGAGTTTTGCATTACCAGCGAAATGGTGGAACGCAAGCGCGCTATTCCGGGCGAAGGCCTGACCGGCATCGACGGCGCGGCGGCATAACACCAAAACCTCGGCAAAACGCCCCACAACTCCGAATAATTACTTCTTTTAGTAGCACCCACCGAAGAAATGCTTTAGAATCAGATCGGTTTGAAGAGGGCGAGACGGCAATCGGCGCCTCGCCCTTACTTGCAAGCTTTAATTGTTCCCCTTTGAGCGTTTACAGGCTCCACTAAAGGTTTTAATTCGACTTATGGAAGAATACACAGACCGTACTCCTGACGACGTTGCGCGCTATCCGATGGTGCCAATTCGCGACGTCGTTATCTTTCCGTTTACCAAAGTAGCTTTCAAGATCGGTCGGCCCGGATCAGTGCGCGCGCTCGAACAAGCGCTATCGTCTGACCGCACGATATTCCTTGCCACACAGCACGATGCCACGGTTGACGAGCCGACGCCGGAACAGATTTACGGCATTGGGACACTGGGCCGAATTCTTCAGTCGCAAAAGCAGGATAACGGACAGATTAAGGTCGTGGTTGAGGGCCGCGAACGGGCTACTACAGTGCGCGTGGAAAACAACGGCGGCGCTTTCACAGCGCTCGTGCGTCGCGCGCCAGTAGTCAACGAAGAAGGTCCTCGCGTGGATGCCTTGGTCCAGAAGATCGGCCAACTAGTCGAACAGCACTTGCGCCTGGCGCCTGACGCTCAGACAGATGCGTTGCAGACCGCTTTGCGTAATCAGGATCCGTCACATCTGGCCGACGCGCTGGCATCCCAGCTGCGCATCTCGGTGGAAGACAAACAGGGACTGCTGGAGATCTTCTCCACGCAGGCGCGGCTACAACGACTGATCGAGCTCCTGGAAACAGAGCTTGAAAAGCGCCAACTTGATCGCACAATCCAGACCCGTGTGAAACGCCAGATGGAGCGTGCCCAGAAAGAGTATTACCTCAACGAACAGATCAAGGCGATTCATAAGGAACTGGGCCGGAAGGACGAAAAGACCGAGCTTGATGAGCTAAAGAAGAAGATTGAAGAAGCCGGCATGTCGGATGAGGCCAAGGAAAAAGCGATGCAGGAGCTGCACCGCCTGGAAGCAATGCCGCCAATGTCCGCGGAAGGCACGGTTTCACGCACCTACATCGATTGGCTCCTAAGCGTGCCGTGGAAACAGAAGTCGAAGGAGATCAGGGACCTCACGAAAGCCGAGGAAGTGCTGAACGAGGATCACTACAGTCTGGAAAAGATTAAGGATCGAATCCTCGAATACCTTGCGGTGCGGCAACTGGTAAAGAATCCGAAGGGATCGATTCTTTGTTTCGTGGGTCCGCCGGGAGTCGGCAAGACGAGTCTTGGAAAATCGATTGCCCGCGCGACCGGAAGAAAATTTGTGCGGCTTAGTTTGGGCGGTGTGCGCGACGAGGCCGAGATCCGCGGTCATCGGCGCACGTATATCGGCGCGCTGCCAGGCCAGATCATTCAGATGATGAAGAAGGCCGGGACAGTGAACCCTGTTCTGCTGCTCGACGAAGTGGATAAGCTGGGCGCTGACTTTCGCGGCGATCCAAGCGCGGCGCTGCTTGAGGTGTTGGATCCGGAACAGAACCACATGTTCCAGGACCACTATCTCGACGTCGAATACGATCTGTCGAAGGTCTTTTTCATTGCTACAGCCAACGTGCTGCATACGATTCCGCCTGCACTACAAGACCGGCTTGAAATTCTGCGCCTGTCGGGCTATACCGAGCGAGAGAAGCTGGAGATCGCTAAACGACATCTGGTGCTGAAGCAGGCGGAAGCTAACGGGCTCAAGCCGGAGCAATTAGAGTTCGCCGATACGGGAATACTGGAAATCATTCGCCACTACACGCGCGAAGCTGGTGTGCGCAACCTGGAGCGGGAGATTGGTTCATGCTGTCGCAAGATTGCGCGCAAGTTTGTTTCCGACAGCGTTGCCCCGGATTTCAAGGATGTTGTTGATGCCGAGCGTGTCAGCGAAATGCTGGGCGCCATTAAGTTTCGCCAGCAGGGCGTTGCCGCTAACAGCGAAGTGGGACTGGCAACAGGTTTGGCCTGGACGGAAGTCGGCGGTGAGGTGCTGCAGATCGAAGCAACTCTTACCAAAGGTCGGGGCGGCGTTACACTGACGGGCAAATTAGGCGATGTCATGCAGGAATCGGCCCAGGCGGCTTTGACATGTATTAAAGCCCGCGCAGAGCGACTCGGTATTAACCTGGACTTCATTCGCAAGCGTGACCTGCACGTGCATATTCCCGAAGGCGCGATCCCCAAGGATGGTCCGTCGGCCGGCATCACGCTGGCGACGGCGATGGCCTCAGCACTCGCGCGTGTGCCGGTGCGGAACAATGTAGCCATGACCGGCGAAATCACGCTGCGTGGGCGCGTGCTGCCCGTCGGGGGTGTAAAGGAAAAGCTCCTGGCCGCTCATCGCTTCGGCATCGACACGATTATTCTTCCGAAAGACAACGAGAAGGATCTGCCCGACGTCCCGGAAGAAGTTCGCAGTGCGCTGAATATCAATCTCGTGGAAACTATTGACGAAGTGCTCGCTCTCGGACTCGAAGATGCTTGTCCGACTGAGCCGACAATCAGCGATGATGCTGCCAAAGCACCGCCGATTTGGACCACTGAGCCACCGTCCCAGGGCATTCAAACAACCGCGGAACAATAGACGGAAACCGTTGGCATTTGGCCAGTGGAAATACTTGTAGCTTGCGCACTGAGCGTGGCCTCGCTCATTAGCGTTTGGATTGCTCCCGACTAGACTCGGGTAGTCCAACGCGGCATACTTTTGACTTTCTGAAACCCCGAGGCAAATAGGAGTTTTCCTATTAGCTCGCCTCGGAAACGATCGCCTCGCATTATCGGCAATCCACCCGGCAGCCTGGCGCTGCCTTTCATCAAGAGGAGATATCTATGGGAAAGCATGAAGACGCAGATTTGATTCTGAAGCTCTATGACCTTCGGCGCGAGCCAGTGATGCGGGAAGCGCGCAACTGGCTATTCACATTCAACCCCACCAGCGCTCAGGACATTATCGACACCCTTTTGAGCGAGCACAGCGGTCACTACCGTATGGTGATTTCCTACTGGGACATGGCCGCCGCGCTGGTCAATAACGGGGCCATCGATGAGAAATTGTTCAACGAAACAAATGGCGAACACATATTTGTCTACGCCAAAATCGCTCCTGTAATTGAGGATGTCCGTTCCCTGTTCGGCGCGCCAGAATTTCTGCAGAACCTCGAGTCGCTGGTGAAACGCATTCCAAACATCGAGGAAAAGATCACTACCATGCGCGAGCGCATGAAGAAATTTGGCGAGATGCGTGCCGACCAAGAAAAAACGCGAGCGGCAGCGGCGATGACTACGGGCACATCCAGCTGAATTGAATGAACCAGCTCCGCGCTGAATTCCTGAAGAGCGCCTTCGAAGAGGCTGAGTGGCCCCCTGAGCCAAAGCCCGAGATCGCTTTTCTGGGTCGTTCCAATGTGGGCAAATCAAGACTGATCAATTCTCTGCTGGGCGTACGGGGCCTCGCACGCACCTCCTCCACGCCCGGCAGAACACAGTCTCTGAACTTCTTCTCAATCAATAGCCGGTTTCGATTCGTTGATCTGCCCGGTTACGGTTATGCGCGGGCCCCGAAAGGAATCAGAGAAAGCTGGAGCGAGATGGCAACCAGCTACCTTGCCAAGCGCAACCAGCTTGTGTTATCAATTCATATCGTAGATTCGCGTCACGAACCCACAAAACTGGATTTGCAACTTCACGAGTGGCTCCAGCATCATCGGAAACCACAAATAATCGTTGCCACGAAATCCGATAAGCTCTCGAACAATGAATTGCGAAAGAGCATAGAGCGCGCCCGGCGCGTGCTCAAAGCAGGAGAGGTGGTAGCCTACTCCGCTGTAACCGGGGCCGGACGCGAAGAAGTTTGGCACACTATCGAAAAAGCATTGGCTGGTTTTGATGTTCAGGGCGCATGGAGCGGCGGGCAGTTTTGAGTCAGAGCCTGTGTCCTAATTCCCGGATAACACTTTACGTCCCCTTATCGTCCCTTGGGTTTTGAACAATTTGATGCAGGGCCACGCGGTGGCCACACGTAGCATCAAATCCGGCGGAGACACCCCACTTACGAACAAGAACGTCTTGAGGCCCGGTCGGTCCGTTGAATCGCGATAGGCGGTGAAGAACAATGTCCGCACGCGCGTCCGTTTAGAACCGCCAGTAAAGCATTTCTCATTAACCAGGATCCTTCAATCACTCAACAAGATTAAGACTCTGACAACAAACTAAAACCAAACGCGGCGGTTCCGGAGCACGCTGCACCGAGAAAAAGATATGTCACAACGTACACCACGCGCGCGCGCCAGCGGCGCCAGCAATGATTCAAACGGAGACGACAGCGGCGCCAGCACAGTCGCCACTGCCGAAGCTCCGCCTGAGAAGGCGGCTAAGGATTTTAAGAGCGAAGAAATGCTGAACCTGGCTGACCTCAAGGAGATGTCCATTTCCAAGCTGACGGGGATTGCCAAAGGCATGGATGTGCCCGGCGCGACGGGCATGCGCAAACAGGAGCTGATCTTCAAGGTGCTGGCGGCCCAAACCGAAAAAAGCGGGCTGATTTTTTCCGAGGGCGTGCTGGAAACATTGCCCGATGGTTTCGGTTTCCTGCGGGCGCCGGAATACAACTACTTGCCGGGACCCGATGATATCTATGTCTCGCCTTCGCAGATTCGCAAGTTCGACCTGCGCACTGGTGACACCGTCAGCGGACAAATTCGGCCGCCGAAAGAAGGCGAGCGCTACTTTGCTTTAATTAAGGTCGAGGCGATCAATTTCGAATCGCCGGACCAGGCGCGGGAAAAGGTTTTCTTCGATAATTTGACGCCGCTTTACCCCGATGAGATGTTGAAGTGCGAAACGACCTCGGAGAATCTGTCGGCTCGCGTCATCGATCTCGTGACGCCTATTGGCAAGGGTCAGCGCGGCCTGATTGTCGCTCCTCCGCGGACCGGCAAGACAATGCTGCTGCAGACGATCGCAAACTCGATAACGGAGAATCATCCGGAAACAACCCTGATAGTGCTGCTGATTGACGAGCGTCCCGAGGAAGTCACGGACATGCAGCGCTCGGTCAACGGCGAAGTTATCTCGTCAACTTTCGACGAACCTCCGACCCGTCACGTCCAGGTGGCCGATATGGTAATCGAAAAGGCGAAGCGTCTGGTGGAGCACAAGCGCGATGTCGTAATTCTGCTGGACTCCATCACGCGCCTGGCTCGCGCCCATAACGCCGTCGTGCCGCCCAGTGGAAAGATTCTTTCCGGCGGTATCGATTCCAATGCGCTGCAGCGACCGAAACGTTTCTTTGGCGCCGCGCGCAATATTGAAGAGGGCGGCTCATTGACGATCATTGCCACCGCGCTGATCGATACCGGGTCGCGCATGGACGATGTGATCTTCGAAGAGTTTAAAGGCACGGGCAACTGTGAAATTCATCTTGACCGCCGCTTGAGCGACAAGAGATTGTTCCCGGCCATCGATCTGCAACGCTCCGGGACGCGGAAGGAAGAACTGCTGATCAGCAAGGAAGACCTGAATCGAGTCTGGGTAATGCGCCGTGTGTTGAATCCTCTTTCGCCGGTCGAGCAAATGGAAGTGGTGCTTGAGCGACTGGAAAAATCAAAGTCTAACGCTGAATTCCTGGCGTCGATGCAAAGCTAGGCGACTGTTCTTCGTACTTGGTGCTTTGTACGCGGTCCCGTAACCCATGGTGACGCACCCCCGGTGGGCCAAAGTCCGAAGACCAAAGTTCAAAGCACGCTATGCGCGTTGCCTTACTTTCGTCTGAAGCAGTTCCGTTCGCGAAGGCGGGCGGCCTTGGCGATGTGGCGGGCGCGCTGCCGAAGGCGCTGAACGCGCAGGGCGCGGAAGCGATTCTTCTGCTTCCTCTTTACGATCTGGTTGATCGCAGCTTGTTGCGTGAACAGTTCATTGACAATCTCGAGGTTGAATGGCGCCGGCAGAAGCCAACCGTCGGCGTGTGGCGCAGCGATGCAGCCGGTGCGCCGGCGTACTTGATCGAATCGCCCCCCTATTTCGCCCGGCCTTCGATTTACGGTTATGGTGACGATCACGAACGCTTTGCTTTCTTTTGCCGGGCCGCGCTCGCGCTCTGCGAGCGCCTGGGCGATCCGCCCGACATCGTTCATTGTAATGACTGGCCGGGGGGCTTTGCCGCTGTCGAAGTGCGCGCGCGCCGGGCTTTCGATCAGTTCTTCGACCGGACTCGAACCCTCTTTTCCATTCACAATATTGCGTACCAGGGGACATTCGATCCCGGCGATTTATGGCATCTGGGTTTCGGCGAGCGTAACGAGCGTGACGCCTTCATGTTCAAGGGAGCTGCGTCGGCGTTGAAGGCGGGCCTGGTCGCGGCCGACGCGCTTTCAACCGTCAGCAGGCGCTACGCGCAGGAAATTCAAACTGCGGAAAATGGTTACGGTTTGGACTGGGTTCTGCGCGCGCGGCATGACCGGTTGGCGGGCATCACGAATGGTGTGGACTACGAAGTTTGGAACCCCGAAACCGACCCGCATATCGCTGCCCACTTCAATGCTGACGACCTGAGCGGCAAGCGAGCATGCAAGCTCGACCTGCTGCGTCGTTTTGGATTGCCGCAGGAAGCGGAGCGGCCCATCATCGCAATCATTTCGCGGCTCGTGGCCCAGAAGGGCTATGATTTGATCAAAGAAGCGGCGTCTTCAATTCTGGCCACGGGCGCGTTCTTCATTGCCCTGGGAGCCGGACAGTACGAAGATTTTCTGCAGAGCTTTCGCGATCACGCTCCGCATCAGGTAGGCGTTTACAAAGGCTACGCCGGCGAACCGCTGGCACATCAGATCGAGGCCGGCGCGGATATTTTCTTGATGCCGTCGCTATACGAGCCGTGCGGGCTGAATCAGATGTACAGTATGCGCTACGGCACGGTGCCCGTGGTGAGGGCCACCGGGGGACTCGACGACACCGTTGAGCACTACGATGCGGCAACCGGTTCCGGTAACGGTTTCAAGTTCGGACCTTACTCGGCCTCCGCCATGCTTGAAAAAATACGCGAGGCGCTTTACTTTTATAGTCAACCGGAGATTTGGCGGCGGATTCAGCGCAATGGCATGATAGTGGACAATTCGTGGTCAGCAGCGGCCCAAAAGTATATTGAGCTTTACAAAGAAACAGCCAGGCTTTAGTAGGACAGACATTCCTGTCTGTCATCTGACAGGCAGGAATGCCTGTCCTACAAGGATTCGATTTAGATCAGGGTCAGACGCAAGGGACGAAACTGAACGTGGCGTCCAAGGAAAGCTAAGGAGAAAAGATGAGCGAGCATGTAACCGAAGTTAGCGACAGCAGTTTTGAGAAGGACGTCCTGCAATCGGACCGCCCTGTACTGGTGGATTTTTGGGCAGCGTGGTGCGCACCTTGTCGCATGTTGGCACCTACAGTTGAGGCCGTGGCTGAGAAGTATGCCGACAACGCCCGTGTCGTCAAATTGAATGTCGATGACAACCCGTCCGTGTCACAGCGGTATGGTATCAAAGGCATTCCCACCCTTATCCTGTTCAAAGGTGGGAAGGAAGAAGAGCGCGTTGTGGGCGCAACTTCCAAAGAAGCGATTGCGCGGATGATAGATAAGCACGTCACCGGCGCCGCCACCGCTTAAAAGCCAAAACGAGTGGCGCGGGTTGCCTTGTCTGCCGCCCGCGCCATTTCCGTTCCGGATAGAAACCGTTGAGCGCCGTCCGATTCAGCATTTCGACTTTAGGCAAGCCACTTTCCAGCATACCCAATGAGCACCTCCCGACGCGGGCTTAAGATAGGCCAGAGTTCGTTCGAAGCGCGCCTGAAACAAAGGTTGCGCTCGCGCACGGTCGAGGACGCAAAGCTTCGCGCCCGGCAGGCGCAGGGAAAGCTGCGCCGTCTGGTTAATTTCAGTTTTCGCAGGCACGACGTGATAGCCGCGCTTGCCCTGCGCCGTGGTGAGTGCAATCGCTGTGGCGCCTGTTGCGAGCTGGTGTTCAAGTGTCCGTTTCTAAAAAAGCATTCCGATGGCACCAGCACCTGCGGCATATATGAGAACCGGCCCAATCTGTGCCGCCTCTTTCCAATCGAAAGACGCGACATTGAAGAAGTTCGCGGCACCTGCACTTATTACTTCATCGAAAAGCCAATTAGACTGGGAAAAGCCAGCTAGCCATTTTCGATTGCCAATTGCCGATTGCCCATTTCTCTTCGGGAGAACACGAACAAATCGGAAATTGGCAATCGGCAATCGGCATTGAGTCATGTCCAAAATCATAGTTGTCATAGGCGCCCAGTGGGGCGATGAAGGCAAAGGCAAGATCGTCGATCTGCTCGCCGAGCGTTTCGACATTGTGGCCCGCTATCAGGGCGGCCATAACGCCGGCCACTCAGTCTATGTCGGCGATCGCTCTTTCGTTCTCCACCTGATCCCCTCCGGCATAATCCATCCGGGCAAGATCTGCGTCCTGGGTAACGGGATGGTCATTGATCCGAACGCATTTTTTGAAGAGGCCGATCGTTTCAGTGCCCAGGGACTGGAGGTCACGCCCGAACGAGTAAAGATTAGCTCGCGCGCTCATTTGATTCTGCCGTATCACCGCGCCCTCGACCACACCAGCGAAGAGCGGCTCGGCAACGAGCGGGTGGGCACAACGTTACGGGGCATTGGTCCGGCTTATGAAGACAAAGCCGGCCGCCGGGGAATACGATTCGCCGATGCGCTGGTGCCTGAGGTGTTGCGCTCGCGGATTGAGCGGAACCTTGAAGATGCGAACCGGATCATTGTGGCGTATGGCGGCCAGGGTTTGGATGTGGATCAGGTTTTCAATGACACATCGACTGTGGTTGAGCGGCTGGCTCCGTTCATCGCCGACACATCGCATTTCCTGAATAAGGCCGCGATGGAAGGACAATCAATCCTGCTCGAAGGCGCGCAAGCCACCCTGCTTGATGTCGACCACGGTACCTATCCGTTTGTTACTTCCTCCAGCACGATTGCCGCCGGCGCCGCCATTGGCACGGGGCTGGCGCCGCATCGCATCACCGGAGTGCTCGGCATCGTGCGCACCTATACCACGCGCGTGGGCGAAGGCCCGTTTCCTACCGAAATGATCGAAGGCGAAGCTGAGATTGGCCAGGTAATCCGCGAGCGTGGACGCGAATACGGCGCCTCAACCGGACGGCCGCGGCGCTGTGGTTGGTTCGATGCGTTTGCCACCCGCTACGCGGCGGAGATCAACGGCTTCAGCTCGGTGGCCTTGACGAAGCTCGACGTTCTCGACGCGCTTGATGAAATCAAGGTGTGCACGGGTTACGAATTGGATGGCCGGATCTGCGAATCACTTCCTGCTGTGTCTCAGGACCTGCGACGAGTTGAACCGGTCTATGCCACGCTTCCTGGCTGGAAGAGCTCGACCGTGGGCACAACTGAGATGACTTCCCTTCCCGCGAACGCCCGCCATTATGTTGGCTTTCTTTCCGAACAGATTGGCGTGCAGATCGGATTGGTCTCCACCGGCCCGGAGCGCACGCAAACAATCATCGTGAAGGATTCTGCGCTGGGACGCTGGCTGGCAGAATAGGAATTGGGCCACAGATAAGAATTGGGCCACAGATGAACGCAGATGAACACGGATAAGAATACTAACCACAAAGACACGAAGACACTGAGCTCAGCCAAATAATTAGACGACTAAGCTCATCTACCTGGCCTGAGTTCCCTCCTTTTACCCTTTGCGTCTTATAGTCTTTGTAGTTAGCTCCCTATGACATCCTCTTCATTTATTCGCGTTCATTCGTGTAAATCTGCGGCCGGTGATCTTCTCCGTGTTATCCGCGTTCATCCGGTGTAAATCTGTGGCCGGTAATCTTCGAAGTTGGACATTGAAGATTGGACATTGTAGGCTTTTGCGCGTGGGCCGATAGCTCAGTCGGTAGAGCAACTGGCTTTTAACCAGTGGGTCGCAGGTTCGAGTCCTGCTCGGCTCACCACTTGATCGCAATGCGGCCGGCAAAATTGCCGGACGCATTTCGTTGACGGATCATCGCTATTGACAGTTCTCACACACTGGTGCTAACAATTGCGCATCTTTCGCGAGTCGTTCCTCAACACTTAGGCATTCATACTTAATCGTCGCTCAACCACCTCGCTGGTTCTTCAGTAGGCAAGCTTTACCGGATTGATCCTGCGTCACTTCCGCAGGGAAAGAGGCCTCATGATCTCCAGCTCTCCTCCCTCATCTGCCTCAGTCGTAGCTGTGGCAATCTATCGCAATTCGCCAAAACCAAGGCTCATGAGTTTTTCGGAGGACGGATCGCCGACTACCAGAAGGACCAGGGATTCATTCCCGCAGGGAATCATTGCGTCTCCGAAGGAAGCACGATTCATTGCGCGAGCAATAGGGCGAAGTGAAGTGGCATATCGAAGGGTGAAGGAATCGTTGCAAGCTGCGACATCCCAAACTTACCACGCCTTTTCCACACCAATCTCAAGCACCCACATTAGCAGTCCAGCTAACGACAGGAGACGGTCTTATGAGAACCACAAAGTTAACTCGCTTTGTTCTATCCACATGGAAACAGTCGGTATGCATTCTTCTGGCCGTCATCGCAGTTTTCGTGGTTGCGAGGAGACCGTTCGCCCAGCCCGCTGACGATCCAGAACTAAGGGTGTTGAGAACGGGATTGGGTGGAGGAACTGTCACCTCCGATGCTGGTCATCCAGGAATTAATTGCGGAGGGGGAGGCGGTTGCCGTGCGAATTACTCGAGTTCTGATATGGTGGAACTCACCGCGACGCCCGATGGGTCATCAACGTTTGCAGGGTGGGAGGGAGATTGTTCAACTCCGCCCTGTAGAGTGACGATGAGCTCCGCTCGCTCGGTGAGGGCGAAATTTAATCCGAGCACTCCTATTCCGACAATAACTGACTTCACCCCTGCGGGACCAACCGGCCTGGCTGGGATCAGGAAATATCTCAATGATAATCCCAGTGTAGACTCAGCAGCTAAATTTGTCGCCGCCCTACCGGCCCCTTTCAAGCAGAGCTGGATCTTGATGTCGCGCTCAGAAAGTCTCCAGACGGGCACGGCCCTCTCGCCGCGAATTCTTCTTTCCAGTGAGGATGCCAAGGCAGTGTTTACCGTCGGAATGACACTCCATAGTTCCTATCCAGGCTCGAGTCCAAAGGCAATTGAATACATGCAATGGGACCCGGTGGAAAAAAACTTCCGGTTCCATGAAATTATTTTGGCGCATATCGATGAAGTGAGGGCAACGCTTTCTGACGGCACTACAATTGTAACGGTTCCTGCAAGGGACAGGAGCATCTCGATCGACGATGCCAAGTGTCCCAAGTGTCATTCGACACGAAATGTTCCCAATCTCGCCGACCGCACTGTGGTCCCTCCCGTTCGCGGTAGCTTTCCCGGCACGGACGGTTTTCCCGCCGGCAGTGTAAAAAGTAAGAACAAGCCAAACTGGGATACCTACGACAGTTGGGGTGGTGCGATGCCGTTTAATCGAGATCGTATCTATCAAGGCTCGGTGGAGGCCGCTGCGTTCCGCGCGCTCCTCAATCCCTGGACCTGGGAGGCGGATCCATTCGTTCGGGCGATCCTCGAACAGTTAGAGCCTCAACCTCCCGGGGTTCCGTCAGAAGATGTCATCACTCGCACGATTGGCGGACCAAACGATGGCCATATCAATTTCCCGTTCGACAGCGCGCCTCCCGTTTTGATCGAACCCTCGCCTTCCCCGGCGGCTACTCCCGATCCGTCAGTGACGCCAAATTATTCCTTTAACCATGTTCCGGGCTCCGGAAGCGGGTCAAACGTAATACGGGGTGGGCCACACGTCACCTTGCACCATTCAGGCACTCCCGGGTCGGAAGAAGGCCGGGCAGTACAATTTTTCGATCTTCTTGGTGGAGCAGACGGCAACCTCAACCAGCAGCGAATAGGAAACGAGCTGGCGAGTCATCGCTTCGCCACTGGCGGCGTTCCTCTCGATGCTCGTCCGATCGCACTCGCGATCGCGAGGGGTTGTTACACTCGGGATGTAGCAGCTAACAACGTCACCCCGCCACTTGCCGCGGGCGTTGGATTTTTCACGGCACGGCACGGCCTGGGACCAACTGAGGGAATAAATCAGATCTTTGCTGACACCCGAGCGCGATCACAAACAATGCCACGAAGGAAAGCAGACAATGAAAAATTCAACCTGGATCGAACTCTCGATCCCTATCTCGATCTTACCGCAGACGACCAGATTGGACTGATTCAGCGGTACGGCGGCAGTACCTCGCAAGGGACGACCACTTCCGTGGAGCGTATACGCCAAGAGATATTTCGCAGACCCATTGACGCGGGGTCAGCTGACACGTCGGAAATCGGCGGCTTTTATGTTGATCGCGAAGACTATTCTTTCAACACTGAGCGGGTTGCGCTCTATCGCTACTTTCTGGAGCCGTTGGGCGTGTCCGTTGATAAGTGGTCGATGGGAGTTCGCGGCCGGTCGCGTACGTATTCCTTTGCCGACGTATTCAGTGGCTTTCGATACACCAACACTATTATCTCCGAACTCGAAACCAGCTTGAACACCGCCGGTGATCGATTTCCGGGGTTAACCGGGTCGCCTCCATTTAACTGCACGGATCTGCGCACCGCGGTCAATGACGCATTCTTGTCATTGCCTCCCGCAACCGGACCAGGCGCGATGCCCAAATATACCGACGTACAACGAATCTTTAACAAGAGTTGCATCGAGTGTCATGGCGGTTTGGCCTATCCGCCATTTAACAGATTCTTCGACGCCACCTATTTGGATCTTTCAGAAAATGAGGATCCGGCAGCCGGGAATCGCCTGGACCGGCCGCACGACGATGCCGCTAATTATTCCCTTATGACAACGACTCGGACAGACAGTCGCATCTACCAACTCATCATCCGTAACAACGAGGACTGTACATCCGATGGCATAGGTCCGTTTGGCATGATGCCTTGTGGAGGACCCAAGCTTAACCAGGCCGATATCGAAACGATTGGGCGGTGGATTGAGGGTGGCAGCGTAAACTCCTGGGGAGATCCGCACCTCACAACAATTGACGGAACCCATTACGACTTTCAGAGTGCGGGCGAGTTCGTATTGCTGCGTGGGGAGGGCCTGGAAATCCAGGCCCGTCAAACTCCGGTTGAAACAGTAGCACCACTGGCTCCGAACGAGCATACCGGGCTCTCTTCCTGCGTGAGCATAAACACGGCTGCCGCCTTTCGCCTCGGCCCACACCGAATCACGTACCAACCCAATCCGGGTGATAAGACAGGTAATTTGCAACTGCGGGTCGATGGCAAATCAGTGGAAAAACTCGGCGATCGCGGATTAACACTCGCCTCCGGCGGGCGAATTCTGCCGACCACAGCACCGGGCGGTATTCAAATCGAATACCCGGGCGGCACTGACATCGTGGTTACACCCACTTTCTGGAGTGATTACCAGGTGTGGTATCTGACCATCGATGTGCGTCATGCCCGAGCGAGTGAGGGCGTCATGGGCGCCATCGCTCCTGGCAACTGGCTTCCAGCGTTACCCGATGGGACCTTTCTGGGCTCTCGGCCCGACTTGCATCAGCGATATGTGGATCTCTATGAGAAATTCGCGGATGCCTGGCGCGTGAGCGACAGCTCCAGTCTTTTCGAGTATGCACCCGGCTTTTCAACAAGCACGTTTACTGTGAAACCCTGGCCCGCCGAAGTGCAGCAGGAGCTGCAGCCGACTTGTCAATTACCCCGGGGTGCAGTTGGTCCACCAGTGAGGCCTGCGATAAAACAGCTGCCGCCCGATGTGGCCAAGCAACGTTGTGCTGCCGTCGTTGATCCCCGCCGGCGGGGTGATTGCGAACTGGACGTGATGGCGACGGGTGAGGCCGGCTTTGCCGACAACTACTTGCAGGCAGAAAAGATTCAGCTCAACAAAATACCGACCGCGCCCACGCTCCTTTTCCCAGAGGATGACAAGATCGGGGTTGATGGAAAAGTCACCTTTAGTTGGAATAAGGCCGCTGATGCAGAAGGTAACCGGCTGAACTACATGCATTGCGTTTGGCCTCAAGGCCAGAAACATAATTTCAGCCAATGCGTCGACATGCCAACGCAGATGGGGATGTTGGGCGGACTGAGCAATTGCGCCTTGCTGGTGATAATTCTGGTCATTTGCTTGCTGATCGTGATCGTACTTTTCATCAGAGCAAAGAAGGGCCGCCTGCTGCTGGCCCTGCTTGCACTTGTGATTGTGATTGCGCTTCTCCTCGTCCTCTACTATTGCCGTGGAAGCAACGCGTCCAGAACCGTCCAACTGCAACCGGGCAAGGCGTACTTCTGGAAAGTCATTGTGGAGGACGGAAAAGGGGGAACCGTCGAAAGCGAGACGCGTCGCTTTGCGGTCAAAAAATAAGGCGGCGACACCTCGTTTGTCCGCCTTACAGCGTTTCGCTCCGGTCACTTTGCTAACCTGATGTTGATGATGGACTGCCCGCAATCTTTTGTGGGAAATTTGTGACGTGAATACCGGCAAAC